>BQJG01000038.1 GCA_021604585.1 Hyphococcus sp.
GCTCCTCCGCCTTCGCAAAGGACGCAAAATTGATGTTCGACGCGAATTGTTCCGCTGCAGAAGTCATCAGCCAGTTACCTGTTCAGCTTGCCCCTAAACCCGACATTCGGAGCGTCGTTAAATCCTCTCAAGCGAGGTGGAAATCGTCACCCTGCTTTGCCGGCGCTTTGGCCATGTGGCGGCTGGGACCGATGTCTACAACCCCCGCCGCGCCAAACGCCGGCCGAGAGAAGCCGCCCTACTCGCTCGCCGCAGCGACCGTTACCGTGCCGCCGGCCTTTTCGACCGCAGCTTTTGCGCCCGCAGAAGCATGCGCAACAACCAGATTCAACTTCGCTTTCAGCTCGCCTGTGCCAAGCAGACGCACGCCTTGCTTGGCCCGGCGCAGTACGCCCGCCTCAACCAGCGTGTTGACGTCTATGGTCTTGGATGCGTCGAGCTTGCCGGCGTCAATCGCTGTTTGAAGACGGCCAATATTGACTTCCGCATAAGCGACACGATTCGGTTTGTTAAAGCCGCGTTTTGGCAAGCGCATGTAAAGCGGCATCTGACCGCCTTCATAAGCGCGAATACCGGTAACGCCGGAACGGGCCTTTTGCCCCTTAACGCCGCGGCCAGCCGTTTTGCCTTTGCCCGAGCCAATGCCTCGGCCAACACGCATACGATTCTTGCGCGCGCCTTTATTATCGGAAAGTTCGTTGAGTTTCATGATGTACCTCGACTTGCGACGACATGTTTTATGAAAACAGCCGCCTCGCCTGAATAAGCCCGTCTCCGGGTGCTATGATGGACGGAAATTCGCCCGGTTAATCTTTTGTCTAGTCCTCGATCACTTTCACAAGGTGCGAGACTTTGTTGATCATGCCGCGCACGGACGGCGTATCCTCAAGTTCGCGCTCGCGGCCAATCTTGTTGAGGCCAAGCCCGATCAGCGTCGCGCGCTGAACCTGCGGGCGGCGAGCCGGACTGCCGGTCTGGCGCACTTTCACTGTTTTCTTCGCCATGGGTTCGCTCCTTTAGGCTGCTGCGTCAGCAGCTTCGGCATCGCGGCCACGCGTGCCGAGAATATCAGAGACCTTTTTGCCGCGCTTCGACGCCATCGTGCGCGGGCTGGTCTGGTTTTTCAGCGCGTCGACGGTCGCCCGAACCATGTTGTACGGGTTCGAGGAGCCGAGCGACTTCGCAACAACATCCTGAACGCCAAGCGTTTCAAAAATTGCACGCATTGGGCCGCCGGCGATGATGCCGGTGCCCGGAGGCGCCGACCGCAGGACAACCTTGCCAGCGCCCCAACGCCCAGCGGCGTCGTGATGCAGCGTGCGGCCTTCGCGAAGCGGAACGCGAACCAGATTGCGTTTGGCTTCTTGTGTGGCTTTGCGGATTGCTTCCGGCACTTCGCGGGCCTTGCCCTTGCCGAAGCCGACACGGCCTTTTTGATCGCCAACAACAACCAGTGCGGCAAAACCGAAATTCTTGCCGCCCTTCACAACCTTTGCGACGCGGTTGATGGCGACCAGCTTGTCGACGAACTCGTCGCGCTCTTCCCGCTCGCCGCGGCCTTTACCTTGTCCGCGTCCGCGGCCACGTCCTTCGTCTCGCGCCATGACCTACTCCTTAGAAATTAAGACCGGCTTCGCGCGCGGCATCCGCAAGCGCTTTCACCCGACCATGAAAAATGTAACCGCCGCGATCAAACACGACATCTTTAACGCCAGCCTTCACCGCACGTTCAGCGATGATTTTGCCAACCTGCGCCGCGGCGTCCTTATTCGACCCCTTCGGCAAATCTTTACGCACCTCAACGTCAAGCGAAGAGGCGGAAACCAGCGTTTTGCCTTCGCGATCATCGATGATCTGCGCCGAGATATTTTTCGACGAGCGGAAAACGGACAGACGTGGACGGTCAGTCGTCACTCGCTTGATTTTGCCTCTGGTGCGGTACGCACGCGAGACGTGATTTTTTCTCTTTTGATCGGCCATTGTCCGATATCCTTTAAGCGAAGCGTTACTTCTTCTTGCCTTCCTTACGGAAGATAAATTCACCAGCGTATTTCACGCCCTTGCCTTTGTAAGGCTCCGGCGGACGGAACGAGCGGATTTCCGCTGCGGCCTGTCCGACCTTCTGTTTGTCGATGCCGGTCAACACGATTTCCGTCGGCTTCGGCGTCGCGATCTTCACGCCTTCCGGCGCCGGGAAATCGATGTCGTGGCTGAACCCGAGCGCCAGGGAAAGGGCTGTGCCCTTCATTTGCGCGCGATAGCCAACGCCGACCAGTTCAAGAGTTTTCGTGAACTCGTTGGCGACGCCGTCGATCATGTTCGCGATCTGTGTCCGGCTCATGCCCCAATGCGAGCGAGCGGGCTTGGAATTATCGACCGGCTTGACCGAGACTTCATTTTCTTCGAGCGCCACTGTGCACAGGTCGCTGACAACGAAATTCAATTCGCCTTTTGGACCTTTTGCAATGACCGTCTGACCGTTGACGTTCACGGTTACGCCCTTGGGCACTGGAATTGCTTTTTTACCGATGCGGGACATTGTTTCGCTCCCAGCCCTAGTAAACTTCGCAGAGCACTTCGCCGCCAACATTGGCGTCGCGCGCTGCTGCGTCTGACATGACGCCCTTCGGCGTCGAAACAATCGAAATGCCGAGGCCGTTGCGAACCGACGGCAAGTCGCCGACGGACGAGTAAACACGACGGCCAGGCTTGGAAATGCGGCGGATCTTTTGAATGACCGGCGCGCCTTCATAATATTTCAGCTCGACTTCGAAGACCGGCTTCTCGCCGTCTTTCTCCACCCGGGAATATCCGCGGATGTAGCCTTCGCCTTCCAGCACGTCCAGCACCCAGCCACGCAGTTTCGACGCGGGAACGCTCATGACAGAGTGGCGACGCATCTGCGCGTTGCGGATACGGGTGATCAAATCGCCGACAGGATCGTTAATAGCCATTATTCTCTCGGCCCCCTTACCAGCTTGATTTCACGAGGCCGGGAATCTTCCCAGCCGAACCGAGCAGACGAAGCGCGATCCGCGACATTTTAAGCTTACGATAGTAAGCGCGCGGACGGCCGGTCACCTGGCAGCGATTGCGGATGCGCGTTTTCGAAGAGTTGCGCGGCAGCTCAGCGAGCTTCAAAGACGCTGCAAAACGGTCTTCGCCCGACTGATCCTGATCGTTGATGATCGCCTTCAACCGGTTGCGACGAGACTCAAACTTTTTCGCCATCCGGCGACGTTTGAGATCGCGCTCGATCATTGATTTCTTCGCCATGTATTCTCCTTCTCAAGCTGGTTTCCGCATCATCTGCGGACCTTGCCTAATGCCTTTCTTATTTCCGGAACGGGAAGTTGAATTCCCGCAAAAGCTCGCGCGCCTCTTCGTCATTGCGGGCGCTCGTGCAAATGATGATGTCCATGCCACGGATCTTGTCGACTTTGTCGTACTCAATTTCCGGAAACACGATGTGTTCTTTCAGGCCCATAGCGTAGTTGCCGCGACCATCGAAACTCTTCGGATTAAGCCCGCGAAAGTCGCGGACGCGCGGCAGCGCCACGTTGATCAACCGATCGAGAAATTCAAACATGCGGTCCTTGCGCAGCGTGACCTTGCAGCCGACAGCCATGCCTTCGCGCAGCTTGAAGCCGGCGATTGATTTGCTCGCCTTGGTGACGACCGGCTTTTGACCGGCAATCAGCGTCAAATCGGCTACAGCAGCATCAACGGCCTTACGGTCGTTCACAGCGTCGCCAACGCCCATATTGATGACGATCTTTTCGAGCTGAGGCGTCATCATGACATTCGTGTAGCTGAACTTTTCGTTCATCTTGCCACGAATGGCGCCGTTATAGAGCGTCTTCAGACGCGGTTCATATTGAGCTTCAGCCATCGATAACCTCACCCGACGCTTTCGCGACGCGGACTTTCTTTCCATCAGCAATCTTGAATCCGACGCGGGTCGCTTTGCCCGTTGAAGGATCCTTCAGCGCCACATTTGAAACGTGAATAGACGCTTCGCGTGTAATGATGCCGCCTTCTTGGCCAGCCGTCTGACGCTGGTGTTTCTTGATCAGATTGACCCCGCGCACGACCAGACGGTCGGCTTTCGGCATCACTTCCACGACTTCGCCTTCAGCGCCGCGGTCCTTACCCGTCAGCACGATGACTTTGTCGCCTTTTTTAATCTTCGCAGCCATGGTTACAGAACCTCCGGCGCGAGCGACACGATCTTCATGTGCTTGGCGGCGCGCAATTCGCGGGTCACCGGCCCAAAGATACGGGTGCCGATCGGCTCTTTATTGTTGTTAATCAGGACAGCCGCATTGCGGTCAAAACGGATCGTGGAACCGTCCTTGCGCTGAATGTCCTTTGCAGTGCGCACAACCACGGCCTTCATAACCTGGCCTTTTTTCACGCGGCCGCGCGGAATCGCTTCTTTCACCGACACGACGATGATATCGCCAACGCCAGCATATTTGCGCTTCGCGCCGCCAAGCACCTTGATGCACTGAACGCGCTTTGCGCCGGAATTGTCGGCGACGTCCAAATTTGACTGCATCTGGATCATGGTGATCCTCCTGATGGGCCCACATGGCCCCGCTAAACTTCATCCTTCGCCCGGAAATCCGGAGGGAAAGACCTTACCCTTTTGAACCGAGGCCGATGACTTCCCAGCGTTTAAGCCTGGACTTTGGCGCACATTCTTGAATGCGAACCAGATCGCCGACCTTGTATTCGTTCTTGTCGTCATGCGCGTGAAAGCGGTTCGAACGACGAACGGTTTTCTTCAACAGCGGGTGCGTAAACGCACGATCCACGCTGACCACGACCGTTTTGTCGCCTTTGTCGCTGACTACAGCGCCTTGGAGAATGCGTTTTGGCATTGCTTCGCCTCTTTGCCTTTAGTTAGTTCACCCGGCTTTTTTCGCCGAGAATGGTTTTAATCCGCGCGATGTCCTTGCGCACTTCGCCGATACGCGCAGTTTTTTCGAGCTGGCCTGACGCTTTTTGAAAGCGCAGGTTAAATTGTTCGCGACGCAGCTGAAGGAGACGGTCCTTCAGTTCGTCAGCAGTCAGATCGCGTGCTTCAGTCGCATTCATCTCAACAGCTCCTTACTCGCCAATACGCGAAACGATGCGCGTCTTGATCGGCAGCTTCGCCGCACCCAGCAGCAGCGCTTCACGAGCCACATCGTCAGCGACGCCGTCGAGTTCAAACATGATGCGGCCTGGCTTTACGCGCGCAGCCCAGAATTCAACCGAGCCCTTACCTTTACCCATGCGCACTTCCGTCGGCTTTTTCGACACCGGCACGTCCGGGAAAATGCGGATCCATACGCGGCCCTGACGCTTCATGGCGCGCGTGATGGCGCGGCGCGTGGCTTCGATCTGACGCGACGTTACGCGTTCCGGTTCCATGGCTTTCAAGCCATGTGAACCGAAGTTCAAATCTGTACCGCCTTTAGCGGCTCCCTTGATGCGCCCTTTGTGCATCTTGCGGAACTTTGTTTTTTTCGGCTGCAGCATTGCTCAGACGCCTCCAAATCCCTTCTATGCGCGATTACTGCGCTGCTGGTGGCTTGCGCCGCCAGTTTGTGCCTCGATGAGGCGCTTTTCCTGACCCATCGGGTCGTGTTCCATGATCTCGCCTTTGAAGATCCAGACTTTGATGCCGATGGCGCCGTAAGTCGTCTGGGCCGTCGCTACGCCGTAATCGATGTCGGCGCGCAGCGTGTGCAGTGGCACGCGGCCTTCGCGATACCATTCCATCCGCGCGATTTCCGCACCGCCAAGACGGCCCGAAACATTGATGCGAATGCCAAGGCCGCCCATGCGCTGCGCAGTCTGCATGGCGCGCTTCATGGCGCGGCGGAATGCAACCCGGCGCTCCAATTGCTGCGCAATGTTTTCGGCAACCAGCGTCGCGTCGATTTCCGGCTTGCGGATCTCGACAATATTCAAAACCGTTTCCGACGAAGAAAGCTTCGCCAGCTCAAGGCGCAGCTTTTCAATATCAGCGCCCTTCTTGCCGATAACAACGCCCGGACGCGCCGTGTAGATCGTGATCCGGCACTTTTTATGCGGACGCTCAATAACGATGCGCGACACGCCTGCCTGCTGCAGGCGCTTTTCAACATACTTCCGAATACGGAGGTCTTCATGAAGAAGATCGCCATATGACGCCTTGCCGGCAAACCAGCGCGAGTCCCAGGTTCTGTTGATCCCAAGGCGCAGACCGATTGGGTTGACTTTCTGGCCCATTAAGCGGCCTCCTCAACTTCTTTCACGACGATCGTGATTTCAGAAAACGGCTTGTGAATTCTGCCAGTACGGCCACGTGCGCGGGCGCGCCAGCGCTTCATGACCATATTCTTGCCGACAAAAGCCTGATCAACGACAAGGCTGTCAATGTCGAGATCATGATTGTTCTCGGCGTTTGCAATCGCGCTTTCGAGAACCTTTTTCACGTTCTGCGAGATCCGTTTGCGCGAGAAGGTCAGCTCCGCCAACGCTTTTTCAACGGGCATACCGCGAATAAGCTGCGCAACCAGGTTCAATTTCTGCGGCGATGTGCGAATCAACCGGCCTTTGGCCATGGCTTGATGATCGCCAACGCGGCGGGGATTTTTGCTCTGCCCCATGACTACTTCCTCTTCGCCTTTTTGTCCGCGCCGTGACCGTAATAGGTGCGGGTCGGAGAGAATTCGCCAAACTTGTGGCCAACCATATCTTCAGTGACATGCACTGGAATGAACTTCTGTCCGTTATAGACGTTGAAGGTCAGCCCAACGAAATGCGGCAGGATGGTCGAGCGGCGTGACCAGGATTTGATCCCGCCTTTATGTTTGCCGTCCTGCGCTTCTTCCGCCTTTTTAAGCAGATAGCGATCGATGAACGGGCCTTTCCAGACTGAACGTGGCATGTCTATTTAACTCCGGCCTATTTCTTCTTGCGCGCGTGACGCGAGCGCAGAATGAGTTTGTCGGTTTGCTTGTTTTTGCGGGTCTTGGCGCCCTTGGTCGGCTTGCCCCAAGGGGTGACCGGGTGACGGCCGCCAGAAGTACGGCCTTCGCCGCCGCCATGCGGGTGATCGACCGGGTTCATCACGACGCCGCGAACCGAAGGACGCTTGCCTTTGTGACGATTGCGGCCGGCTTTGCCGATTGACTGGTTCATGTGATCCGGGTTGGAGACGGCGCCGATTGTCGCCATGCACTCGCCCGGGATCAGGCGAACTTCGCCAGACTGCATGCGCACTTGCGCCATTCCGCCATCGCGGCCGACCAGTTGAGCGTATGAACCAGCAGAGCGAGCGATCTGACCGCCCTTGCCCGGTTTCATTTCCACATTGTGAATGATCGTGCCGACCGGGATTGATTTCAGCGGCATGGCATTGCCCGGCTTTACGTCGACCTTGACGCCGGAAATGATTTTGTCACCGGCCTTCAAACGCTGCGGAGCGATAATGTATGCCTGTTCGCCATCAAGATACTTCACCAGCGCGATAAACGCCGTCCGGTTCGGATCATATTCAAGACGCTCGACCTTCGCTTCGATATCAACTTTCGTGCGTTTGAAGTCGATAATGCGATAGGTCTTCTTCACCCCGCCGCCGCGGCGACGCATGGTGATGCGGCCGGTATTGTTGCGGCCAGCGCTTTCAGACAAGCCCTCGGTCAAGCCTTTTACCGGCTTGCCCTTCCAGAGCTCGCTGCGATCCACCAGCACCAATTGGCGGCGGCTCGGCGTCGTCGGTTTGAATTTTTTCAAAGCCATTGGTCTTACCCGCCTTACAGTCCGGTCGTCACGTCGATGGAGTGACCTTCTTCGAGAGTCACTATCGCTTTTTTGACAGTTGAGCGCGTATAGGGACGCCCTTTGAACAATTTGTTTTTGCCTTTGACGCGCAGCGTGTTGACGGCTTTCACCTTCACCTTGAACAGCGCCTCAACGGCTTCTTTGATCTCCGGCTTCGTCGCCGTGATCGGTGTCTTGAACACGACCTGATTATGCTCAGCAGCAATCGTCGATTTCTCAGTGATCACCGGCTCGATCAGTGTGTTGTAATGGGCCTCAACGGCCGAAGTTCCAGCTTTCTTGCTCATTTGAGACGAGCCTCCAGGCCTTCGACGGCCGCTTTAGTGAGGACCAGCTTGTCCTTACGCAGAATGTCATAAACATTCGCGCCGATGACAGGCAGCATGTCGATGCCGGCCAGGTTGCGCGCAGCCAAGCCGAAATTTTCGTCAATTGACGCATCGACGATCAGTGCGTTGGAGATGTTCAGCTTCATGAACGCCGCGATCACGTTTTTGGTTTTTGCATCGGCCAGTTTCGCCTCGTCGATAATGATCAACGAACCGTCTGCGAGCTTGGAAGACAGCGCATGCTTCATGGCCAGACGGCGAACTTTCTTCGGAAGGTCGATGGCATGGCTGCGAACGCGAGGTCCGTGCGCCTTGCCGCCGCCGCGAAACTGAGGCGCTGCACGGTTACCGTGACGTGCGCCGCCGCCGCCTTTTTGACGGCCGAATTTCTTCGACGTCGCTTTGACTTCGCCGCGCTCTTTGGTTTTGTGCGTGCCTTGCTGGCGCTTGGCTAATTGATAGACAACGCAGCGGTGCAGAATATCCGCACGCGGCTCAAGACCAAAAATGTCTTCATCAAGATCGATGGACCCGGCCTTCTTATTGTCGATGCTGAGGACGTCGGTTTTCATTATTCGCCCCCTTCTTTCTTCGCTTCTTCAGCGACTTCATTGCCAGCTTGTTGAGCCGGCGCTTTTGCCGATTTAAGACCCGCCGGCATTGGAACACCTTCTGGCGCTGCGCGCTTGACGGCGTCTTTAATCAAAACCCAGCCGCCTTTAGGGCCCGGCACAGCGCCTTTGATCAGGATCAGACCGCGATCAGCATCGGTGCGAACAACTTCGAGATTTTGGGTCGTGATGCGTGTATTGCCCATCTGACCGGCCATCTTTTTGCCTTTGAAGACCTTGCCAGGATCCTGACATTGTCCCGTCGAACCATGCGAACGGTGCGAAATAGAAACACCGTGCGAGGCGCGAAGGCCGCCAAAGTTCCAGCGCTTCATGGCGCCCGCAAAGCCTTTACCGATTGACGTTCCCGTCACATCGACTTTTTGGCCAGGCAAGAAATGCTCGGCGGAAAGCTCAGCGCCCACTTCAACGAGATTTTCCTCGGAGACGCGGAACTCAACCAGCTTCGCCTTCGGGTCAACATTGGCCTGCGCAAAGTAACCGCGCTCCGCCTTGTTGACGCGCTTTGCTTTCTTGGCGCCCGCGCCAAGCTGCAATGCGGTGTAGCCGTTCTTTTCCACAGTGCGCTGACCAACGACCTGACAGGCCTCCATCTGCATCACTGTTACAGGAAGGTGTTCGCCTTCCACGTTGAAGATACGGGTCATGCCCATCTTCTTTGCAATTAGTCCCGTGCGCATTTCAAATGCTCCTTAAGCGCCCAGCTTGATTTCGACATCGACGCCAGCCGAGAGGTCGAGCTTCATAAGCGCGTCCACCGTTTGCGGCGTCGGATCGACGATATCGAGCATGCGCTTATGGGTGCGCATTTCGAATTGCTCGCGGCTCTTCTTATCGATGTGCGGCGAACGGTTCACCGTGTAACGCTCGATGCGCGTCGGCAGCGGAATTGGTCCGCGCACATTCGCGCCCGTGCGCTTCGCCGTATTCACGATTTCCAACGTCGAAGCGTCGAGTACGCGATGATCAAACGCCTTGAGCCTGATGCGGATGTTCTGTTGCATGGTTCTACGCTTCGCTTTTTGAAAATTTCTGCTTCTAGTTTCTTGAGTCGAAAGCGCGGATCGGCAAAGCGCCGATCCGCGCAATCAATTTACTTGCTACTCGACGATTTTCGCGACGATGCCCGCGCCAACCGTACGACCGCCTTCACGGATAGCGAAGCGAAGCTTCTCTTCCATCGCGATCGGCACGATCAGTTCAACGTTCACTTCCACGTTGTCGCCCGGCATGACCATTTCAACGCCTTCTTTGAGCGTGACAACGCCGGTCACATCGGTCGTGCGGAAGTAAAACTGCGGACGGTAATTGGTGAAGAATGGCGTGTGACGGCCACCTTCTTCTTTGGTGAGGATATAAGCCTCAGCAACGAATTTTTTGTGCGGGGTAACCGAGCCCGGCTTGCAGAGAACTTGGCCGCGCTCAACGCCGTCACGTTCAATACCGCGCAGAAGAACGCCAACGTTGTCGCCAGCTTCGCCGCGATCAAGCAACTTGCGGAACATTTCAACGCCCGTGCAAGTCGTTTTCTTGGTGTCCTTGATGCCGATGATTTCGAGTTCGTCGCCAACGTTGACAACGCCGCGCTCAACACGGCCAGTCACAACGGTGCCGCGACCGGAGATCGAGAACACGTCTTCGATCGGCAGCAGGAACGGCTGGTCAACCGGACGCTCTGGCGTCGGGATGTAGCTGTCGACGGCTTCGATCAGCGCTTTGATGGAATTCTCGCCGATTTCCGGGTCGCGGCCTTCAAGCGCCGCAAGCGCCGAGCCTTTGATGATCGGAATATCGTCGCCCGGGAAGTCGTATGAAGAAAGAAGTTCGCGAACTTCCATTTCAACGAGCTCGAGAAGCTCTTCGTCGTCAACCTGGTCGACTTTGTTGAGGTAAACAACGATTGCCGGAACGCCAACCTGACGCGCAAGCAGGATGTGCTCACGAGTCTGCGGCATTGGGCCGTCAGCTGCGTTCACAACTAGGATCGCGCCATCCATCTGCGCCGCACCGGTGATCATGTTCTTCACATAGTCGGCGTGGCCTGGGCAGTCGACGTGTGCGTAGTGACGAGCCGGAGATTCATATTCGACGTGCGCCGTTGAGATCGTGATGCCGCGCGCTTTTTCTTCCGGCGCTGCGTCGATCTGATCGTACGCTTTGAAGTCGCCGTAATATTTGGTGATCGCAGCCGTCAGGGTCGTTTTACCATGGTCGACGTGACCAATGGTGCCAACGTTGGCATGCGGTTTGTTGCGTTCAAATTTTGCTTTCGACATTTCACTTCTCTCCGTCTTCTTTGACGTCCGTCGTTAAACTCAATCGCCCGGTCGTTTGTTCTGGCGGGCGCCTTTTGGTGGTCGGCTAGCCTGCCAGCTTCGCCTTTACTTCCTCTTCAACCGCTTTCGGCACGCGCTCATAGTGATCGAACTGCATTGTGTAGTTCGCGCGTCCCTGGGTCGCGGATCGAAGATTGTTTACGTAGCCAAACATATTGGCTAGCGGCACCATGGCGTGAACCACATTTGCGTTGCCGCGCATTTCCTGTTCCTGGATCTGCCCGCGCCGCGAGTTGAGGTCGCCAATGACGGTGCCGGTATATTCTTCCGGGGTCACGACTTCTACTTTCATGATCGGCTCAAGCAGCGCCAGACCAAGTGCAGGCTTATTTTCACGGAACGCTGCGCGCGCCGCGATTTCGAACGCGAGCACCGACGAGTCAACATCGTGGAACGCACCGTCATAAAGCTCGACTTTAAAATCGAGGATCGGGAAGCCAACCAACAAACCCGTTTCGCGGATCTGGTTGATGCCTTTTTCTACGCCCGGAATATACTCCTTGGGGATAGATCCACCGACAATTTTGCTCTCGAAGGAATATCCTTCACCTGGCTCTGTCGGCATAATGCGGAACTTGATACGGGCGAACTGACCCGAACCACCCGACTGTTTTTTGTGAGTGTAATCGATGTCGGCTTCTTTTGTGATGGTTTCGCGATACGCAACCTGCGGCGCGCCAATATTTGCTTCAACCTTGAATTCGCGCTTCATACGGTCAACGAGAATGTCGAGGTGAAGTTCGCCCATACCTTTGATGATCGTCTGGCCGGACTCTTCATCGGTCGATACGCGGAAGGAAGGATCCTCGGCGGCCAATCGCTGCAAGGCCAGGCCCATCTTCTCCTGGTCGGCCTTGGTTTTCGGCTCAACCGCGAGCTCGATAACCGGCTCAGGGAATTCCATACGCTCAAGCACTACCGGCTTAGAGGGATCGCAAAGCGTGTCGCCAGTTGTCGTATCCTTCAGGCCAACGATAGCGATGATGTCGCCAGCGTAAGCTTCTTTGATCTCTTCACGGCTGTTGGAGTGCATTTGCAGCATCCGGCCAGCGCGCTCTTTTTTGCCTTTAACCGTGTTGAGCAGCTGCGTGCCAGCTTCTAGCTTGCCGGAGTAGATGCGACAGAAAGTAAGCGAGCCCACAAACGGGTCGTTCATAATTTTGAACGCCAGCATTGAGAGCGGTTCTGCGTCAGACGACTTACGCACGACCTCTTCTTCTGAATCCGGAAGATGGCCTTTGATTGGCGGCACTTCGACCGGGCTCGGCAAATAATCAACGACGGCGTCGAGCATCGGCTGAACGCCCTTGTTCTTGAACGCAGAGCCGCACAGCACCGGATGGAAGAGCACTTTACAGGTGCCTTCGCGGATCAGGCGCTTCAATGTCGCTTCATCCGGCTCTTTTCCGTCGAGATAAGCTTCGAGCACGGCTTCGTCGAGCTCGACGACCGATTCGACCATTTTCTCGCGGTACTCTTTGGCTTTGTCGAGCAGATCCGCCGGAATCTCTTCGTCATGATAGGCGGCGCCAAGGGTTTCTTCTTCCCAGACAACGGCTTTCATGCGGAGCAGGTCGACAATGCCTTTGAAGTTGTTCTCAGCGCCAATCGGCAGTTGCAGAATGACCGTCTTCGCGGCGAGGCGTTTGTGGATCGTGTCGACAGAATAATAGAAGTCGGCGCCGATCTTATCCATCTTGTTGATGAAGAAGACGCGCGGAACTTTATACTTGTCGCCCTGACGCCAGACCGTTTCAGTCTGCGGCTCCACGCCCGCATTAGCGTCAAGCAGCGCAACAGCGCCGTCGAGCACGCGCAAGGAACGCTCAACTTCGATGGTGAAGTCAACGTGGCCAGGCGTGTCGATAATGTTGAGGCGCTTGTCTTTCCAATGGCAGGTGGTCGCAGCCGAGGTGATCGTAATCCCCCGCTCCTGCTCCTGCTCCATCCAGTCCATCGTCGCGGCGCCGTCGTGAACTTCGCCGATCTTGTGGTTCTTGCCGGTGTAATAGAGGACGCGCTCAGTGGTCGTCGTCTTTCCCGCATCGATGTGAGCCATGATGCCGAAATTCCGGTAGTCCTCAATTTTATGTGCGCGCGACATGACAGCGAGCCCTTACTCTGTAAAATTCCGTTACCAGCGATAATGCGAAAAGGCGCGGTTGGCTTCGGCCATCCGGTGCGTATCTTCACGCTTTTTGACAGCCGAACCGCGGTTTTGCGCGGCGTCCATCAGTTCATTCGAAAGCTTATCGACCATGGTCGTCTCGTTGCGCGAACGTGCAGCAGAGATGATCCAGCGCATGGCCAGCGCAATTTTGCGATCAGGGCGGACCTCAACCGGAACCTGGTAGGTCGCGCCGCCAACCCGGCGTGAACGAACCTCGATCGACGGCGTTACATTCTCGAGCGCTTCCTTGAACAGATCCACTGGCGGGCGGCGAAGCTTCTGCTCGATGCGCTCAAAGGCGCCGTAGACGATTTTTTCGGCCGCCGGCTTTTTGCCATCGACCATGATGTAATTCATGAATTTCGAAACGGTCTTATCGCCGAACTTCGGGTCCGGATGAACAACACGTTTCTCTGCGCGGTGACGACGTGACATCTGCTCTATCCTTACTTCGGACGCTTCGCGCCGTATTTCGAACGGCGCTGCTTGCGGTCCTTGACGCCCTGGGTGTCGAGAACGCCGCGAATAATGTGATAGCGAACGCCGGGAAGGTCTTTCACGCGGCCGCCGCGGATCAGAACAACCGAGTGCTCCTGCAGGTTGTGGCCTTCACCCGGAATGTAGCCGATAACTTCGTGCCCGTTGGTCAAGCGGATCTTCGCGACCTTACGCAGCGCCGAGTTCGGCTTTTTTGGCGTCGTTGTGTAAACGCGCGTGCAAACGCCGCGCTTTTGCGGGTTTCCATCGAGCGCCGGCACTTTGTTAATGGTGCGCTTTGGCTTCCGCGGTTTGCGGATAAGTTGTTGTATCGTCGGCATCCGTGTCTCCGGCCTTCGCTTGATGCGGGCGCTGACCCTAAATCGTTCGGGCCTTTAAATCCTCGGGGCCATGGATGGAATTATCCATGACGCAAACGAGCGGAGCCCCGTCAGGCGGAACGCCGCTCAAAAAATCTAACTGTCATCAACTAAAAGCGGCTGCGTTTCAGGCTCTTTCTTGCGAAAGAACTGACGGCCAGCCATTCAGCGGCGCGAGACATAACTGTGGGAGTCGGACGGGTCAATACGTTGTAAAGAAAATAACGGTGTCTTTTCGCTGTTTTTTAGTAGCGAAAGCATACACATGATGGCGCTTGACCTGCGTACCATCACCATCGCCGGAAAGCGCTGTAAAATCAACACTGGCCATAGTAGGCGGAAATCCACTATTGCGCCGCCATAACGGCTCTATTCCGCCATTCCGGAGCCGTGAGGGGAGATAAAATTGCGTATCGCCATCGTCCAGTATGGGGTCCTCCATTCCGTCTTCGACCAATTGCGGGCGGGGGGGAAGGAAACTTACTACGCCCAGCGATATTCTGTTAATTTTGTCGCTGATCTGGCTGAAAGGCATGAATTTGTCGGCGTGTGCGGCGTATTGGACGAAACACCCAGCGAATCTCAACTCACTCCAAATCTGCAGTCGGTGTGCATTCCCCGACTTAATGGCGCCGTGAATGCGCCCGAAATTATCGCTCAGCTGGAGAAATGGCGGCCTGACCGGTTAATTCTGCAAGCTCCCGACCGGACGATCCTCAAATGGGCCCTCGCCCAAGGCATCGACACCCTTCCCCTTTTGGCTGACAGTTTTGAGCAGAAATCACTCCGCAATCGATTCCGGGCCTTTCGTCTGGCCCGGCTCTTGTCTCATCGGGACATTCGGGCGGTTGGCAATCACAACATCCCTTCCTGCCTGTCGTTGAAGCGGATCGGGGTCAGCGCAGACAAGGTTTACCCTTGGGATTGGCCGCATGAATTGCGCCCGGAAGCACACATGCCCAAACGCCTCGATAAAGACCGGATTCGGCTCGTTTTTGTGGGCTCCCTCACCGCTGCCAAGGGCGTTGGCGATTGTATTGAGGCGGCCCGGACCCTGAAGAATGACGGGCTCAAATTTGAGATGACGCTCGCGGGAGGCGGAGATTTTAGCGAGCAAGCGCAAACGATGATTCGCGAATACAGCCTTTCAGAGCAGGTTCATCTTGCCGGCCGATTGCCGCATGACGACATTGTCGATTTGCTGGCAAGCGCGACACTCTCCATGGCCCCCAGCTGGCACGATTATCCCGAGGGGCTACCTATGACGATCTATGAGGCCCTCGCGACCCGAACTCCGCTCGCGCTCTCCGATCACCCGATGTTCCAGCTCTATTTTCGCGATACGCTGGCGACACGCATGGCTCGGGAGAAGAATCCCGCCGCCCTTGCCGCCGCGATTAAAGCGCTGATCGCCGAGCCTGAAACATATGCCGAAGCTTCGGAAGCAACCGGCGCGTTATGGAATAAAATCAAATGCGACCTCACATGGGGGGCGCTCATAAATGCATGGCTCGGTGAGAATGGCGCCAGCTTGTATGATATTCGCCATGAGAACCTGCACGCCCGGCTCGCCGGCCTTGACGCCTGACCAGACACAAAAACGGCGGCCCCGAAGGCCGCCGTTTTCTTCGATAGGTTCTCAGCTGCTGATTACTCCGCAGCGTCCTGAGCAACTTCCTCGCTCTGCGCCTCCGCCATCTCCTCAACGGGAGCTGTCAGCGCCGGCGCATTTGAGACTTCGGCGCGTTTGACGCGTTCATCGATCAACACCTGATCGCGACGTTCCGCTTCGACCTGATGACGCGACATGGCGCCGCCCGTGCCAGCCGGAATGAGACGGCCGACAATGACGTTTTCTTTCAAGCCTTCCAGCGTGTCGATTTTGCCGTTTACAGCAGCATCGGTCAGAACGCGGGTCGTTTCCTGAAAGGAAGCGGCCGAGATGAATGAACGTGTCTGCAACGACGCTTTGGTAATGCCGAGCAGAACAGGAACAGCAACCGCAGGCTTTTTGCCCTGGTCTTCGAGCTTGGCGTTCGCCTCTTCAAACTCAAGCTTGTCGATCTGTTCTTCTTTCAGGAACAAGGACTCGCCCGGATCAGTGATTTCGACTTTCTGCAGCATCTGGCGAACGATCACCTCGATGTGCTTGTCGTTAATCGGCACGCCCTGCAGACGGTAAACTTCCTGAATCTCGTCAATCAGGAAGTCGGCCAACGCCTCGATCCCCATGATCGCCAGAATGTCATGCGGCGCGGGGTTGCCGTCCATCAGATACTCGCCCTTGGCGATGAAATCGCCGTCCTGAACCGCAATGTGGCGGCCCTTTGGCACGAGATAATCGGAAGGCTCCAGGCTTTCATCCGTCGGAATGATCTGGATACGGCGCTTGTTCTTGTAGTCGCGTCCGAAGGCGACCTTGCCGTCGACATCGGCGATGATTGCGTGATCTTTCGGACGGCGCGCCTCGAACAGTTCAGCAACACGCGGCAGACCGCCAGTGATGTCGCGGGTCTTGGCGCCTTCGGTCGGAATACGCGCAACCGCATCGCCCGGCGAAATTGCTTCACCATCCTCGACGGACAGAATGGCGTCAACAGGAAGTTGGTAACGCGCCTCATTGCCGGAAGCCAACGTCAGCGGTTCACCTTTTTCATCGACAATCACGATCGCCGGTTTCAAGTCAGCGGCGCGCGGATTCGACCGCCAGTCGATGACGACGCGGCTGGCGATGCCTGTTGCTTCGTCGGCGACAACCTGCATCGAGAAGCCTTCCTGAAGCCCCTCAAATTTCACTTTACCCGCAACCTCAGTCAGAATCGGCAGCGTGTAAGGATCCCAGTCAGCGATGCGCTGACCGCGCGTCACTTTTGAGCCTTCATCGATGCGAAGTTTGGCGCCGTAAGAGACTTTATAAGACGCCTGCTCCTTGCCATCCTTATCGACGATCTTGACCAGCGTGTTGCGGCCCATGACGACCAGATCGCCGCTTGAGTCTTTAACAACATTGCGGCCTTCCAGGGTGATGACGCCTTCATGGCTGGCTTCAATAAACGAAGTGTCGCCAACCTGCGCCGTACCGCCAACGTGGAACGTCCGCATGGTGAGCTGTGTTCCCGGCTCGCCGATCGACTGCGCCGCGATGACGCCGACAGATTCGCCGATATTGACCGGACAACCACGGGCAAGATCGCGCCCGTAGCATTTCGCACAGACGCCAACTTTTGAATCGCAGGTCAGCACAGAGCGAACGCGAATCTTCTGCAAGCCCGTGCCTTCAATCACTTCAGCCTGAGCTTCGTCGACTTCGTCATTGGCTTTGCCGACAGTTTCACCGGTGCCCGGATGCACAACATCTTCAAGCAGTGTGCGGCCGAGGATGATCTGCGACAGCGGCACAACAATGTCGCCGCTGCGGACAACAGCTTCCAAGGTGATGCCATTTGTCGTGCCGCAATCGATTTCACGCACGATGCAATCCTGCGCAACGTCGACGAGACGGCGGGTCAGGTAGCCCGAGTTCGCCGTCTTAAGCGCCGTGTCCGCAAGACCTTTCCGCGCGCCGTGAGTCGAGTTGAAGTATTCGAGCACGGTCAAACCTTCTTTAAAGTTTGACGTGATCGGCGTTTCAATGATCTCGCCTGACGGTTTCGCCATCAGACCGCGCATGGCGCCAAGCTGGCGCATCTGGGTCGGTGAACCACGCGCGCCGGAATGCGACATCATGTAGATCGAATTCGGCTCGAGCTGACGTTTTGTGTCCGGATCGTATTTTGTTTCTGAAATCTCGGCCATCATGGCATCAGCGATTTTGTCCGTACATTTCGCCCAAGCGTCGATCACCTTGTTGTATTTCTCGCCGCGGGTGATGAGGCCTTCGGCATATTGTTGTTCAAACTCGCTCACCAGGTTGCGGGTTTCTTCGACCAGAGGCTTTTTGGCGGCAGGAATGACAACATCGTCTTTGCCGAAGGAAATGCCCGCTTTACAAGCTTCCTTGAAACCAAGATCCATAATGTGGTCAGCGAAGATGACTGTCTTCTTCTGGCCGCAGTGACGATAGACGATATCGATCAGGCCCTGAACCGTCTTCTTGGTCAGAAGCTGGTTGACCACAGAGAAAGGCACAGCGGAGTTGCGGGGCAGAACCTGTGCAACCTTCATGCGGCCTGGTGTCGATTCGACAATTTCGCGAACCAGTTCGCCGTCAGGATTTAGACCTTCCCAGCGCGCCTTGATTTTCGAGTGCAGCGTGACGGATCCAGCTTCAAGCGCATGTTCGATCTCTTGAATGGATCCGAAAGTCTTGCCTTCGCCTGGCTCGCCCTCTTTCTCCATCGTTATGTAATAGAGGCCGAGAACGATGTCCTGCGACGGCACGATGATTGGCTTGCCGTTGGCGGGCGACAAGATGTTGTTCGTCGACATCATCAGGACGCGGGCTTCAAGCTGCGCTTCGAGCGACAGCGGTACGTGCACAGCCATCTGGTCGCCGTCGAAGTCAGCGTTGAACGCGGTACAGACCAGCGGGTGCAGCTGGATCGCCTTGCCTTCGATCAGTTTCGGCTCGAACGCCTGAATGCCGAGACGGTGAAGCGTCGGCGCGCGGTTCAGCAGAACCGGATGCTCGCGAATGACTTCGTCAAGAATGTCCCAAACTTCGGGACGCTCTTTTTCGACAAGCTTTTTCGCCTGCTTAACAGTAGCGGAAAGACCCTTCGCATCGAGACGCGAATAGATGAACGGCTTGAAGAGCTCGAGCGCCATCTTTTTCGGCAGGCCGCATTCATGCAATTTGAGTTCCGGGCCGACAACGATCACAGAACGGCCGGAATAGTCGACGCGCTTGCCGAGCAGGTTCTGACGGAAGCGCCCTTGCTTGCCTTTCAGCATGTCCGAGAGCGACTTCAACGGGCGCTTGTTGGTGCCCGTGATGACGCGGCCGCGGCGGCCATTGTCGAACAATGCATCAACGGATTCCTGCAGCATCCGCTTTTCGTTGCGGACGATGATATCCGGGGCGCGCAATTCGATCAGGCGTTTCAGACGGTTGTTGCGGTTGATGACCCGGCGATAAAGATCGTTGAGGTCCGACGTCGCAAAGCGGCCGCCATCAAGCGGCACGAGAGGACGCAGTTCCGGCGGGATCACCGGAATGACCGTCATGATCATCCATTCCGGCTTATTGCCGGATTCAACGAAGGCGGTGATCAGCTTCAGCCGCTTTGCATATTTTTTGGATTTGAGCTCGCTGGTCGATTCAGCAATATCGATGCGCAGCTTGTCCATCTCCGCTTCGAGATCGATATTGGTCAGGATTTCGCGGATCGCCTCAGCGCCGATGCCGGCGGTGAACGAGTCTTCGCCGAATTCTTCCTGCGCCTGCAAATACTCTTCTTCGGTGAGCATCTGGTTCGGCGCAAGGTTGGTGAGACCCGGCTCGATGACGATATACTGTTCAAAGTAGAGAACCCGCTCAAGATCCTTCAGCGTCATATCCAGCATCAGAGAGATGCGCGACGGCAACGACTTCAGGAACCAGATATGTGCGACCGGCGCGGCGAGCTCAATATGGCCCATGCGTTCGCGGCGAACTTTGGTGAGTGTGACTTCGACACCGCATTTTTCGCAGACGATGCCTTTGTACTTCATTCGTTTGTACTTGCCGCACAAGCATTCGTAATCCTTCGTCGGACCGAAAATGCGAGCGCAGAACAGACCATCCCGCTCCGGCTTGAAGGTGCGGTAGTTGATGGTTTCAGGCTTTTTGATCTCGCCAAACGACCAGGAGAGAATCTTCTCCGGGCTCGCAAGCGAAATGCGGATCTTGTTGAACGTCTGCGCAGGGGCAGTCGGGTTGAATACGTTCAGCAGTTCCTGTGACATGGGCGCCTCTTACATTCGGAGCGGATGATCAGTCCGCAATTCATTCGATTTAGTGGAACAGGTGTGCAAAACGCATCACCCGTTCTGAAGCTCGACATTAAGGCCGAGCGAACGCATTTCCTTGACGAGCACGTTGAAGCTTTCGGGAATGCCCGCTTCGAAGCTGTCGTCGCCGCGGACGATGGCTTCGTAAACTTTCGTGCGGCCGGCGACATCGTCCGACTTCACAGTGAGCATTTCCTGCAGCGTGTACGCCGCGCCATAAGCTTCGAGCGCCCAGACTTCCATTTCGCCGAAACGCTGGCCGCCGAACTGGGCTTTGCCGCCCAAAGGCTGCTGCGTGACGAGCGAGTATGGTCCAATCGAACGCGCGTGGATTTTGTCGTCGACCAAGTGGTGCAACTTCAACAGATATTTGTAGCCCACCGTCACCTGACGCTTGAACGTCTCGCCGGTGCGGCCATCAAACAGTGTGACCTGACCAGACTCTTTAAGTCCGGCCTTTTGCAGCATCTCGACAATTTCCTTTTCGCGCGCGCCGTCGAAAACCGGCGTTGCGATCGGAACACCGCGCACGAGATTGCCGCCGAGTTCTTTCAGCTCTTCGTTGGAACGCGGCAGAACCTGATCTTCGCCATAGACGTCTTTCAGCTTGGCGATCAGGTCTTCACGAGTGGCCTCGTTGTTTTCCCATTGCTCGAGCAATTCATCGATCTGGCGGCCAAGTCCGCGGCAAGCCCAGCCAAGGTGCGTTTCAAGAATCTGACCGACGTTCATGCGCGATGGAACGCCGAGCGGATTGAGCACAATGTCAACCGCCGTGCCGTCCGCGAGGAACGGCATGTCTTCCATCGGCGCAATCTTGGAGATCACGCCCTTGTTGCCGTGACGGCCGGCCATCTTGTCGCCTGGCTGAAGCTTGCGCTTCACGGCAACGAAGACTTTGACCATCTTCATCACGCCCGGCGGCAGCTCGTCGCCGCGCTTCAGTTTGTCGACCTTGTCTTCAAAGCGGGCTTCGAGGCGCGCCTTGGACTCATCGAACTGCTTTTTAATGGCTTCAATCTCGGCCATGACTTTGTCGTCAGCGACGCCGATCTTCCACCATTGGCCTTTAGAAAGCTGGTTCTCGAGCACTTCCTCGGTAACCTTGCCTTTATCGAAGCCTTTGGGGCCGGACACAGCGTCTTTGCCCAACAAAAGTGGCTTCATACGGCCATAAACGTTACGCTCTAGGATCGCGAGTTCGTCGTCGCGGTCCTTAGCAAGACGCTCGACTTCTTCGCGCTCGATGGCGATGGCGCGCTCGTCCTTGTCAACGCCGTGACGGTTAAAGACGCGGACCTCAACCACCGTACCGGCAACACCCGGCGGCAGTTTCAGCGACGTGTCGCGAACGTCCGAGGCTTTTTCACCGAAGATGGCGCGCAGGAGCTTTTCTTCCGGCGTCATCGGGCTTTCGCCTTTCGGCGTGATCTTGCCGACAAGAATGTCGCCAGGATGCACTTCGGCGCCGATAGCAACAATGCCCGCTTCGTCAAGATTGCGAAGCGCTTCTTCCGAGACGTTCGGAATATCCCGGGTGATCTCTTCCGGCCCGAGTTTGGTGTCGCGCGCCATCACTTCGAATTCTTCGAGGTGGATGGAGGTGAACACGTCATCGCGCACGATGCGTTCGGAAATGAGAATTGAGTCCTCAAAGTTGTAGCCGTTCCACGGCATGAACGCGACCAGCACGTTCTTGCCGAGCGCGAGTTCGCCGAGATCCGTCGACGGGCCGTCGGCGATGATATCGCCTTCACGGACCTGATCGCCGATCTTCACCAGCGGACGCTGGTTGATACAGGTGTTCTGGTTCGAGCGCTGGAACTTGCGCAGGTTGAAGATGTCGACGCCCGGCTTGGTTGGGTCTTTTTCTTCGGTTGCGCGGACAACGATGCGCTGTGCGTCAACCTGTTCGACAATGCCCGGACGGCGGGCAGAGACCGCCGCGCCGGAATCACGCGCCACAATCGCTTCCATGCCGGTGCCGACAAACGGCGCTTCGGCCTGCAACAACGGCACAGCCTGACGCTGCATATTCGAGCCCATGAGCGCGCGGTTGGCGTCGTCATTTTCAAGAAACGGGATCAGCGCCGCGGCAACCGAAACCAGCTGCTTCGGCGAAACGTCGATATAGGCGACGTCTTCACGCGGAACGAGAGTCGCATCACCGCCGACGCGGCAGTTGACGAACTCGTTCATCAGCTTGCCAGAGTCACTAACCTCAGCGTTCGCCTGAGCAATCGCAAAGCGCTGCTCTTCCATGGCGGACAGATAGACAACGTCGTCCGTCACCTTGCCGTCAGCGACACGGCGGTAAGGGCTTTCGATAAAGCCGTATTTGTTGACCTGCGCATGCGTCGCCAGCGAGTTGATCAGCCCGATATTCGGGCCTTCCGGCGTTTCAATCGGACAGATGCGGCCGTAATGGGTCGGATGAACGTCGCGAACTTCAAAGCCTGCGCGTTCGCGCGTCAGACCGCCCGGCCCAAGCGCGGAAAGGCGGCGCTTGTGAGTGATCTCAGACAACGGATTGGTCTGGTCCATAAACTGCGACAGCTGTGAAGAGCCGAAGAATTCACGAACAGCAGCGGCTGCTGGTTTCGCATTGATCAGATCATGCGGCATCAGCGTGTCGAGCTCGGCGGACGACATGCGCTCTTTAATGGCGCGCTCCATGCGCAACAGGCCGATGCGATACTGATTTTCCATCAGCTCGCCGACCGAACGCACCCGCCGATTGCCGAGATTGTCGATGTCGTCAATGTCGCCACGCCCATCGCGCAAATTCACCAGCGTCTTAAGGACAGAAAGGATGTCCTCCTTACGCAGCGTGCGGAGCGTGTCCTCAGTTTCAAAGCCGAGGCGGATGTTCATTTTCACCCGGCCGACCGACGAGAGGTCATAGCGCTCAGGATCGAAGAACAGCGAGTAGAACAGGCCTTCAGCCGTTTCGAGTGTCGGCGGCTCGCCCGGACGCATGACGCGATAAATATCGATCAGCGCCATCTCGCGATTGCGGTTTTTGTCTGCATTCAGCGAGTTGCGTATGTAGCCGCCAATATTGATATGATCGACGTCGATTGTGTCGAAGGCGTTGATGCCGATTTCTTCGAATGTTTCGAGATGGTCAGCGGTGATCTCTTCGCCGGCCTCTGCGTAGATCTCGCCATTGTCGAAGTTGACGAGGTCGGACGCGAAATAGCGGCCGATCATCTCTTCGTCAGAAAGCAGAAGGTCTTTCAGGCCGTCCTCAGCCAGCTTCTTGGCGGAACGCGCGGTCAGCTTTTTACCGGCCTCAAGCACCACTTCGCCATTCTTGGCGTTGATCAGATCGCGCTCAATCTTCACACCTTTCCAGCGCTCAGGATTGTACGGCATGATCCAGCCGGTCTTGATTTTCTTGTGTGCGACGCGTGTGTAGAACTCGTCGAGGATCTCTTCCTGATCCATGCCGAGCGCATAGAGCAGCGTCGTCGCCGGCAGCTTGCGGCGGCGGTCAATGCGGACATTGACGATGTCTTTCGGATCAAACTCAAAGTCGAGCCACGAACCGCGATAAGGAATGATGCGCGCCGCGAAGAGCAGCTTGCCCGACGAATGGCTCTTTCCCTTGTCGTGATCGAAGAACACGCCTGGCGAACGATGCATCTGAGAAACGATAACGCGCTCAGTGCCATTGACGATGAACGTGCCATTGTCTGTCATGAGCGGCATGTCGCCCATATAGACTTCTTGTTCTTTGATATCCTTGACAGACTTGGCGCCGGTTTCTTCGTCCACCTCAAACACGATCAGACGCAGCGTCACCTTCAACGGCGCCGCATAGGTCATGTCGCGCTGCTGGCACTCTTCCGTGTCGTATTTCGGATCTTCAAATTCGTAAGAGACATATTCGAGTGTCGCCGTCTCGGTAAAATCCGAGATCGGGAAGACCGAGCGGAACACCGCCTCAAGGCCGTCAGCTTTCCTGTCTTCGTGCTTTACGAAGCGCTGCAGGAACTGTTCGTAGGAATCCTTTTGAACCTGGATCAGGTTCGGCATCGGCGCCGCATCCCCAATCTTGCCGAAATTTTTTCGAATGCGTTTCTTCTCTACGAAGGATTGCGCCATCTTATCCTCACAAGCGGATGTCAGCCGTCCGAACACGCTTGATAACCCTGGCGACAAACAGGGTTAACGCGTGCACAAAAACCCCGTCGGCCGGACACGAGTTCGACCGCGGGTAGCGGGTGACTAAATTTTGATCTCGATTATTAGAAGCACGTCGCCGCAAAACCTGAAGCCGCCGACGGGTACCGTCGGCGGCGAAGGGGTGTAATAAGCGCGCCTGCCCCCTGCCGCAACCCCTGCGGCGGAGAAAAAACGCGCCTATTTGGCATTTTTATCAAACTACTTGAGTTCGACTTTTGCGCCAGCTGCTTCCAGCTTTTTCTTGATTTCTTCGGCGTCGGCTTTGCCAGCTGCTTCTTTGACAGCTTTGCCGCCGGCTTCGACGAGGTCTTTTGCTTCTTTGAGGCCAAGACCCGTAATTGCGCGCACTTCCTTGATCACTTCGATCTTTTTCGCGCCCGCTTCGACGAGGATAACGTCGAATTCGGTCTTTTCTTCAACAGCTTCAGCAGCGGCAGCCGGGCCAGCCGCCATGACAGCGCCAGCAGCCGGCTCGATGCCGTACTCGTCTTTCAGGATGTTTTTCAGCTCTGACGCTTCGAGAAGGGTCAGGCCAACAAGCTCTTCAGCCAGTTTCTTGAGATCAGCCATGGTAATTAGTTCCTAGTTCTTTGATTGGGTTACAAAAATCGGTGCGAAGTTATGCTGCTTCGCGTTTCTCCAGAGTCTCCAGAATTCCGGCGATATTCGATGCCGGAGCGCCGATGGCGCCGGCGAGTTGTGCGCCAGGAGATGTGATGGTCAGGACGATGGAGGCCAGAAGCTCTTCGCGCGACGGCATGGAGGCAAGCGCTTCCACTCCTTTGATGTCGAAGATTTCTTCACCCATCGAGCCGCCAAGGATGGTGAGCTTTTCATTGCCCTTGGCGAATTCCTTGACGGCTTTCGCCGCCGCAACCGGGTCTTCGGAGAACGCAATGGCAGTTGGTCCCTGGAAAAGGTCACTGAGCTTTTCGCTCGGCTTTCCAGAGATCGCGATCTTGGCGAGGCGATTCTTGACGATTTTCATGTTGGCGCCCGACTTACGCAGTTCCCCGCGCAGTTTTTCGAATTCGGAGACCGACAGGCCTCCGTTCGCCACCACGACAACCGTATTCGCATCGAACACGCCGCCGATCCATTCGACCATTTCCGCCTTTTGGGTTCTGTCCATGAGGCAGGTCCTTTGGTTCAAACAAGGCCGGACAAAGCGTCCAGCCCCAACAATCCCTGCTTGCGCAGGGGGCTTCGATCTATGCGAAATGAAAATCGGAAACCAAAAAGGCTCCCGCGTTCACCGCAGAGAGCCTGCCCCAGAAGGTCACATGGACAATCAGGCCCCTTTTTCAGGAATTTGGCCTGGCTGATCCTTTTCCCTCTGTCTATGCAGGAAATTAAGCGAGGCAAGCCTCACACCCGCAGTCTCGGACAGGTTTTCACCAGATGCCCTGAGGCGCCCGGCGAAGGCCGTGCTTCTAGCGCCTTCCCGGGGGATTGCAAGCGTCTGCGCCGATTTTTCCCTCCCCCCGCCGCCGGATTTCCAAACATTCATGCGCGCGGGGCCAGAATCTCCGATCCCACGTCACACGAAAGGGGTATTTTCAACACTGCGGGCGAACCCGTCCGCGCCATATGAGGGAGAGATCAATGAAATCAAGACGCCTTCCCGCCCTGCTCGCTGTCAGCCTGCTCGCTGCGGCGCCCGCGCTTGCAGATGTCGATGGCTATGAAATCGTCACCGGCGAAACCGCGCTCGATGCGACCCCGGTCAAGCAGCTCATCGTCACCTGCCCCAAAACCAAGAAAGCGCTCGGCGCCGGCTGGGCTGTTCTCGATAAGACAGACGCGATCCTTGATGGCCAGGCATTGACCAACCAGCCGGCCTATGACGGCTCGCACTGGCTTGTGAATGCGAAGAATGAGAGCGCCTTCGCCAAGGAATGGAAACTCAAGGTTTGGGTGACCTGCGCCAAAACCAATCCGTAAGCCGCATTCCCGCTGGGTCCGGCGGGCCCAGCGGGCGTAATCGCGCCGCGCGTTAAAACGCCTTTTGCCACCCCGCAGTCAGGGCCCAGCCGGTTTCAAGCTGGGGGCCGTTGAGGTTCTGGTATACGGGAGCCATGGCCTCAATCTCAAAACGGTTCCCTTTGAAGACCCCGTGCTGAACCGCAAAATTGACGCCTGCGCCGATTTCCAGCCGCTCGCCGCCCTGAAAGTCCGGATCGGCGGTTTGGACCGGTGCGACGATCGCCGGGTCTATGCCGTCAATACCGCTCTGGGAGTGGAAGGCGACCCGACCCGAAAAGGCGACCCATGGCGCCGGACCATATTGCGCCCAGGCCGTCGCCTCATGCTTGTCGCTGAGGGAGTAGCCTTCGTCATTGGTTCCCGTACGGAAGGTTCCAAGATATTGCGCACCCCATGAAAACGCCTCTGACCCGCCTGCGTAAGTAACACCGGGTTGGAGATCGAATGTACCTGATCCCAATTGCATGGGGTAAGGCAGGCGCGGGCTCGGCGTCATCCCCATGGGCGTGAGGATCTGGCCAGTTTCCGTCGTCGATCCCGTGGGGATGGAAACACCGAGATTGAGATGAGCGTGATGCCTGACTCCGCCGCCATCCTGATCGAACAGCCGGACGAGCGCTGAGACTTTCGTGTCGCCGATGCCGAAGGTCTCTGTCGTGAACCCTCCAAGCACCGCCGCACCCATGCCACCTTGATAAGTCACATGGTCCATGTCGTTCCCCACGAGCGTTCCCATGGCCATCAGCGTCACCCAGTCCGCCGGGGCGTACATGGCGCCAAGCATGTGCATGTTCATGGACATCTCCAGCGGAACGACCCGGAGCGTCGGCGGCTGCATCGGTGATCCGAAAAAGCGGTTCGGTATTGTTGTGACGATCTCATCGGGGCTGACGGCATCGGTTCCGATGCGATTGCCGGACATCTCCATCCGCATGAAGCGGTAGGAAAACATCATCTCCCCTTTTTTGTGCATGTGATCGCCCATGACGCCGATAGGCGCATGATCTTTGGCGACGGTTCGTTCCGAAGTTTCATCAGCATTAGCGGAAGCGTTGAGGGCGACGGCAAGGGCCGCTCCCAATAATAATTTGCGCATGATTTTCTCCTGATTTGGCGCAACAAGATTGCCGGCGCGCATGAGAATGCGCGCCGTACAGCTTCAAGAAGTAGAATGGATCAGGAGCGAACGGGCGGCGCCCGCGACGGCAATGGCGGGCCAATGCTTGCGCGAATGAAAACCGGCGCCTCGCCGGCAAGGGCTGGCGCCGGCTGCATCAGGACGACGTTGGGAAGATAGGCCCGCAACGCCTTTGCGACGCCGCCGGAGCAGGCCCCTGCAGCGCAAGCGTGACAGGGATTTTTGCCGGAATGATTATCATTCGACGGCACGCCGAAGGGCGACGGCTCGCCGGTCGCCTCTTCCCAGCTTAAGGTTTTGACGCCGTCAGGCGTGCACATCACAAGGGCGAACCCGTCACCCTCTTTTGCAAAACTGGTTCCGGCGGGAGCGAGTTGCGAGACTGAGAAAAGCACAACGATGAAACGCAACAAAAATGCGCGCGTTAAAAGCGTTCGCCTTCTTTGTTTTATGAACCGGTGCGCCACCGCTGCGTCCCTGTCGCTTTCTGCGACTAAACGACGTTTTGGCCTTGGCGACAACCAGTAATGAGAGCCCTAATGACGCAGGCGGCTTAAATCACCGGCGGCGGCGCAGCAGCAAGATCGTCGGCGGGCGTAACATCCATGTCGGCCAGCGTGACCTCATGGTGATGATGGTCTTCGGCGGCTGGCGCTTCCGCAACTATTGGCAAGTCCTGCGGTTGATCCGCACTATTGCTTTCATGATGGCCTTGATGCGTTTCAACCAAGGCATCGATCGCTTGATCGAGATCAATGACATCGTCTTCAATTTCATCTGCCGGCGCATGATCGTTGTGCGCAGCCGCGTGATCCACAGGCGCATTTCCAGCGGCGGTCGCCTGATGTGCAGCATGCGTTTGCGTATGTCCTGCCGCCTGATGAGCAGCCATGACGTGACCGGATTCATGCGCGTCATGACCTTGCGTCTTATCATGATCGTGAAGAGCCCGCTCCGCGCCGCCATGGGCGTGTCCCGCAGCGTGTTCAGCGCTGTCCGCCTGATGGCTCTCATGGCCGCCATGCGCCAGATGCGCGGCGCCAGCATGAGCGCCGCCATGCGCGCCCTCCCCGCTCTGCATCAGGTGTGTGACTGAAGACGCCTCGTGGCCGCCGTGATTGTCATGGCTCTCGTGATCGCGCGCATAGATATTTTCAAAGCGCGAGGCGAAGGGATCGGCAAGATAGGATGCGGCGCCATGATGGCCATCGTGATCGTCGCTACCTGATAAAGCATCATGGTCATGCCCCGCCTCAGCATATTTTTCGCCCGGCAGGCAAAGCTCGGCAAAATCCGACAGATCATCCACGGCGGAAAGGCCCGACAACGGGTCGAACTCATCTTCCTTCGCTGCAGCAGAGACCAGCGACGCACTGAGCGCTGCGGTAACGGTCAATATTGGCGACGTCCCGTTCTTGATCGCAGCCTGAAATGCCTTTCGCGCCCGGCCGGTTTTCAGGAGGGAAGCAAGCGCGGCTATGTCAGAAACTTCCGGGTCAGACATGTCCGGATTGAGCGCCTTGGCCGGCATTTAGGGAACTCCGCTACAAAACAGGTTTCGGGATACCCAGGATTCATTGAAAATCAGCCGCTGCCATGCCGACAATTTTAAGCGCCGGCCAGTTCCGCTGCGTCAACTCTGTTAATTCCGATTCAGATGACAATCTCTGTTAACGGATCGTCAATCGGGTCTTCCACGGGGCCAAGGGCCTAATGGTCAGCACCAGATTCAGCCGCACACGGGTCGCAGTCGTGGCCTCTTTCGCCGGCGAGCTCGCCCTTCCGGCATTCTTCTGCCATAGCCTCGATCAGATCATCAGCGTCGAAGTCGGGAAGATCATTATTTTCCATCCGAGGTCCATAAAAGGCGACACATCTCTTTTACGGTAAACCGGATGCTAAAGGACAGGCTGCGAAGAATTACAATCTCTTATGAATCGAATGCGCGCGGAAACGCCTGCAGCGAAGAAAGGCGCCATTAAAAAACGGCCCCCGAGGGGGCCGTTTTGCATCGTTCAACCGAAACGCAGCTTAAGCAGCGCCGGCCGTATCGATCTTGACTCCCGGCCCCATGGTGGAGGCGAGCGAGATCTTTTTCAGATAGGTGCCTTTCGCGCCCGCAGGCTTGGCTTTGGTCACCGCGTCGATGAACGCTTTCACATTCTCGGCGATGGCTTTTTCATCAAAGCTCGCTTTGCCGATGCCGGCGTGAATGATCCCGGCTTTTTCAACGCGGAATTCGACTGCGCCGCCTTTGGAATCTTTCACCGCTTGCGCGACGTTTGGCGTCACGGTGCCGACTTTCGGGTTCGGCATCAGGCCGCGCGGGCCCAACACTTTGCCGAGACGGCCGACAACGCCCATCATGTCCGGCGTGGCGATGACGCGATCAAAATCCATAAAGCCGTTCTGGATTTTTTCCATGAGATCTTCAGCGCCAACCACATCAGCGCCAGCAGCAGTTGCTTCTTCGGCCTTTTTGTCTTTGGCGAAAACCGCGACGCGAACTGAGCGCCCTGTGCCGTTCGGCAGCGATACAACGCCGCGCACCATCTGGTCCGCGTGGCGCGGATCGACGCCGAGATTCATCGCAATTTCGATCGACTCGTCGAACTTTGCGTTGGCGCTCGCCTTGATCGTTTTGACAGCTTCTTCAACCGAATAGAACTTTTCGCGATCAACGCCTTCGCGCGCCTTGCGGATTCTTTTACCTGGTTTTGTCATTGGATTACCCTTGCACTTCCAGGCCCATGGCCCGCGCTGAACCCATGATGATCTTCGTCGCCGCATCGAGGTCGTTGGCGTTGAGATCTTTCATTTTCGCTTCGGCGATTTCGCGGCACTGAGCCGTTGTCACTGTGCCGGCAATAGCTTTGCCTGGCGTTGCGCCGCCCTTGGGCAGCTTCGCCGCTTTCTTCAGGAAGTAAGACGCTGGCGGCGTCTTGGTCGCAAAGGTGAACGACTTGTCGGAAAAGATCGTGATGATGGTCGGGATTGGCATCCCTTTTTCCATCTCCTGCGTTTTGGCGTTAAACGCCTTGCAGAATTCCATGATGTTGAGACCGCGCTGGCCGAGCGCCGGGCCGATCGGGGGCGACGGTGTCGCTGATCCCGCCGGCACCTGAAGTTTCAGGTAGCCTGAGATTTTCTTCGCCATTTTATAGCCTTCTCGTTTATGGCGGCGGCGCCGATTTAACGGTTCCGCCCGTTGAAGGGTCGCGGTGCGGCTCGGTGTGGACTTGCACCGAAAACCTCCCGCGAAGGCGCGCCTGATAGACCGGATGAACCGGCTTCGCAAGCGCGAAATGTGTGGATTTGGCCTCTGACGGGCAAAAGAAAACGGGCGGCCACTATGGGGGACTTGTGACCGCCCGCTTCCAAAACTCTACGCAACGAAACTGGTACGCTACAAATCTTGTGGGAGAACAACGAAACGCCGCCCCCTCGTGATGTTATAAACTTACACTTAGCAGGATGCAAGGCCAAGGAAAATTCCCCTCAGAGGGGAGAGAGAAATCTGAGGGGAATTGATCGGTGAAACCGAAAATTGGGCGGCGAGGCCGGTTCAGCACGGGGGAGAGAGATGGCTGTCCGCCTCGCCTACGCAAGAATACACAACGCCCTGCGATGAGCAGAATATTGCAAGTAATTGGCCAGAAGTCGCGGCAGAATTGTGTTCTTTTTGCGATGCGACATCACAAAATGTTATAATGTATGTCCGGCGGCAGCCTCAGATTGTTGATAGTGTATTGTTTATATTATTTTTTTAAGGTTTAGCGCCAATGCGCCTTTCCGGCGAAATCTGTAATATTTTGCAGCCGCACAATTTCTTACAACAACATCGCCGCCGGTTCTTCGATGAAGGATTTGAACGCAGCCAGGAACTGCGCGCCGACCGCGCCGTCGACCACCCGGTGATCGCAGGTGAGCGTCACCGTCATCACCGTCCGCACGACAATCTGGCCGTCGCGGACCACCGCCCGCTCCTCGCCAGCGCCAACCGACATGATGGCGCCGTGCGGCTGGTTCACGATCGAGGCGAAGCTGGTGATCCCGAACATGCCGAGATTGGAGACCGAGAATGTCCCGCCCTGATATTCCTCCGGTTTGAGTTTTTTATTTTTCGCGCGCGCCGCCATGTCTTTGACTTCGGCGGAAATCTGCTTGAGGCCTTTTTCCTCCGCCTTCCAGACAATCGGCGTGATCAGCCCGCCGTCGATCGCCACCGCAACACCGATATCGGCGTGCTTGTGCAACAGGATCGCTTCGTCCGTGAACGTCGCGTTCGCCGCCGGCACTTTTTTCAATGCCATGGCCGAAGCTTTGAGAATGAAATCGTTAACGGATAGTTTGAATGCGCCGTCTCCATCTTTCGGCGACGTCGCATTGATGCGCGCACGCGCGGCGAGCAGATTGGTCAGCTCAATATCCACATTGAGCGGAAAATGCGGGACTTCCTGATTGAAGCTTTGGGTCAGGCGCTTGGCGATGACCTTACGCATGCCGTCGAGTTTGACCGCCGTATAGCTGTCTGCCGGGTAAAGCCGCGGGTCGATCGTTGCAGGGGCAATCTGCGCGGCCTGCGCCGCAGCCGGTTTTGCGCCACCGGAAGCTTTGGCTTTTTCAACGTCAGCTTTCACGATACGCCCGCGCGGGCCTGTGCCGGTGACGCCTGAGAGATCAATGCCTTCGAGTTTTGCAATGCGTTTCGCCAAGGGCGAGGCCATAATCCGGCCGTTCTTCTTCCCGCCCTCGTCCTTCGAGACGGCCCGTTGGGCCTCCTCAGGATGAAGGTTTTTCTTTTGCTGACCTGATCCCGCTTCATCCTGAGGAGCCGAAGCTGCAGGCTTTGGCGTCTCGAAGGACGAAGCGGATCCATTTGACGCCCCGCCGCCGAGCGAACCCATATCAACATCACCCATGCTCTCGCCATCGTCGAGCAGCACCGCGATGAGTTCGTTGACCTTCACATTCTCCGTGCCTTCGCCGATCAGAATTTTGCCGACAACGCCCTCGTCCACCGCTTCCACTTCCATGGTCGCCTTGTCGGTCTCGATCTCGGCGATCACGTCGCCGGACGACACCTTGTCGCCCTCTTTGACGTTCCATTTCGAGAGCGTGCCCTCTTCCATGGTTGGCGACAGCGCGGGCATGAGGATCGGCGTTGGCATAATCTATTCCGTTCAGTACAGTTTAGTGCGGTCCAAAATTCGCAGCGGCGAGCGAAGGGTCGGCGAAGCGCGTCGGCGTCCATTTCTGATAGCGGCGGGCGATGCGTTGCTGCGTGGTCTCGGCGCCATATTCCATCGGCGCCTCGTCAATACCGAGGAAGTCCGCCATACGCAATCCGGCGACATTGACGGTGGAGACGATCCTCACGCCCTCACCCATCACCGCCGCGATATAAACGCCGCACGTCTTGCAGATCAGAAAATCAGCGGTGCGCAGGGCAAAGCGATAGCGCTCAATGTCTTCGGCTTTGCAGTCGATGGTCACTTGTCCGGCAGGGTCGGAAATGTTGACCGCCCCAACCCGGCGACAGAAATCGCACTGGCAAGTCCTGACGCCAAGTTGCTGCGGCGTCTTCTGTGATTCAAACGACGCTTTCAATTTCCCGCAATGACATTGGCCGGTGTGGATCAT
>BQJG01000039.1 GCA_021604585.1 Hyphococcus sp.
CCGCGCTGGCGCTGGAATCGCGCATAAACATCCGCCGGCAGCATCGAGCCCACCAGATTCCCCAAATGCTTGATTCCGTTGATATAGGGGAGCGCTGAGGTGATGAGGATGCGGGCCATGGGTCTTCCTTGAACTAGGGCCCGGTCTATAGCCGGAAGCGCGGCGGGTCCACAAGCAAGGCCGCCCGGGGCATGCAGTGGCCGCTACAACGCCTTAAACATGATATGCGCATCCACCGTCCCCCGGGTTGGATGGCGAAAGGCGCCGGGCACGGTCCCGATGATTTCCATCCCTGCCCGTTTCCATGCCTTGATCGCCGCCGCATTGGCCGCCACAACCAGATTGAATTTCATGCCGCGAAACCCCATCCGCCGCGCCTGTTCCTGCGATTGCAGGCAAAGCGCGCTCGCATAACCTTTGCCGCGCGCAGATTCCGCAATCACGTAGCCGGCATTGCAGATATGGTCGCCGGGCCCGCCCTGATCGGGCCGCAAATAATAAACGCCGATGACCTCGCCCGCCCCGTCGCGCGCAATCGCGTTATAGCCGTCAAGTTTGGTCCAGTATCTTTTCGCCGATGCTTCACTCACATCGCGCGGCAAGGGATAGGATTCGCCCGCACGAAAGGCTGGCTCGATGACGCGCCAAACCTCCCGCCAGTCGGCTTCAGTTTGTTCAATGACATTGAATTCCATGACGGGCTTGCTCTTAAAGCAAGCTCGTCAATTGCGTAAGATGATTTATGCGCTTTCCGCTACGGGAACGGTCGCGAGTGCGCCCGCCGCTTGATCGAGCACACTGGAGGCAGCCCCCAACATATCGACCAGCGTGAAGCCATTCGCATATGCCGCAAGGAAAGCGATGAACGCCATCAGCCCTGCGGTGCGCGAAATCGTCCGGCGCGCGGCGAGAAAAAGCACGGCCCCGCCGATCAGTTGCATCGGCCCCGTCATGCCGCTTGCGGCGAGCGAAGGAAACACCGAACTCAAAAGTCCGAAATCGCCGCCCGTGGCGATGGTCTCACCGCTGGCGATGGACGTCGCCCCGGTGAGCGACAGAAAGCCTGCGCCAGCGCCTTGGGCGGCGTCCTTGATCATGCAAGCCAAGCTGCGCGCCGGGCCGCCGTAAAATCCGCGTTTTTCTCCACTTGGCCGGACATCGTAACGGGCTCCGGCGGCGCGTATTGCTGTGTTCATGACGACCTCCCCGGTCAGTGTTTCATTTCCAATAATTAAAGCTTCGGACCGAAAGGCGGAAACAGCGTGACTGAATTGAGGCCGAAGCTGGGCGCACGCCTTTGTGAACATGCGCTTGAGATTATATTGGATGAAAATCGCGGGTGAGGCTGTGATCCGCGTCACAAACACCCGCTGATCGCCTTATTTGTCAGGACGGAATCAGCTCTCGCGTATGTGCAAATGCGACGCGCGCGCGGGACAGCTATCCCCACTTCGCCTTGGTTGTCTTGTAAGATTTCACGACGATTTTTTCGAGCACGCCGAGATCGACCTTCTCAAGCGCATTCACGTACAGACAACTCTTGCCGTTTTTATATGGCCCAAGTTGTTGTAGCAGCGGTTCGTCATCGCCGAGCGATCCCAACACATATAAAACCATATTCGCCTTGCGCGGTGAGAACCCGACAGCGAGCATATCTCCTTCGCGGCCGCTTTCATATTTATAGTGATATGTCCCAAAGCCGATAATCGACGCCCCCCACATTTTCGGCTTCTCGCCGGTGACTTTTTTCATCATGGCGAGAAGCGTCTTCGCATCTTTGCGGCGCGTTTCGTTTTCGACGGCATCGATGAAAGACGACACGCTCATCGCCGTCGGCTTGGTTTTCAGATCGGCTTTGACCGATTTTTTCGCAGCTTTTTTCGCCGACGCTTTTTCCTTCGCCGAGGCTTTACGCTTTAGCGCCATCGATGTTCTCTCCTGTCGCTTTCGCCCAATCCGCCGGCAATTTTTTCGACGTCCAGTAGAACGCCGCCGCCGCCAGCACGCTGGACAAGGCAAGCGTTGTCATCGCAATCCGCAAGCCGGTTACTTCGCCATAGGTCACCGCGAAAATATCAGACAAGCCGCCAACCCATAATGGACCGAAACCGAGCGCGATAAGGTTGAGGATTAAAAAGAAGAAAGCGGTTGCAAAGGCGCGCAGTTTGATCGGCGCCAGTGTTTGAACCAATGAAAATGAAGGCCCCAAATAGAAACCGAGACCGATCAGGAACGGCGCCGACCAGAGAAACGCCCAGAGGGGTGTGGCGGACCACAAGGAAAGCGTCCCGAACGGTATGGTGATCAACATGCCTATCCCCGGCAGCCACGCGTAAGCGCCTTTGTCTTTCTTGCCCCAACGATCTGTCAGATAGCCGCCGAGAAATGTGCCAACGCCATAAGCGACGCCGTTCAACAGCGCCAATGGCAACGTAATTTCAGTATAAGAGAGCTCATAAGTACGGCGGTAGAAATCGACGATCCACAGGCCGGTGCCATAACCGGTGAAGGAGGCGAGCGTCACCGCCGCAATGACGCCCCAATAGGACGGAATGGTCATCAGCTGTTTGAGACCGTCCTTGAACTTGACTTGCGGTGCTGCAGCGGCGGCTTTGTCTTGAGCCCCCCGAATAGGTTCCTTGATTGTCATCTTCATGATGATGGCGAGCAGAATACCTGGAATGCCAACGACGAAAAACGCATTGCGCCAACCGAGATTTTCCAGCACCCAGCCACCGGCGAGAAAGGCGAACATCTGGCCGAACGGAATGCCGAGAGAATAGATCGCCAACGCACTCGAGCGTTTTTCCTTTGGAAAGTAATCCGAGATCAGCGAATGCGCCGGCGGCGAACACCCAGCCTCGCCAATGCCGACGCCGATGCGCGCCGCAGCAAGCTGCGCGGCGTTGGCCGCCAAACCGGAAAGCGCCGTAAAGCCTGACCACAGCGCCAGCGAGATCGCAACAATATTAACCCGGTTCCAGCGATCGGCGAGCCATGCGATGGGAATGCCGAGCGTCGTATAGAGCACCGCGAAGGCGAGACCTTTGAGCAGCCCCAGCATGGAATCGGAAAGTCCCAGGTCTTCCTTGATCGCAGGAGACAGGATCGCAATGATCTGCCGATCAATAAAGTTGAAGGTGTAAACGATGGTCAAAATTGCGAGTACGAAATAGCTGTACTTGCTGGCGGACTGTTCGGGAGTTTGCGCCGCTGCGGCTGCGTTGTCTTTCACGCGCCGGGCCTACAGCCGCAGTCCGGTGACGCAGGAAACGCCCGAGGCGCCAATCGCGGTGACGGCGCGCGGATTGTCGATCTTCATCAGAGCGCGGATCGCCGCGAGCGTTGAATCGGCGCGCGCGACGTTCACTGTGTAACGCGCCAGATCCTGAAGGTCCTCATTGGAAAGCCGGTCATCAAGCTCATCGACCATGCAATCAGCCGTATCGGCGGGAATGCCGATGGCGCGAAACCGGTCCTGCAGCGTATAGCGCGCGGCGGTTGCGCATGACGCCAGCATCATCGCCGCCGCCGCGACGAGGAAAATTTTCTGCATGTTGGATGTTCCCTACCGTTCTTGTGTCATTGCCCGTTTATGTGCGGCTGAGAATGCGTAAGATGCGCGCCAAGAGCAAGACAAAGGACTGTAAATCGATGCGCGCGATGATGAGCCACGAGCCGGGCGGCCCGGAAATGCTGAAAATGACCGAGCTGGCGGCGCCGGAGCCTGGCCCCGGACAGTTGCGCATCGCGGTGAAAGCCGCCGGCGTCAATTTTCCCGACACGTTGATCATCCGCGACCTCTATCAGTTTAAACCGCCGCGCCCTTTCGCGCCGGGCGGCGAAGTCGCAGGTGTGGTGGAAGCGGTTGGCGATAATGTAACAGGCTTTGCGGTCGGCGACCGGGTGCAGTCCGGCGGAATCAATGGCGGTTTCGCGACTCATTTCATCGCAGATGCGGCGCGCACCAACAAAATCCCCGACGCCATGCCCTTCGATGAAGCCGCCGCCTTCATGCTGACCTATGGCACGTCGCATTACGCTCTGAAAAATCGCGCGAACATCAAGCCGGGCGATGCGCTGTTTATCCTCGGCGCGGCGGGGGGCGTTGGCGCCGCAGCCATCGAGCTTGGCAAAGCGTTCGGCGCAAAAGTCGTGGCGGGTGTTTCGTCGGAAGAAAAAGCGGCGTTCTGTAAAGCGCTCGGCGCCGACGAAACCCTTGTCTATCCGCGCGAGTTGGATCGCGACAGCCAGAAGGCGCTCTCCGGCGAGATCAAAAAACTTTGCGGCGGCGACGGCGCGGACATTGTTTATGACGCTGTCGGCGGCGATTACGCGGAACCGGCGGTGCGCGCGCTTGCGTGGGAAGGACGTTTTCTCGTTGTCGGTTTTCCCGCCGGCATTCCGAAAATTCCGCTTAATCTGACGCTGCTGAAATCCTGCCAGATTGTCGGAGTGTTCTGGGGCGCCTTCACGATGCGCAATCCGAAACTCAATGCAGAGTACATCGCAGAACTTTTCGATTTCTACAAGCAAGGCAAAATCAAACCGCGCGTGACGGCGACATTCCCGCTCGAAAACGCCGCCAAAGCGCTCGATCTTTTGCAAAGCCGCAAGGCGACTGGGAAGGTTGTTTTGAACGTGGGGTGAGCAAATCTTGACGACTTGACTCGCTATTCACATTGACCGGATCGTTTCCAAAAGCGTTCCGTACATTCCTAGTATGACCGGGTGAGAATCAGATTTGAGCCCGCCGCCCAATAGCCCAAATTCTCGTTCCTCGTCGTCATAGACGATTTTATACCCGTAAGAATTTTCCAGTTTCTCTTCAAAGACCACCCAAACTTCTTCGAGACTGTCGCGCAAGTTCCCGTCTTTGACGATTCTGTTTATCGCGGTGATTTTGTGGGGCGTCACCAAGGAAGCTTGTAGGTTTAATCCATGAATTTTAGTCTCATGAAGGAAATCTCCAAGTTGCGTCTCGACAATTTTTTTCACTGCATCTGGAGTCATAGGCCTGCTCAATTAAAGACTTCGCTGCGCCAGTTCCGCAAATTCGCATAATAAGGCCCTTGTGTCGCGCGGGTCGATGATGTCTTCGACGAGAAACTGTTCCGCCGTGCGAAAGGGCGAGGTGACGCGCGACAGCCTTGCCTTGATCTCGCTGAGCGCCGCAGCCGGATCTTCGGCTTTTTCAAGCTCGGATTTGTAAGCGACTTCGGTGCCGCCCTCCATCGGCAGCGAGCCCCAGTCGCCGGATGGCCAGGCGAAGCGATATTGAAACCGCGTATGATCGGACATGGCTGCGCCGGCAACGCCGAACGCCTTGCGAATGATCACCGTCGCCCATGGTACGCGCGCCTCGTAAACCGCGTTCATCGCCTCGACGCCGCGGCGGATGGTGGCGGCGCGTTCCGCCTCCAGCCCGATCATGAAGCCGGGATTATCGACAAGGTGAATGACCGGCAGATAGAATTGATCCGCCAACTGAACAAATCGCCGCGCTTTCTCCGCCGTATCCGCCGTCCACGAACCGCCAAGAAATGTCGGATCGGAGGCTAGCACGGCCACCGGCCAGCCGTCGAAGCGCGCAAAGGCGGTGATCGCCGCGCGGCCCCAGCGCTTGCCCATTTCAAAGACGCTGCCCTTGTCGGCGATCATCTCCAATATTTTGCGCATGGAATAGGCTTCGCGCGCATTTTCCGGCACGGCGGAGAGCAGTTTCTCCTCGCGACGGTTTGGCTTGTCTTTGGTTGCGATGCGTTCGGCGCGCGCGCCCACGTGCCCCGGCAAATAAGAAAGAAACGCACGCGCCATGGCGAACGCCATGTCCTCGCTGTCGGCTTCATCGTCGATGACGCCGTTGCGCGCGTGAATGTCGGCGCCGCCGAGTTGTTCCTTGTCGAGATGTTCGCCGGTTCCAAGCCCTGAAACCACAGCCGGACCGGCGGTGAAAATCTGCGCCACGCCCCGCACCATCACCGAATAATGTGAGGCGACCATGCGCGCCGCGCCCAGCCCCGCCGTCGGGCCCAGCGCCAGCGCGACCACGGGAACAGTTTTCAGATTCTTCACCACATGCTCCCAACCAGGAACGAAGGGCACATAGGTGAAGCCCATCTCCTCAAGCATCTTAACCGAACCGCCGCCGCCAGTGCCGTCGATCATGCGGATCAGCGGGAGCTTGAGTTCATGCGCCATCTGTTCGGCCTGGGCGAACTTGCGGTGGATCGCTGCGTCCGCCGCGCCGCCGCGCACGGTGAAATCGTCGGCGCTGGCGACGACGGCTGAGCCATTGATGCGCCCGCGCCCGAAAATGAAATTCGACGCGGAGAAATCCGTCAGTTCGCCCTTGTCGTCATAAGTTCCGCGCCCGGCGATCTTGCCGATCTCGCGAAACGAATTTTCGTCGAGCAATCTGCGCAGGCGTTCACGCGCATCGAGCTTGCCGCGGCCATGCTGGCGCGCGACCTTTTCCGCCCCGCCCATTTTCTCGGCGAGCGCGGCGCGGCGTTTCAATTCTTCAAGCTGTTTTTCCCAGGCCATCAGGCGAGCATAGGCCCGCGCCAGTTTTCGTAAAGCAGGAAAAGCATACCGCTTTAATGGGCCGCGCTTTTATATTCATGCGGCGCCATGGGGCGGCGCTTCGCCAGCAATTCGTTCAGCGGCACAGAAGTTCCATCGGCCTGCTGGATGCGCACATGAATGGGTTTCAAGGCGCGAGCATGCGGCGCGCCGCAAGAATGGGCGATCATGGCGACATCCTTGCGCATCTTCTCAACATAACTCGCCACCTGTTTCGACTTTACTTTCGGATCGAGCCCGCCTTGCAGGCTTTTTTTGTGCGTGGTGACGCCAGTCGGACAATTATTGGTGTGGCATTTCATGGCCTGAATGCAGCCGATGGAAAACATAAAGCCTCGCGCTGTATTCACCACGTCAGCGCCGGCGCAATAGGCCCATGCGACTTCCGCCGGAGTCACCAGTTTTCCGGCGGCGATCACTTTAATTCTGTCGCGCAAACCGCGGCGCTCCAAAATATCCGTCAGCATGGGGAGCGCCTGTTTCAGCGGCAAGCCGACATTATCCATCAGCGACATGGGCGCGGCGCCGGTGCCGCCGTCTCCGCCATCGAGGGTGATGAAGTCCGGCGCAGACTCGATTCCGCGCCGTTCTATCGCATCGCAAAGCTCATCGACCCAGCCATACGCGCCAAGCACAGTCTTGAACCCGGTTGGCAATGTTGATACGCGGCGCACGCGATCAATGAAATCCAGCAGCTCTTCTACATTGTCTATCTCAAGGTGACGGTTCGGCGAGATTGACGGCTTGCCCGGCGGGATATGTCTGATTTGCGCGATCTCTTTCGTTACTTTCGCACCGGGCAAGATGCCGCCCTTGCCGGGCTTTGCGCCCTGCGACAGCTTCACTTCGATCATTTTGACTTCGCTGTTCGCTGCAATTTTTGCCAGCTTCGCCTCGTCCAGCATGCCAGCATCGTTGCGGCAGCCATATTTCGCCGTGCCCATCTGGAAGATGATGTCGCACCCGCCTTCCAGATGATACGGCGCAAGCCCGCCCTCGCCAGTATTCATATAACAGCCGGCAAGCTTGGCGCCGCGCGACAATGACTGCACAGCCGGTTTAGAAAGAGAGCCAAAGCTCATAGCGGAAACATTGATAATAGATGCTGCGCGGTAGGGGTTAGGCGTATACGGACCAAACTCTACGGGCGGCGGGTCCGAGGCCTCTTCATCAAGACGTGGAAAAGCGCAATTGATAAAAATGGGGCAGCCGACGAGATTTAAGTTGCGAGTTGAGCCAAAAGGCAAAGTGTTATTGCTGCCCTTGGCCGACTTATAGATCCAGTCACGCTCGGCGCGATTGAAGGGCATTTCTTCGCGATCCAGCGCGAAAAAATATTGCCGGAAAAATTCCCCAAGCCGCGTGAACAGATCACGAAACCGTCCAACAACTGGATAGTTATGACGGATGGCGTCGCGCGACTGCGATGAGTCCGCCACAAACATAAAAAAGACGAGCAAGACGCCAACGCCGACCGCAAAAATGAAAACCGTCGTCAAGACCTCAATCCCGGTCATGGTGAAACGTGCAAGGAAATCCATATGATCTCGCCCCTATTTTGCTGCACAGAGCTTCTACATCGCCCCGCTTATACGCAACGAGATCAGCGAGAAAGACGGCAGACGGGAACGTGATCGTCCGTGATCTGCTATTCCGCCGCTTCCGCCGGGCTTGCGGGCGTCCAACGCAACACCGGATTGCGCGCCGCCGCCGTTTCATCAAGCCGCCTGCGCGGCGCATAAACCGGGGCCGCCTTGAATGCTTCCGCCTCGCCCGCTTTCGCGCGTTTTGCAAGACTCAGCATCGCGTCGCAGAACAGATCGAGCTCGCGCATCGATTCCGATTCCGTCGGCTCGATCAGCATGGCGCCATGGACGACCAGCGGAAAATACATGGTCATCGGGTGATAGCCTTCATCGATCATGGCTTTTGCAAAGTCGATGGTTTCAACGCCGGTGTCTTTCAGGAACCGGTCATCGAACAAAGCTTCATGCATGCAATGGCCCTCGAATGCCGGCGTCATTTCGGATTTCAGCCTTGCCAGCACATAGTTCGCGTTCAAGACTGCATCTTCCGACGCCTGCCGCACGCCATCCTTGCCGTGGCTCATCATGTAGGAAAGCGCGCGCACGAACATGCCCATCTGACCGTGAAACGCGGTGAGGCGCCCGAGGCTTTCGCCGCTGGCGTCCTCGGCTTTCGCTGCGCGGCGGGTTTCAATGAGGCTGTATTTGCCGTCTTCGCAAATGACGTAAGGCACCGGCGCGAAGGGCGCGAGCGCCTCCGACAGCACGGTCGGTCCCGAGCCCGGCCCGCCGCCGCCATGGGGCGTTGAAAATGTCTTGTGCAGATTGATGTGCATCGCATCGACGCCGAGGTCGCCGGGGCGCACCTTGCCGGCGATGGCGTTGAAATTGGCGCCGTCGCAGTAGAAATAGCCGCCCGCTTCATGCACTGCGTCGGCAATGGCGCGAATGTCCCGCTCAAAGAGGCCGCATGTATTCGGGTTGGTCACCATGATGCCGGCGATATCGGGCCCGAGTTTTTCTTTCATCGCGGCGAGATCGACGCGGCCGGTTTTGTCGGCGGGAATGTTTTCGACCGTAAAGCCGCATTGCGCCGCCGTCGCCGGGTTGGTGCCGTGGGATGATTCCGGGGCCAGCACACGGGTGCGTTTGTCGCCTTCGCCGCGCGCGACGAGCGCCGCCTTGATCGCCATCATGCCGCAGAGCTCGCCATGGGCGCCGGCCTTCGGCGACATGGCGACCGCGGGCATGCCGGTCAACTCTTTCAGCCAGAACGCCAGATTGTCGATCAGCTCCAATGCTCCCTGTACGGCCGATTCCGGCGCCAGCGGGTGGAGATCGCCGAAGCCGGAAAGCCGCGCCATTTTTTCGTTGAGACGCGGATTGTGCTTCATGGTGCAGCTCCCGAGCGGGAACGGGCCCATGTCGATGGCGTAATTCTTTTGGCTGAGCCGCACGAAATGGCGCATGGTTTCCGGCTCGGATAGCCCGGGCAGGCCAATGTCGGATTTGCGCGCCAGCCCGCCGAGGCGGTTTGCATTGCTTTTCAGTTCTGGCAGATCAACGCCGGTCCCGGCGAAATCTCCGAACTCGAAAGACAACAGCTCCTCGATCTGCAACGCCTTGTTGCCCGTGAAGGTCTTGGCGCTCGATTGCGCCGCCTCGCCTGCGCCAGAAGTCGGTGTTGTGGGGCGGCCCTGATTGTTCATGTTCATCCCGTGTATCTGCGTTTAATCGGAGTCTCTTTTCCAATCCGAAGACCAATCTATACATCGTCCGATATTGTTCGGTCTGATTTCGATCTGATCAATTGACAAGGTCACAAACCGCCAAGTTTCGAATTCGAACTTTCCTTGTTGTTCTTCGCATTTCTTTTCTGCTTTTTTGGTATCGGCAGAGTGAAAGCCGACGATATGAACTTGTAACTGACCCGTGAAATCTTGTTCGGGGAAATCTTTGAATGGGCTGGGCACTTCATTTTGATGGCTAGCGTAGTCAGCCGGACCAGCCCCGCATGAGAGCGCAAATTTTTCTATTGTGAAAAATTCGCTGACTAGCGATTCTATCTTTTGTTTAACATCAACGGAAAACTGTGCTGGAGCTCGTTCAAATTTAGTTAATTTTGGCCGTTCGCGATGCTTGTTAGTGATTGACAAAACATATTGCGCATCGCCGCAGTCTAATTCAATCACCCTTGTTTCCGATACTGGCCCCTTTCCTGCCCAACGCAAAGCTTGCGTTACCTGTTCCTCCGCATTCGCATTCATGTTCAAACCAAAGAAACAAAGCGCGATGCACACAAAGTGTTTGGACCGCGAACGACTCACGACAGCGCCTCACGCAATTTCGCAGAAAATGTTTCGATATCCTCATCGCTCACGCATTCCGTCGCGGCGACGATGAGAAGATTGTGCGCGTCCTTGTCATGGGGCCACAATCGCTCGCCGGGCACGCCGGCGAGAACGCCCTCACCCGCGAGTTTTTCAACAACGCCGGTGGCGTTTTTCGGCAGGCGCAGCGTGAATTCGTTGAAATAGGATTTGTTGATCACTTCGACGCCGGGAATTTGTCCCAGCGCATCGGCGGTCTTGCAAGCCGCTTCATGATTGAGCGCGGCGAGATTGCGCAGGCCCGCTTCACCCAGCAGCGTCATGTGAACCGTGAACGCCAAAACGCAAAGGCCGGAATTAGTGCAGATGTTCGACGTCGCCTTATCGCGGCGGATATGCTGCTCGCGGGTTGAGAGCGTTAAAACGAAACCGCGCTTGCCTTCCGCATCCGTGGTCTGGCCGCAGAGGCGTCCCGGCATTTGCCGCATATATTTCTGGCGCGTGGCAAAGAGACCCACATAGGGCCCGCCATAGTTCAGGCCATTGCCGATGGACTGGCCTTCGCCGACAACAATGTCGGCGCCCATTTCGCCGGGGCTCTTCAGCGCGCCCAGCGATACGGTTTCAGTGACCACCGCCACCAGCAGCGCGCCTTTCGCGTGCGCGGCTTCGGCGATCGGCGTTAAATCGCGGACATTGCCGAACACGTCCGGCGACTGGACGATCACGCAGGCGGTGTCGTCATCGATCTGCGCCGCAAGGTCTTCCGACGCATCGACATCGATTGGCGCCTGAATGACTTTCGCATCGACCAGCTCAAGATTGGTGCGGGTCACGGCGGCGTAATGCGGATGCAGCCCGCCGGACATGACGATCCGACTTTTCTTTGTCACCCGCCGCGCCATCAGCGCCGCCTCGGCGCACCCCGTCGAGCCGTCATACATAGAAGCGTTGGCGACCTCCATGCCAGTGAGCGCCGCCACCTGGGTCTGGAACTCAAACAGATATTGCAACGTGCCTTGCGCGATTTCCGGCTGGTACGGCGTGTAGGCGGTGAGAAACTCAGAGCGCTGAATAATATGGTCAACCGTGGCCGGGATATGGTGCTTATACGCACCCGCGCCAAGAAAAGACGGCCCCGCGCCCGCTGCACGATTCTTTGCCGCCATGGCGCCCAAAGCGCGCTCGACTTCCAATTCGCCCATATGATCGGGCAAATCGAATTTCGCATTCAACGCATTGGCGGGAACATCGGTGAACAACTCATCAACCGACTTCACGCCAATTGTTTGCAGCATGGCGCGGCGTTCGGTTACGTTCAGCGGCAAATAGCGCATTAGTGCGACTCTGCGAAAGATTGATAGACGCTCTCATCCATCAGCGCGTCGAGCTCAGAAGGGTTGGATAGCTTCAACTTCACAAACCACGAGGCGCCGCCGGGGTCTTCATTGACCTTGGAAGGATCGTCAACGATCGCGTTGTTCACTTCGATAACTTCACCGGAAACTGGCGCGTAAACGTCGGAAGCAGCTTTCACCGATTCAACAACCGCCATTTCATCGCCCTTGGCGAAGGTCTTGCCGACTTCAGGAAGCTCAACGAACACCACATCGCCCAGTTGTTCGGCGGCGTGGTTGCTAATGCCGACGATGTAAACATCGCCTTCGGCTTTCACCCATTCGTGATCTTCGGTGTATTTTACAGTCATGGTTTGCTCCCTAACCCCGGTAATAGTTGTTCGGCACAAATGGCATTGCCGCGACAGTTGCGGGCAAGGGCTTGCCACGCACCATCAACTGAATTTCGGTCCCATCTTCGGCGAAGGCCGCTTCGACATATCCCATGGCGACAGGTGCGCCGACCGTCGGGCCAAAACCGCCGGAGGTGACAACGCCGATCACCTTTCCGTCTGTGGACTGAATTTCGGCTCCCTCACGCGCAGGCGCGCGGCCCGATGGCTGGATGCCGACGCGCAGGCGCACAGGGCCGTCGCGCAATTCACGCAGAATGCGCGTCGCGCCTGCGAAACCGCCTTCTTCGCGGCGGCGCTTGCCAATCGTGAAGCCGAGATTGGCTTCAACTGGGGAAATCTCCGGCGATAAATCATGGCCGTAAAGGCACATGCCGGCTTCAAGGCGCAGCGAGTCGCGCGCGCCCAATCCAATCGGCTCTACGCGCGGATCAGCAAGCAGCAGCTTTGCAAGCTCGTCTGCATCTTTGTCCCAAACTGAAATTTCAAAGCCGTCTTCGCCGGTGTACCCGCCGCGAGTCACCACCGCGATGATGTCGCCGATCCGGAATTCGCCAAAGCTCATAAATTTTAGCTCAGCAGCGGCTTCGCAATGCTGCGTCAAGACATCAACCGCCATCGGTCCCTGCAACGCCAATAAAGCACGATTATCGAACCGCTCCAGTTTTGCGCTCTTTGGCAAGCTGGCGTCGAGATAGGCGTAATCTGCGTCCTTGCAAGCGCCGTTGACGACGATGTTCAACCGCCCATCCGTATCCGGACGGCTGACCATCAAATCATCAAGGATGCCGCCCTGCTCACTCAGCAAAACGGTGAGGCGCTGACGCCAAACGCCGAGTTTTTTCACTTCCCCAGGAACAAGCGTTTCAAGCGCGCTTGCCGCTGTTTCGTGATCTGCGGCGACAATGACAGCCTGCCCCATATGAGACACATCGAACAGACCCGCCTTTTCGCGCGTGTGCAAATGCTCTTTCAGGACGCCCGTCGGATATTGCACCGGCATGTCATAACCGGCGAACGGAACCATTTTGGCGCCGAGTGAAACATGCAGCGCGTGAAGCGGTGTTTTCTTGAGCGGTTGATCTGCGGTATTCGACATTCAAATTTCCCATGGCGTTAAGGTCACCGCAAAGATGCGGCGACCCCGGCTGTCACGGGAACCTGAGAGATTTCACGGGACAGGTGTCCCACTTACTCCGTCGGTGGAGCGGCGCTCAAAATGCGCGGCTCGCTTTCCAGCCTTTAACGCAGCGAAGCGGTCCTTCTGCCTGAGAGTTTCCGGGGCGGTTGCTCCTTCGGCGCCGGAGGCGATCTTTGCCTCCGATCTCTCCCGCATGCTGCTGTCCGCATGTCAGCGAACATGGCGCGACCATAGGCGCGGTTAAGGCTGAGTCAATGATTCTGATGACGTCAGACGCGGAATCTAAGCTGCTGCAGCGCACGCATTGCAATTGCCTTTAATTTCAAGGCGGGCCGTATGCATGTCAAAAGCTGCGGCGCGCACAGCGGGGGCAATATCAGCCTCCACCGCCATGACCTGTAACTCTTTTACCGTTGAGCAGTTCTCGCAAACAAGGAATGTTTGCACCACATGGGGGCCGTCATGGTTGCACAGCATAAAAGCGTTCATGCCGTCGATTTTGTGGATGTGCCCTTTGGCCTCAAGCCCGTCGAGCGCGCGGTAGACGGTCATTGGCGCTCGAACACCCAGTTCTTTGAGCTTATCGAGAATTTCATAGGCTTTGAGCGGGTCCCGGCTTGCCGCAAGCACGTCCCAGACCAGTTTTTCATTTTTCAGAAGCCCTGCGGGACGCTTACGCGAGACGTCTCTGCCCGTTTTGCTTACGTGGTCGCTCATATTTGCCTCCCGAACTGATTCCATTTGTTATAGCTTTGTTATATCATTCTGGAAACCCTAGCGGATGTACTTTTTTTCCCGGAACCAGGTCGAGCCTAACCATTTTACCCCGCTTTTGACAGGCAATCCGGCATGACGGGTCGATGGATCTGGCTTGCCCGTTTCAAGGGTATTTTCAAACACCAGCACGTCGCCAGGGTTTCCCCGAAAGCGGATATCCGGTGACAGAAAATGAGTCTCGCCGCCTTCATATTCATTGTTGAGATAAAGCAATGCCGTTGTCACGCGTTGTCCGCCGCGTGCACGCTCTGGTCCATCCGGCAGCCAGTCAAAATGCGGACGATATTCCTTACCCGGAGCGTATAAAAGCACGCCTAACGATTCAGCATGCTCCGGCGAATGTCCGGCAAGTAATGCGAGGCGGCGATTAAAAACCGTCAAGGGTAGGTCAAGATCGACGATGCTCATAATCGCCGTCAAGGAGCTTCTATATTCATCCTGACGCGATTCACGCGTTTGCGGATCGGCGATCATCGACGGAGCCAATAATCTTGCAGAAGAGGCAATGATATATTCGCACTCCTCCAGCGTGAAGGCCTTGCGATAAACGCGCGCCGACGGCGACGGACATACAGACTCAGCTTGGTGCGACAGCTTTTCCGGTTGTCGCGACAGCATCGCCTCAACACGATCCCAATCCGGCGCCAGCGCATTCCCTGTTTGCGCCGCGGGGACTGTGTGCAGTGCCGCAGCCAGCGCACTGGCGTTCGGATATTGGGCATTCTCGAGCAAGTCGAGAAGACGCGAGGCGGCCTGAGAGTCAGCATGCAACCGCCCATTACAGGCGCGCCGCACCAATATGGCCCCGGCGCAGGGATCCTTTGGCGCAGCAAGCGCAAATAAGGCTGCGCCATCAGCATCATCCGGATCATGTGCAAAAAGCAGCATAGCGATTTCGCGCATGGCTGCAGGGCTGTTTTGTTTTGCCGCGCCAAGAATTTGAGCGACAGCCGCGCTCCAGTCTTCATCGACCCCGAAACCATTTGCGCGCATCACGGCCAGCAATCGGAGCGCCGGGGCCGACCCGTTTTCTGCCGCACGTTCAAGCATCGCCGCCGCGTCAGTCATGCCGGAATCATCGAGCCGCCTGGTCGCCAGCGTATAGAGCGCATCGCCGAAACCTTGCTCCGCCGCTGCTTTTAGCAAGCGGTCGGCTTTATCCTTTTCGCCCCTGACGCTCAGTTGCGCCGCAAGCTGGTATTGCGCGCGCGCCTCGCCAGCGGCGGCGCGTTTGTGAAGCTCGGCTAGAGATGGAGTGGACGGTGCAGTCATGGAGCAAGGCTAGCGCCGACTTGCAGACAGGGCCAGTGTTAAGGTGGGGTGATCACGGCCATCCTACACGATCAAAGATACGCACGGCCTCCGCTTGATGTTCACCCAGCGCGGCCACGGGCAGCGCATCGGCCTTGAAGTCAGAATAAGCGGCAATGGTCCCTTGCGCCGCCACGCCGGGGACCACCGGATATTCATTGTTGCCGCTTGCGAATTCGCCTTGCGTTTCATCACGCAATAAAAACTCAATCAGGCGTTCGGCGTTTTCCGCATTCGGGGCGTATTTGGCGACGCCCGCCCCTGAGATATTGACGTGCGTTCCCCGGTCATTCTGGTTCGGGAAATACAACTCTATCTTGGCGCCGATTGCCGCCGCTTTCTTGTCTTTAGCGCCGACATAACGCGCTGTGTAATAGGAATTGACGATCCCGATCCTGCATAGCCCTGCTGCGACGGCTTCGATCTGAGTCGTATCTGTTCCTTGCGGTTTGCGGGCGAAATTCGCGACAACGCCTGCGGCCCAGCGCTCAGCAGCTTCCGCGCCATCATTGGCGATGATCGAAGCGAGCAAAGATTGATTATAGACATTCGACGATGAGCGAACGCAGATCATCCCGCGATAGGCGGGATCGGCCAGATCTTCATAGGTCTCAAGACCATCAGGCAGACCCATCGGCTTGTTGTAAATAATAATGCGCGCGCGTTTGGAAAGCCCGATCCAGTCACCGTCAGGATGACGAAATTGCGCCGGCACGCGCGCTTCCAGCGCCTCATTCTTCAGTGGCTGAAACACGCCGCGCTGTTCGGCCCGCCACAAAATTCCGGCGTCAGCCGTGATGAACAGATCGGCCGGGCTGGCTTCTGCTTCCTGAGTGATACGCTCAATTAAAGCATCACCGCTGGCCTCAATCAGATTCACCTTAATTCCGGTTTCAACGGTGAACTCATCGAACAAAACCAGATCGGAATCGTAATGCCGCCCGGAATAGACATTCACCTGCCCGGTGATTGGCGTTTTCGCCGCCGCAGCTCGGGCCGCTGTAGCGTTACTGGCTTCCTCACCGCCACCGCATGCTGCCAGCAACAGCGCTGCAAGTCCGGCAGAAGCCTGCAGAATCAACGAATTCAGTTTTCTCGCCATGTGACCGGGCCCGTTTGTAATTGCGAATAATTCTCAATATCAAACTACGCCCTTCCTGGCCCACAGGCAAGGGACGAAGCGTCACAGGCGCTTGAGAAATTGGTCAGCGGACTCTCGGCGGGGCCTCACGCAGAGGCAAAGACAAACGCCTTGCTCCAATCGGCGATGACCGACATGGCGGCTCCCACAGGCGCGACCGCATCAGCAGCAAGAGAAAGTCGCGCGCCGTTTGGATCCTCGATTTGTAATAACCATCCAGGACCGGTGAAACGCGCATCAGTTACTTGGAAAACCCCATTCGCATCGCTCACTCCTGACAGGCAAGTGGCGCGCAAGACAGCGAGCGCCGGACCGTCGCGAAGCCTTTGAATGGGCGTTGCTCCAAGTGCCGAATGAAATACGCCGCCGCGAATCTCACCTGCCAGTTGCTGACTTCCGGGAAACAGCGCAGCGCCTTGCGGCGTTTGCGGCGTCGAAAAAAGATCTTCAGGAGTTGCAACTTCGATGACTTCACCCGCATTCATGAGCGCGATGCGATCACCCAGCGCCAGCGCTTCGTCCGCGTCATGGGTCACAAGCAACACAGCGGCGTTTTGATGCTTCAGCACACGGCGCAATTCCTCGCGCAGCCGTTTGCGCAAAGCGACATCAATGCTGGCGAAGGGCTCGTCGAGCAACAAGGCTTTCGGACGGCGGACCATTGCGCGCGCCAGCGCGACCCGCTGTTGTTGACCACCGGAAAGCTCATGAGGGTATCGGCGTGCGAGGTCTTCTATGCCGACGGTGCGGAGCTGCTCAGCAACCAGCGCTTTCGCGTCGCCAGCACCATTCAATCCGAACCGAACATTCCGCTCCACTGACAAGTGTGGAAATAACGCATAATCCTGAAATACAAATCCCAGCGGACGGCGTTCCGGCGGCGTCTCACGCCCCGGCTCTGCAAGCGCCAATCCATCCAGCGAGACGGACCCTGCCTGCAAAGGCTCCAGCCCCGCCGCAATGCGCAGCAAGGTGGTTTTGCCGCAGCCCGACGGCCCGAACAAAGAGACGATTTCGCCGGGACGCACTTCAAGAGTGGCGCCCTCGACCGCTCTGACCGCGCCAAAGCGGTGCGAAATATCCTTTAGGGTGAGGCTCATCGTCTCTGTCTGGCCCGCCTGTTCATCCGAGGGATTGGGAATTGCCGCACTTTCGCATAGATGTCACCTGTTGAGAACGAGAATTAAGAACAGGAATGCGGCTTCATGCAGCCCCAACAGGCCCAACAACCTAAATCCTCTGGTCTGATCGCCCTTTTTGTGATTGCGCTGATCGCCGCCGCGCCGATCATTGCAGTGCTGGCTGGCGCCGCATTTGGCGAGGGCGATGCGAGCGGCGGGCTGCTCGGCGCAAGCGGGACACGCTATCTAAGCACGACACTAGTTCTTTGCGCCTTGGCTGGCGCAGGCGCAGGCATGATTGGCGCCGGCGGCGCCATGCTGATTTCGCTCACCGATTTCCCCGGCCGCCGGATTCTCTCTATTGCTCTGGCGTTGCCCTTCGCAATTCCCGCCTATGTCGCGGCTTATGCCTATGGCGACTTGCTTGGCCCGTTCGGCGCCGTGGCGTCAGTGACCGGCGCAGGCGCCTTGCCTGAAATCCGGACACTGCCCGGCGCTGCTTTCATTTTGATGCTGACGACCTACCCATACGTCTATCTTGCAATGACCGCATCGCTTTCCGCCCGGTCTGGCGCAATCATGGAGGCCGCACGCACGCTTGGCGCCAGCCCTATGCGGGCAAGCGCCGGCTTGATCTTCACTGCCTCACGCCCTGCATTTTTTGGCGGCCTCGCACTCGCCTTGATGGAGATCGTCGCGGATTACGGTGTCGCCGACTATTTTGGCGTGCCGACATTAAGCGTCGGAATCTTCCGTACCTGGCATGGGCTTGGCGACCTTCACGGGGCCATGCAGCTTGCCGCCGGACTGTTTCTCGTCGCACTGCTACTTGTCTTGATGGAGAGTGCGAGCCGCGCCGGACGCGCCAGCGATGACGCCAGGACGCAGCGCTCAAGCCGCCGCATCAAGCTTTCACCTTTTCACAGCGCGCTCGCGTTCGCCCTGTGTGCAGCACCCGTATCATTTGGGTTTTTGGTTCCGGCCAGCGTATTGGTCGCAAAGATCAACCCGCAAATGAACGCCACTCTCTTAAACAATCTTGCGGGCGCGGGGTTCAACACCGCCATCATCGCCGTCGCCGGCGCTATCGCGGCCATGTGTCTTGCCCTTGCGCTCGCTTACGCAGCGCGCTCGGCCCGCGGGCCGGCGACACGGATTCTTTTGCGCGCGGCCACACTTGGATACGCAGTGCCAGGCGCCGTCATGGCGATAGGCGTTCTGGCCCTTTCGACAAGTCTCGCGCGCATGAGCGGTCATGCCATCGCTGGCGGCGTCGCTATTCTGCTATATGCCTATGTCGCCCGGTTTCTAACAGCAGGTTATAACGCGACCGCAGGCGGGCTCGCGCAGATCAGCCCTCAACTGGATTCGGCCGCACGAATGCTTGGCGCCGGATCTCAGCGCATCGCAACAGAACTGCACTGGCCTTTGGCGCGAAATTCAATTTTGGCAGGGGCTGCGATCGTCGCCATCGATATCGCCAAAGAATTGCCCGCGACGCTCATTCTGCGTCCGTTCAACTTTGAAACTTTAAGCACACACATATATCGTCTCGCTTCCGACGAACGTTTAGCAGACGCCGCACCTGCCGCACTTGCGCTGATTGCGCTTGGTTTGCTGCCCTCCCTCACGCTTAGCCTTATCGCCAACGGACAAGAAAAAACCCGCAAGCGCGAAGCGCTTGCGGGTCTGGAATCAACCATCGCTTCGTGACTTATTCAGCGCCGCGATACGCAAACGGCAGATCGCCACGCGACAAGTCCCGATAGCGTTCCATCAACATATGCTGACGGTTGTTCAAGTCTTGCGGACGGCCATTGATGAAGACCGCTTCCGGTTTCGTCGTAACCTCAAGCGGATCGCCGTCCCAGATGACAACATCCGCAATCTTGCCGACATCCAGCGAGCCGAGCTGATCGCTCAAACCGTAAAATGTCGCCGGATTGAGCGTGATCGCCGCGAGTCCCGCATCGATGGGGAGCCCTTCAGCGACAGCATTGCCTGCATGCTGACGGATTAACCGCGTATTGTGAGCGCCCTCATAGAACGAGACTTTGACGCCAGCTTGATTGAGACGCGCCGCATTTTTCAAAGTTGCGTCGATGTCTTCAAACTGCCCCGGCAAATTATACATGCCGCTGGTGATCACAGGAATGTTCGCCGCAGCGATTTCCCGTGCAACGCGCCAGGCCTCAGACCCGCCGACAATGATGACGTTCAACCGGTAAGTCGTCTTCAACCGGATAAGCGTGCGAATATCATTGGCGCTATTGACCGAGACGATCAGCGGCTGTTCGCCATTGATAACCGGACCAAGCGCTTTGAGATCGGACACGGCAAACCGGCCATCGTGGGGACGGCGAACATAGTCGTTCGGATTGGCGTGATAGGAACGGGCCTCATCGAGATACTCACGCAAAACAGCCCACGCCCCCATGCGCGTGCCGCCAGCGCGTTCGGCGCCGTTTTCGCCCATCATCACCATTTGCGCCGCTTCTGCGCGCGTTACAGAATTCGGGCGTCCGGACAAATCAATGACCGCCGCGCGGCCGGCGAAAATCGTCGGCCCCGCACTAGGACTCATCAAAGCCCGGGTGACGCCGGCGGCGCGGTTCACGGGAATCAGGACAGAGCCGGGATTGTAAGCGTCAATAGCATTCAAAGACGCGCCAAGAGGAAAACCTTCACCGGGACTTGAATCATTTGCATCTTCAACGGCGCCAATTTCGACAAGCCCAATGCCAGACAGGGGCGCAAACAGGCCCGGCGTCACGACCTTGCCAGTTGCGTCAATCACCGTTGCGCCAGCCGGCGCCGTAAGGTCGGCGCCGACTTGCGCTATGCGCCCGTCACGAATGATGACATCGCCATTTTCAATAACGCCGCCAGACACGGTGTGAACGCGGCCATCCATGATAGCGACAGTTTGCGCGGATGCCGCCGACGCGATTACTGCGGCGCCAGCTGCGAGTGCGATCAAAGTTTTCATGGTTTTAACTTTCATTATATTCGCGTTCATTGCCCTGCCCCGCCTGTAAAGCCGTTGTCATGAAAGCCCACTTCAAAATCCATGCGCGGCGAACGTGACGGGTCTGCACGGTCATAGATGAGCGCGCCGTCAATATAGACATTCTCCGCTTTGGCGTAGACCGAGAACGGGTTGCCGTTCCACACCACAACATCGGCCATTTTGCCGGCTTCCAAGGTGCCGGTCTTGTCGAGAATGCCCATCGCCTTTGCGGGATTAGCGGTAATCCATGCGATCGCATCTTCCGGCTCGATATCGATGCCAATGCGCCGTCCGTCCGCCATCGCTTTCGCAGCTTCTTGATTGAGACGCTGAATGCCGAGCGCGTCGTCGGAGTGAATGATGGCGCAGCCATTGGGTTGCGCATGCACAAGCGCAGCGTTCTCTCCAACCGTATCGAAGGCTTCCAGCTTGAATCCCCACCAGTCCGCCCACACTGCTGCGCAAACATTGTTCTGCGCGAGATAATCGGCGATTTTGTACGCTTCAATAGCGTGGTGGAAAGTCGTGACCTTATAGCCAAACTCCTTGGCCATATCGAGAACCTGCACCATTTCATCAGCACGGTAGCAATGCATGTTGACGGCAATCTCGCCGCGCAAGGCGCCCGCCAGCGTTTCTAGTTTCAGATCACGGGCCGGCGCCACGGGCGGCTTCTCGGCCTTGTCGTCGCTCTCATCCTTTTCCCACGCTTCGTAGTCAGCCCAATAGTCGTCCCAAGCTTTTTTATATGCCGCGGCCTCTATCCATGCCGCGCGGTAACCGGCGAAGTTTCCCATGCGCGTGCCGGGCCCGCCGCGTTCGCCATAAACGCGCTTTGGGTTTTCGCCGCAGGCCATTTTAAGGCCATAGGGCGCACCGGGAAATTTCATTCCCTGTACAGACCGCGAGGGAACATTCTTCAAAATTGCCGAGCGCCCGCCAAACAGGTTTGCAGAGCCAGGAAGAACTTGCAGTGATGTGATCCCGCCCGCCAGCGCACGCGTGAAGCCAGCATCCTGCGGCCAAACTGAATGCTCCGCCCAAACATAAGCCGTGTTCGGAGAAACGACTTCATTGCCGTCAGAAGTTGAAGCGTTAGAGGGCGACGGATAATCACCCAAGTGCGAGTGAATGTCGATGACGCCCGGCGTGATCCATTTTCCATTCGCGTTGATGGTTGTGGCGCCTTCCGGCGCGGTGATCGATCCGGCGGCGCCAACAGCAGAAATTTTGCCGTCTGCAATCAGCACCGAACCGTTTTCGATGCGCTCGCCCGTGCCTGTCAGCACGGTGGCGCCCGTCAACAAAACAGTCTCACCCGGATATGGCTTATAGGTCGAAGGGTACGGATCGAGCGGCGGCCGCACTGCGCCTTCTGCTGTCTTTGTCCCTTCGTCGCTCACAGTTGCAGTATCGCCGCCAGCTGCGCCGATCGCATCCGCCTCTACGCCGTCCGCACCATTTTTCGGTGCGCAAGCGCCTAGCATCAGAACGGCGAGCGCCGTCCATCCAAATTTTTGCATAGGTCCCTCAACATGCTGCAGGCGCAGTTCGACAGCGCCTCTATTTGTGTCATAAGACTAGCGCAAATTGAGTGCGCATCCACCCCGCTAAATCAATTTTCGGGGTGACGGGAGGGAATATGAACGAAAACAAAATCACACGCCGCGCAGCGCTGGCTTCGGGCGTTGCAATCGGCGCCGCATCCTGTGCGTCATCTCCCAAAATGACACCCTATGTCGCAGTCGATAACGCCGCGACAGGTGTCTTCGCGCATGGCGTCGCGTCCGGCGACCCTGATGCGACATCTGTGGTTTTGTGGACCCGAGTAAGCCCTGGCGAGGGCGGGTCGCGCGGATCGGTCACATGGGAAGTTGCTGCAGATGACGCATTTGCAAACATTGTCGCCCACGGCGAAAGCAAAACGGGGCTGTCGCGCGACTGGACAGTCAAAGCCCTTGCAACTGGCTTAGCGCCCGGCGCAACATACTTCTATCGATTCCGTTTGGGCGATTCCACATCACCCACCGGCAGAACGAAAACCCTCCCCATCGGCGCCGTCGACCAAGCGCGCTTCGCCGTCATGTCATGCACGAATTATCCATTTGGGTATTTCAATGTTTACGACCTCGTTGCGCGATATGAAGATTTCGACGCGGTCATCCACCTCGGCGATTACATCTATGAATATAGCCGCGAAGGCTATGGCGGCGAAACCGGCGAGGCGATTGGCCGCGAACACCTTCCCGCCCATGAGTGCAATTCTTTAGATGATTATCGGCAGCGGCACGCACAATATAAATCGGATCCCGCCACGCAAGCGATGCATCGCCGCCATGCCGTGATCGCCATTTGGGATGACCACGAAACCGCCAATGATTCCTGGTCCGGCGGCGCTGAGAACCACAAGCCGGAAACCGAAGGCGACTGGAACACGCGCAGACGCGCGGCGTTGCAGGCTTATTATGAATGGATGCCCGTGCGCGAACCGGAAATGGCGCCGGAAGCGTTTTTCCGCTCGTTCTCATTTGGCGATCTTCTGACCATTGCAGCAATCGAAACGCGCTTGATGGCCCGAGCGCGGCAGTTTGAATATTCTGAAGTTTTGCCAACGTTAAAAACAGCTGAAGACGTTGAGCATTTCAAGAACACGATCTTATGGGATGAAACACGCGAGATGCTCGGCGGCGCGCAGCTTGATTACCTCGATCGCACTTTCCGTAATTCCGTTGCCAGCGGCCAGCCATGGCGCTTAGTCGCCAACCAAGTGACAATGGCGAAAGTAACAGCGCCAGACCTCACTCCGCATGTGACGGAAGAACAAATCGTCGAGCTTGAAAAGCAATGGGACCAGGCGCGCGCCTTTGTGCAGGCGTCAACACTCGGCCTGCCGCTCAATTTTGACGCCTGGGACGGGTACCCCGCAGCGCGCGAGCGATTCTATGACATGGCGCGCGACGCTGGCGACACGGGGATGATCGTCATCACCGGCGATACGCATACATGGTGGGCGAATGATTTGACTGATAAAAATGGCGGCCATATGGGCGTTGAACTTGGCGTTCACTCCGTAACTTCGCCCTCGCCCTATGCGCGGGAATTTCTCGGCGGCAAAGGCGCCGACTATGCGCTCCTCACCAATCGCGACAACAAAGACGTGCGTTACCTGTCCGGTGAAAGCCACGGCTTCATCGATCTTACGATCACGAGAGATGGCGCGCGCGCCGAATTTGTCGCCGTCGATACTATCGAAAGCAACGCCTATAACGGATTCGTCAAAGCCGCATTTGATCTCAAAAAAACAAAAAGCGGCGTAGAACTCGCCGACATTGACGGCGTTGGTTTCAAAGAGGGTTTTTTGTTCTAACTCATGAGCTGGATTGGAAAACGCATAGATAGTGCGAGCTGGCGCAGCTTCATCATCTGGTTCGTTGCGCTGTTTGCGTTCTCAGCCTGGGCGTTTGGCATGGACAGCCCGTGGACGCGCGCGCTGGAACTTGCTGGCGGCAAGCTCCCTGAAATGCAGCCCAGCATTCCCGCTACCGAGCCGGTGCGTTCACTGCAGGCCATGGGCACAAATACTGGCGACTATATTCTCTGGCAGGCGCTCGACATTCCGTATTCGGTGATGAATTTAATGGTTGCGAGGATGGGTATAGGCCTCGGCCTGAAGGCGTTGCGCATGGAAAACAGTTTCCTGCGCTTTGCGATGGCCCTGCCGCCGATCTATGTTGTCTGTGAGCTGATGGAGAATGCTTTGGTAGCTTCCTTCGCGTTGGGAACGCTCTCGCCGTCGGAAAATGTTGTGCTGCTGCAACAATTCGCAACGACGTTGAAGTTTGCAGCTGCGGCGCCGGCCATGGGCCTTGCAATCGCAGGCGTTCTTGTCGCTGCGCTTGCGGGCGCGCTCAAAATGGTGAGAAAAAAGCATGAATAAGAAAGACCTCATCTCTTACGCGTTCGCATTACCCAAAGCGGAACTTCACCTTCACATCGAAGGCAGCCTTGAGCCGGAAATGCTATTCAAATTGGCGCAGCGAAACAAAGTATCCATTCCGTTCAAGTCTGTTGAGGAAATTCGCGCGGCCTACGAGTTTTCAAACCTTCAGGACTTTCTCGACATTTACTATCAGGGGATGAGCGTCCTGCTCACTGAAGAAGACTTTTTCGATTTGACCATGGCGTATCTCAACCGCGCCCGCGCCGATAATGTCCGCCATGTCGAAATCTTTTTCGACCCGCAAGGCCACACGGAACGCGGCGTTCCGTTCGGCACCGCCATTAGCGGCATCTTGACCGCGCTCGACATGGCGAAAGCTCAATTCGGCATGACCACAAGATTGATCATGTGCTTCCTGCGCCATCTGCCAGAATCGGATGCAGTCGCAACGCTGAAACAGGCGGAGAACTGGCTGGATCGGATTGAAGGTGTCGGCCTTGATTCATCAGAGGTCGGCCACCCGCCGTCGAAATTCGTAAATGTATTTAAGGCCGCGAAGGAACGCGGACTTAAACTCGTCGCCCATGCCGGCGAGGAAGGGCCTCCGGAATATGTCTACGAAGCGCTCGACCTATTGAAAATTGACAGATTGGACCATGGCAACCGATCGCTGGAGGATGTCGCGCTAGTCGCACGGCTGGCGAAAGAACAAATGACGCTGACCGTCTGCCCCTTATCGAACCTGAAGCTCTGTGTTGTAGACGACATGCGCGCGCACCCGCTGAAACGAATGCTCGATCTCAATTTACGCGCGACGGTGAACTCTGACGACCCGTCCTATTTCGGCGGCTATGTGATGGACAATTTCAAAGCCGTCATAGAGGCGCTGAATCTAACCAAAGACGACATCAAGACTCTGGCGAAAAACTCCTTCGCCGGTTCGTTTCTGTCAGAAGGCGAAAAACGCGCGCAGTTGGCGGCGATTGATATTGTTTAATCGTCGTGAATTTCGCTGATTTTGGAGCCTTCGAGCGAGAGATTATACATCAGGCCTTTTGAGTCGAACACGAAAGCGACGACCGGCTGGTTGATCTGCGTTGCGTCGATGGCGCCGCCAGCGCCAACGGTGATGACGGTGACTGATGCATCAACACCGATTTCCCACCCATCGCTCAGCCGAAATTTTTCAAGCGCCTTCGGGTCAAGAAAAACAATGATTTGCCGGCGGGCCTGCGCGCCAAGTTGAAAGCCAATCGAGGCGGATGCGGTCGAATGATAAGAAACGGTCTTTCCGTTTATGCGCAAGGCGCCCTGACCATATTCCCCGCCAATGCCAATGCCGGCTTTTTTGATTGATGGGAACACCAACACGCCCGCCGCTTTAGCCAACACCGCATTGGCGCCGGAGACATCCTCGCGAAATTCCGCCAGCGCCTTGTCCGTGCGTGCGTCGATCTTTGCTTTCGAGGCGGCGTGCGCCGCGCCCGAGAGAGCGCTTAACGCCGCCAGCATCATCAAAGCGGGGCGAAAAAACCGATTTGCAATCATTTTGCTCTCCTAGAGTTCTATGCGGCGCCAAACTGGGTCTGCATTCCGGCGAGAATGCGGCGCTGGGCCGTGCGCAGCTCATTAATTCTTGGCAAGCTGCCGGTTAAGAAGCGCTTAACGGGTCAGCCGGTGGATCTTGTCGTAGCCAAAAGTGATCTCCTCTTCGGAACTGCTGACGTCGATACTGGTGATCGTCGCGTTTTCAAGCTGAATTGTATAATAGACTTGTTCACTGGTGCTGGCTGCTGGATCCGGCACGTCTAATGTCAGCGAGGTGATTTTCAGCTTTTCCCGAAATGCCCGGGCGAGAAGCGGCGACGCAGCATCGATGCGCTTTCTAATCACAATCGGTTCGTAGGTGCGTCGTCCTGACGCCCGGCCAGACACTGAATCACGCGGCGAAAGAACCTCGTGACTGAAGCCATAGACTTCGATCATTCCCTCGCGGCCGACCGCTGTCGCCTCGCCCCTCACAGCGCCGATTCCCTCAACCGAGAGACGCATATATCCAGTCTCGGCGCTAGCGGACGCGAACAACATGGCCGCAATAACAACAAATAACAGTAAGAGATTCCGCATCATCACTTCTCCCTAGTGACGCTAACCCAAGATTAACACAGAAACGGTTTTTGGTCAGCCTTTCGGGGTCAACGCCAGTTTCTCCCGGAATGCCTCAATTCGCGGTGCGTAACGGGCCTTCACACTATCCAGAGTACTTGAATCCGCCTTGTGAGGCGCGCCTGACTGAAAAGGCGGCGCAGGATCGTATTCAAGGCCAAGCTGGATGGCCTTGGCGACAGCTTCTCCGGCGATTTCTTTCACCAGCGTAAAAGCGAAATCGATGCCCGCCGTGACGCCGCCACCCGTAAAAAGATCGCCATCGCGAACGACGCGCGCTTTCACCGGCGTGGCGCCGACACCTTTGAGATCGTCATGATAGGCCCAATGAGTTGTTGCTTTCTTGCCCTTTAGAAACCCTGCCGCACCAAGGATGAACGCGCCGGTGCAAACTGACGTCACATATTTCGCCCGAGCGCCTTCGCGCTTGACGAATGCAATGGTCGCGGCATCAAACATCGCGTCATCGATGCCGAAGCCGCCAGGAATACAAAGCAGATCCGTTGGCGGGCAATCTTCAAAAGTATGGGTCGGATTGAGCGTCAGCACAGCGTCGGTTGAAATCGGGCTCATGGTTTTCGCCGCAAGCGCAACCTGCGCGCCGGGCAGCCGCGACAACACCTGCAAAGGTCCGGTGAAATCGAGTTGAGTCAGGTTTGGAAAGAGGAGAAAGGTGATGTTCATGATTTCCAGCCGGCTATGATTTCCATCACTTCTTCAATCTCGCGGCCGTTTTTGTCCACCCACTTCTGCGTGGGTCCGCGCCAGCGGCATTGCGCCCAGTCGACGGCGCCGTTTTTCTTGAAGGCGACGCCTTCTTTTTTCAGGCGCCGCCGTTGCTCTTCCGCGCCGGAATGATCGGCCGGCGCGCCGGACGAGGTGAGAATGCGATACCAAGCCAGCCCGTTCGGCGCGGAGCGCATTGCGCGCGCCACTTGCCGTGGACCGACGCCGGGCAAGAGACTCGCGATCATGCCATAGCTCGCGACCTCGCCTTTCGGCACTTCGCGGATGAGGGCGTGAATGAGCGCAATGTCGACGGGCATGGCTGTCAGATCGGCCAAAGGACGCGGTTTTCCTCGATCTCCTTGAAAAACCATTTATGAAAGCCGCGCGCAAGCAACCATTCGATGCGATCGCCGCGCCAGAAGATTTTCGTCGTCTCATGCGTATCGGCCGTAAAGAACTTGAGAAAAGCGCCTGTGCGCGCTGCATCCTCTCGGAACGCCTTTTCGCCCCGCAGTCTTGCAAGCAGCGCATGGGTTTTCGGAAACCGGTCCGCATCGAGAGAAAAGCCGAGCGCCCGCAGAGCCGAAAGGTGCGGCCACAGGGCGAACTCGGCCGCGCCCGGCGCATCGCCGAACATATAATCGGCGCCCTCCGCCGCGAAGGATTTTTCGATTTCTGCAAATGCTATGTTGAGATCGCCCTGCGCCGCTTCGTGCAAGCCTTCCGGCGGCGCGTCCGAACGCTTCGCCCATGTCCATAAAGAGGAATCGAGCAGGATGGCGTCAATGCGCGTGTCGGCGAGTCGTTCAACCGCGCGTGCGCACACGCGCAAACCCGCATCGGCCGGATAAATCGACGGGCCATCCGGATAGCGGTGATCGAGATAGGCCAAAATGTCCGATGAATTGACGACAACAAGCCCGTTGTCGACAAGCGTCGGCACTTCGGCGCGCGCATTGAGCGCCTTTAGCTCTGCGGCGTGCGCATGCGCGAGGCCATCAACCGCTTCGTATTCAAGCCCTTTATGATCAAGCGCTAGCGCGGCCTTGCGCGCGAACGGACTGAACCAGTTAATGTAAAGCTTCATTGCAGCCTGTCTCAGCGCTAGCGCAAGTCATGCGACCTCGAATAAGCCGGCGGCGCCCATTCCGCCGCCGACGCACATGGTGCAGACGACATACTTGGCGCCGCGACGTTTGCCTTCGATCAACGCGTGGCCGACCATGCGCGCGCCGGACATGCCGTAAGGATGGCCGATGGAAATAGCGCCGCCATTCACATTGAGCAGCTCGTCGGGAATGCCGAGCGTGTCGCGGCAGTAAAGCACCTGCACGGCGAAAGCTTCGTTCAATTCCCAAAGACCAATGTCGTCCATCTTCAGGCCGAATTTTTTCAGAAGCTTCGGCACGGCGAAGACTGGCCCGATGCCCATCTCATCCGGATTGGTGCCTGCGACCGCCATACCGCGGTAAATCCCGAGTGGCGCGAGGCCGCGTTTCGAGGCTTCCTTCGCTTCCATGATCACTGCCGCTGAGGCGCCGTCAGACAATTGCGAGGCATTGCCGGCGGTGATGTGCTTGCCCTCCTTCACGACTTGGCCGCCTTTGAAAACGGTCTTCAATCCTTTGAGGCCTTCCAGCGTCGTTTCCGGGCGATTGCCCTCGTCCTTGTCGAGTTTCACTTCAACGTCTGAGGTTTCGCCGGTTTCCTTGTTCGTGAACTTCATCACTGAGGCGAGCGGCACGATTTCGTCGTCAAACTTGCCGGCCTGCTGCGCAGCGTGGGTGCGCATTTGCGACTGGTATGCGTATTCGTCCTGGGCGTCGCGCGAGACCTTGTAGCGCTCGCCGACGATTTCCGCCGTCTCGATCATCTGCATATAGGTGGCGGGAAGGTTCTGGATCAGCCATGGATCGGGGCGAATGAACATATCTTTGGTTTGATTCATCGAGATCGATTCGACGCCACCGCCAATCGCAACCTGCATATTGTCGGCGATGACCTGCTTGGCCGCCGTCGCAATCGCCATCATGCCCGACGCGCATTGCCGGTCGAGCGACTGACCGGCGACTGTTTGCGGCAATCCCGCGCGCAGCAGAGACAAACGCGCGACGTTAGGCGAGGCAGTGCCCATTTGGATCGCGGTTCCGATCACCACGTCTTCAATCTCTGCCGGGTCGACTTTCGCGCGCGCAACGGCGTGACTGATCGCATGCCCCGCCAGCGCCGGCGAGGTCGTGTCATTATAGGCGCCGCGATAGGCTTTGCCGATTGGCGTGCGGGCGGTTGAAACGATGACGGCTTCTCTCATTTTAATGCTCCTTCGCGTCGAGCGCGCTGTAATCAGGACGTGTTTCCATATTTTTGGAATAACCGAGTGCCTCGCACGCAGATGGCTCCCGCGTGTAACTGGTATTGTCAATCTTCCAGCCGTCTTCGTGTCTCGACAGGTTGAAAATATCAATTCCGCAATGGCTGAATTTGTCGCCGACATCGATAATGTAGGGCGTCCAGACGACAGCGAGCTCGCCGCGCTGAAACACAATGGGATCCCAGTAACGCTCGCGAATTTTCGGAAACACCGGATCTTCCAGTTCAGTCAGCAGGTCTTGAGCCAGATTATATTGCAGCGGCGTGTCATTCTCAGGATTCGACACAACATTCATTGAGCCGGTTATTAACAGCTCCGTCATTGCTTCCGCATCAGGCGCACCGAGCGCCAAAAAAAAAGCATCCACCGTTTCCAAAATCTCGGCGCGGTGCGGCGCTTCGGGCATTGCTGCGGTTTCCTGCGCCGCCGGCGCACAGGCCCCGGCGGCAAGCAGAAATCCAGCGGCGGCGAATTGCGATGTCTTTGTCATTATTTTCCTTCCGCAAAGGCTTTCGCCTTAGTGATGAAATTCATATTCGGGCCGGAAGAGTTAACATAGTAATGCACGCTCTCGGTTGACGCGATCGCGTCCCAATGCGCGGCGATGTCTTCCGGCGTCTGTTGTTCCGGCGGCAGATAAATACCATCGCTTTCAACCACATAAGCGCGCGAATACCCGCCTGCCGCACATGAAACGATGGCGCGCGACGGCGCATCGTCGCTGACCAGATAAAGCAAGGCGGCGGTGATTGCTTCCGGCGTCATCTGGTCGAGAATTTTTTCCGGAATGCCGAGGTCTTCAGTCATGCGGGTTTTCGCGGATGGCGAAAGTATATTCGCCTTGATGTCGTATTTCGCGCCCTCAAGATGCAGCGCATTCATCAGCCCGATCATCCCGGCTTTGGCGGCGCCGTAATTGGCCTGTCCAAAAATGCCGTGGAGGCCGGACGGCGAAGAGGTGAAGATCACCCGGCCATAGGTTTGCTCGCGCATGATCGGCCAGACCGTATGGGTGCAGATCGCCGAGCCGACGAGATGCACGTCGATCACCGCGCGAAAATCATCAAGCGTCATCTTGTGAAAACTCTTGTCGCGCAAAATGCCGGCATTGTTCACGAGGATGTCGATGCGGCCCCACTTGTCCATGGCCGCTTTAACCATCGCCGCGACTTCCGTTTCCTTCGTGACATTGGCGCCGTCAGCGATCGACTCGCCGCCGGACGCGTTGATGTGATCGGCGACTTCCTGAGCTGCGGAAACCGAACCGCCGGAACCGTCGCGCGCGCCGCCGAGATCGTTGACAACAACTTTCGCGCCGCGCGCGGCGAGCGCCAGCGCATGGGATTTGCCGAGACCGTTGCCTGCGCCTGTGACAATGGCGACTTTTCCATCATATCTGATCGACATCTCTTACTCCGCTTATTTCTTCAACGCTCGACTCTCAACTGGCGAAACGAGTTTCACTCACTGTCATACGCCCATGCGTAATCATCGACCTTACGGCGTGCCGCTGACCAGTCTGGCTCAAGCTCCAGCGCTTTCTTGAAATCCACGCTTGCTTCGCGCAATTCGCGGTTTCGTTCCTTGATTGTCGCGCGCAAGTAATACGCTCTGGCCAGTCGCGACGTATTCAACTCAATTGCGCGGGTCGCATCAGCTTCCGCTTCCGCCAAGTCATCGCGATAAAAATGCACATAGCTGCGGTAGTAATAAACGTCGCCATCAGCAGGCGCTTCATCGACTGCGGCGTTGCAAACTTCGAGGGCTTCGTCCAAATTGGACTGGTCCGCCACAAGCTGCGAGCACTCTATCTTGAGGTTGGGTTTCGGCGTGATTTCAATTGGAACTTCAACCGTCATCACAGGCTTTTTTGCGGCGGCGGGGGCGGCCGCAACCGCAGCACAAACCGCAAGCACGACCGCGCCCATTGTAATTCGGTCTCCAACTCGTAAAAACACGTTTCCTCTTCTTTCCGGCCTAGACAAACTGCATGGTCAGCCATTCGGCGACCAAAGCGGGTTTCGCTTCGCCATCAATTTCGACTTTCACCGCGTATTTTAGCGACCATTGGCCGGGAATCTTCGAATCCGCCGACATCAATGTAAAGCGCCCGCGAATTTTCTGGCCTGACTTCACCGGCGTCACAAAGCGGACTTTCTCAAAGCCGTAATTGACGCCCATTTTGACGCCTTCAAAAATAATGACGCTGCCGCTCGCCAATTTAGAAAGCATCGATAGTGACAAAAACCCGTGGGCGATAGTTGTACCGAACGGCGTCTTCTTCGCTGCCTCCGGGTCGACATGGATGAATTGATGATCTTCGGTGACATCGGCGAACTGATTGATCCGTTCCTGGTCAATGACCAGCCAGTCGGACATGCCGACTTCCTTCCCGATAAACTCTGAAACTCTTTCCGGAGTCGTAAATGGCATGTTCAATCCCTGTTAATAGCCGCGCATTTGCGCAATACGGTCCGCGTGGAAAGCCGGATCGCCAAACATCTCCTGCGCGACGCGAATACGCTTCATATAAAAACCGATGTCAAATTCGTCGGTCATGCCAATACCGCCATGCATCTGCACCGCCTCCTGGCTGGCGAGCTTAGCAACTTCGCCAGCTTTCGCTTTCGCCAGCGAACAGATCGGCCCGGCCATGCCGTAATGGGCGTCGAGATCCTGCAGCGCTTTCAAGATCGCCGATTTCGCCAGTTCGATTTCGGAATAAAGATGCGCAGCGCGATGCTGCAGCGCCTGGAACGCGCCGATTTCGGTTCCAAACTGTTTGCGCTCTTTTAGATAACTCACCGTCATGCCAAACGCCGCCTGCGCCGCGCCGGAAAGCTCCGCAGCAAGACCGGCGCGTCCCGCATTTAACACGCCTTCTAGCGCCATATAGCCGCCATCGACTTCGCCCAAAACGTCTTCGCCGGTCGCGTCGACGCCGTCGAATTTCAATCGCGCCGCATTGCGGCTGTCGACCATTTGCGTGCGCTCTGCACTCAGGCCCTTTGATTTCGCATCCACAAGGAACAAGGTCAGCCCGTCCTGTTCGCCAGCGGCGCCGGCGGTGCGCGCCGCGACGATGATCTTGTCAGCGACATGCCCGTC
>BQJG01000040.1 GCA_021604585.1 Hyphococcus sp.
TCAGTCGCGCCAGCGCTGATATCCAGCGCCGCATAATCCTCGAAATGTACTGCCGTTCCTCGCTCCCCGTTCAAAAACATGTATGCGCTCAGCAACGCTAACAACAAACATCGCGTCCGCGAACAGATGCGAGCGCCCAACGAGGCGAATGAGTTCAATCTTTCAGATGCAGAATACTTGATTCGACTTCGTTCCCATCCCCGGTCATAATTTTTTGACTAGGTGGTTCTCTACAGTCAGTACAGCAGCTGCCTCTTTCAGATCGTTCGCTTCACGGTGCGGACCCTTTACCTCAGGTGAACTTACCTGACGTGAAGTATCGCCAGCCAGGCGCCTCTTTCCGGATTCGAGAAACTCTACGTCCAACTGTAATCAAGGCTTTGCACAATACCTTCCCGGAGACACAACTCGGTAACCGAACATTCGCCGTGAAGCCCCTCTGGAACAATACGGATTTTTTTCAGTCGTGCGGCGTATCCGCGTTGCACGACAGATACCTTTTACAGTCTTCTCGGCCGAAGTTCCCGGGCTGGATTTCTCTCTCATCTCAACTCTTCCTCAGACCTACGACGAACCAAAACGCTCCATTACAATAACCTCGCAATCTGTCTCACTGTCGCTGACGGGAACACTAACCCCACAACTCGCTGTTCTAGAGATCGGTATCCATTTATAATCCGCTCCAGAGATGTGGTTTTGTATAAATTTGTGCGCGCAAAGCCCGTCAGCGGTCGAAACGTTCCTCGCTTTTCCAACAACGACGATCACTAGTAGTAATTAGGATTACCCGGTTAAGAGTCTGCCTGATTGCCAATTTCCCGCAAAGTCGCCCGAAATTCAGCCTGCGCCACCTGACAAAGAGTTCGATATGCGTTTTTGAAGGGGAGCCACTATCAAAAAGTTGAAGTGTCGCTTTCGGCGTCTGTGGACCATGCCCGAAGGGGGCCCTTCAATTCCGGAATTTGCCTGTGCCAACGTGGTTCACCGGTGCTCAGTGTTGTCGGATGTAGATTTAACCTGCTTACCCTGCGCTTACCCAACGATCGAGCACCTGAAAGCTACAAAATTAAACGGCGCAAGTCATTGAATTTTCGCGAGAAAATGGCGCGAGTGACGGGACTTGAACCCGCGACCTCCGGCGTGACAGGCCGGCGCTCTAACCAACTGAGCTACACCCGCGTAGGACAGGCGAAAAATGGCCCGTCGGAGCGCGGGGTTTAAGATAGGGTAGGTGATGCGTCAAGCGGAATATGGCGCGCGCGCCGGGAAACCTCTCAAAACCAAATCCTTAATCCAAAGGCTTGGTTAATCTGATCAATTTGCTTCCGCCGCGCTCTGGCCGCGACCGTTGGTTAGCCGCTATTGAGGATCCTGATCAACAACGCGCAGATCGCAGAAAATCAAATGGAAAATACGCATGACGCCGCCTGCTGAATTTCATAACGGTCCCAATGGCCGCCTCGCCTACCGGCAGCGCAAAGGCGCCGAAGACGGCAAGCCTGGACTCATTTGGCTCGGCGGCTTCCGTTCTGACATGCTGGGAACCAAGGCTGAATATGTTGACCAGTGGGCGCAAGAAAACGGGCGTCACTTTCTGCGCTTTGATTATTCTGGACACGGAGAATCTGAAGGAGCATTTGCTGACGGCTCCATTGGCGACTGGGCGGCGGATGCGCGCGCTGTTTTAATGGCGCTGACAAAAGGTCCGCAAATCGTCATCGGCTCATCCATGGGCGGCTGGATCGCGACTTTGCTGGCGTGCGCACAACCTGAAAAAATTGCCGCTATGGTCTTTATCGCCCCGGCGCCAGACTTCACGGAAAGGCTGATGTGGCCGTCTTTTTCACAAGCACAGCGCGATCAAATCATGCATGACGGCAGGATCGAACTCCCATCCGACTATTCCGATCAGCCGGAAATCATCACCCGCAACCTCATTGAAGACGGCAGAACGCATCTTGTCATGTCAGACCGGATCGCCATTCGCCAACCGGTACGCATCCTTCAGGGTATGAAAGACGACGCGGTTCCCTATGCGCACGCCCTCGCCTTTGCGGCGCTGCTTGAAAGCGATGACGTCGAGATCACCCTGACGCCCGACGGAGACCACCGCCTGTCGACGCCGACGGATCTGGTGCGTCTCGCTGCGGTCCTCGACCGGCTTTAGCCAAAATGGCCCGGCGGCCCGCTGCTCAACCCGTCGCAAATGGGTCTCGTTTCACCGCAGAACCCGCCCAAAGAGCCGCCTCCAGACTTGCGACATGTGTCGCAAAGAGCTAGGATGGCCACATTTGTCGCAGGGCGCGCCTCATCTTCATTGTAAAAGACGCGGCCCAACACAGGCTGGCCGAAAATGAATGACCTCAAGGGCTCCGACCCGACGAAACCTGAACTCGCAATCCTGAAATTACTGTGGCGCTCGAAGGAAATGAACGCCCGCGAAATTCACGGAGAAATCGAAGGCGATTTCGGCTGGTCCTATTCGACGGTCCGCACCGTTCTTGAACGGATGTCAGACAAAGGTCTGATTTCAAAAACACCGGTTGATGGCGTCAACATTTATGAACCGCAAGTCGGCAAGGTCGCCATGCTGTCTCGCATGATCGCCGATTTTTCCAAACGAGTCCTCGAGCTGGATACAACGCCAGCAACAGCATTCTTCGCCGACTCCAAGCTTCTCAGCGATCAGGAGCTCGAACAACTCGAAGATGTTTTAAAAAATTCGGAGAAAGAGTGATGGGCGCACTGATCGAACCGTTTTTTTATTGCCTGCTTGCATCGATGATCTGGGCGCCGCTAATTTTCCTAGGAGCGTCATTCGTCGCAAAAAATGAAGATGATTCCACCAGTGCGCTATCGGGCAAAGTTTGGCCTGCTGCGTTGATGCTTGCCGCTTTGCCCGTATTGATGGCCCCCATCGCCGCCGCCCTCGGGTTGTCCCTGCGCGCGCCTGCGCCGCTGCCGCCAATGCCGGAGCCGGCAGTAGTGGCGGCAATGGAAACTGCGGTTGCAATCCCGGACTATGTCGCCGCCAGCACGGTGACGCTGGCCGACGTGCTGCGTGCTAGCGCCGTTATGTATTTCTACGGCTTTCTCATGCTGTTCATGCTGGCGGCGATCCGCCATGTCTGGTTCTCTTACCGGTTGAACTTCGCCGCCCCGCTTGATGAGCCGCAGCTTGAGCGGGCGCTGGAAGCCTGGCGCATCCGCATCGGCGTCTCCAAAAAACCGCGATATGTGTTTTCGCACATCGTTTCCAGCGTATGCGTTTACGGCTTCATACGCCCGGTTGTGGTGATGCCGTTCAACCTTCTCGATCGCGTTTCGATTGAAGACGCAGCGCTGATGGGCGCACACGAAATGGCGCATATCAGACGCGGCGATGTCGCGCTTTTTGCACTATGTTCTGTGGCGAAGGCGGTGTTCTGGTTCAACCCGTTCATGCATCAGATTTGCGCGCGCGCAAATCTGGCGGCTGAGCAAGGGGCCGATGCGCTTGTGCTCGCACGCGGCGTCGACCGCCGCCAATACGCCCACTGCTTTGTTCAAGGGTTGCGGCTTGCGGCGAACGCTCGCTACGGGTCGTTCGCCGGGGAACTGATCCCCTCTTTCACGCCGTTCGATAAACGTTCGCGCAGGCAGCGGCTCGATGCTATTTTGTCGGGCGTTGCCGATAAACCCGCGCTCAGCCTGTCGGCCAAAATCGGATTGAGCGCCGGCGCCGGCGCCGCCGCCGCGCTCGCCTTCGCTCAGGCTGCGTTCGCCGTTGCGCCTCCCTCTATTCAGGACGCCCTGCCGGTCACGCCGGTGGAAGGTGAAGTGACGTTGGCATTCGGCGACAAAGATAAATTGCTCGGCAAGAATCGCGTCTCACATGAAGGCATCGACATTCGCGCCGCACGCGGCGCAGCCGTGCGCGCATCGGGCGCAGGCAAAGTGATCGATGCAACGGATCATTATCGCGGCGCTGACGCATGGGGCAAAGTGGTTGTTATTGATCATGGGCACGGCCTCGTCACACGCTATGCGCATCTCGACAGCTACAAAGTTCACAAGGGCGATCAGGTCGCAGCGGGTGACATCATCGGCGCCGTTGGATCAACCGGTGTTGCTAGCGGCCCGCATCTGCATTTTGAAGTCATCTCTGAAGGCAAAACCATCGACCCGGCACCGGTGGCCGCCCCCGCTCCTGCGGCCGCGCCCTTGAAGAAAACCAGCACCAGCACGCGGCGGAGCGTTCAAGTCGCGGCGGCGCCAGTTGCGCTCGCGGCCCTTCCCGCGCCCCAAAGTCAGGCCGCGCCTGAAGACGTTGAAGCGCACTTGAAAGAAAAGAAAGCGCACAAACTCAAGATAAAAAAACAGCGCCTGGAAGAACGCATGCGCACGATGTTTGAAGAGTTTGACGCGTTCAAGGATCTGGAAGGAAAATCGATCCGCTTCAATGATCTTGACCTGAACGGTTTTGAAGGCGCGCAGCAATTCGCTGAGATGTTTGATGGAAAAGAATTCGACCTGAAAGATTTCTCAGAATTCAACTTCAAGACGCCTGACATGTCGCGCTTTTTCGCCAGCGTGGATCTAAGCGAAGAGGAGCTGGAAGCAATCCGCGAGGAGCGCGAGGTTGCGCTTGAAGCCGCTGCTGACGCAATAGAGAGTGCGCGTGAAAGCATTGAGGAATCGCGCCAGGCGCGCATTGAAGCGCAAGCTGAAGCCCAGGCTGCAATCGCTGAGGCGCGTGCGGAAATGAAAGAACGCCAACGCGAGCGCAAAGAGGCCGAAAGAGAACATCAGCGCGCGATGAGAGAAGCGGAAAGAGAACGCGCCCGCGCTGAGCGTGAATGGCAAGATGAATATGAAAGCATGGTCAATGAAGAAGAAATGCTCGCCATGCGTGAAGAAGCCGCCCGCGAAGCCAAGCGGGATCTGGAACGAGAACTCGCCGAAATCGAGCAGCGCCGCAAGGAGCTGAAGAAATCCGCATCGCGATCAAATTAACGATTGAGTAACGGATGCTCCCCACGGCGCCGAGGTCAATCGGTTTGCCGCATCCAGACGGCGCCTCATCGATAAGCAGATGCGCAAGCCTTTGAAAAAGGCGACATTAACCTAGGCCAAAATGCATTCTCTCGCACTGAACCTGGCGCTGCTTTCGGTCGCCAATTTCACCCGCTTGAGACATGTGCCCGCGTCGATTGCATATGCAGATTTTTGATTACGCCAACCAATAAAGCCATCAGGCGAACTGATTTCAGGAGAGACGATCATGGGGCTTACCCGGCTGTGTTTGAAGAACCCGGCAGCTGCTGCGGTTGTGCTCGCCATGATCACTTTGCTCGGTGCGCTGTCTGTCTCACAACTGCCGGTGCAGTTGTTCCCGGCCATCGAACGTCCGCAAATTGGCATCTGGACCGGATGGCGCTCCGCCTCGCCGCGCGAAGTGGAAAGCGAAATTACCGAGCCGATCGAGCGTGAATTACGCGGCATGCCAGGCGTGACGGTTATGCAATCCTGGTCCAACCAGGGCGGCGCCTGGATCTCTCTCGAATTCACGCTTGGCACTGATATGGACAAAGCGTTCTCCGAAGTGAATGCACGCATGCAACAGGTGCGCGGCCTTCCGGCGGAAGCTGATCGTCCCCGCATCAATCTTGGCGGAGGTGGCGGCGATTCTGGTGAAACACTGATCTTTCTGTTTTTGCAGCGATTACCAACCAACACTAGTCCAAACATACGGCTCAGCGAATTCGCCGAGCAGCGAATTGTTCCTGAGCTTGAGGCCATTCCGGGCGTCGCTACTGTCGACGTTAACTCCGATGACGGCGAACAAATTCTAAGCATTGATTTTGATCCGTTTCTTGCCGCACAGCTTGGCATTACGCTCGACGAAATTGCACAGAACGTGAACCGTTCATCTGATGTAACAGGCGGCTCGGTTGAGGTTGGTCGTCGCAACTACACAATGCGGTTTGAAGGCCGCTTCACGGCGGAGCAACTGAATGAAACCATCTTGGCATGGCGCGACGGAGCTCCCGTAAGATTGGGTGACATCGCAAAAGTTTCCGTAGGCTCGGACCGCCGCAATCAGGGAGTTGTGTATCAAAACGGCAATCCAGCAATCGGAATGCGGCTAATACGCGAGCCTGGCGCGAACACTTTGGAAGCGATTGATGCACTGACCGTTGTTCTCGATGAACTAAATTCAGGACCGCTGGCGGAAATGGGTTATGCAATCCAGAAAAGTTTTGATCCTTCAGTATTCATCAAACGTGCAATCTCGTTGCTCACAAGCAATCTGTTGATCGGAATCATTCTGGCGGTCGCCGCGCTCTGGTTGTTCCTTCGCCGCACCATGGCGACGATGATCATCGCTTCCGCCATCCCGATCTGTTTGATGGCGACGCTGGTAGTCCTCAATATGTTTGGCCGCTCGATCAACGTCATCTCTCTTGCTGGTCTCGCCTTCGCCACCGGCATGGTGCTCGACGCCGCCATTGTCGTTCTCGAAAACTTTGTTCGATTGCGCGAGGGCGGAAAACCTCCATACGAAGCGGCGCTGGAAAGCGTTGGGCAGGTTTTCGGCGCGCTGTTTGCTTCCACAGTGACCACCGTTGCGATCTTTATTCCGATCATGTTCTTTGAGGATGTCGAAGGTCAGTTGTTCGCCGATCTTGCGTTGACTATCGCCATCGCTGTTTCGTTCAGCCTGGTGGTGGCGGTGACATTGCTGCCTACCGGCGCACGCTTCTTTGTTAAGTCGGAAAAAGCGGTGAAGCAGAAACGCGGACCCGATTTCGCCCACCGTATCGCTGATTTAATCATTAGAGTAACCTCCACGAACAAAAAGCGCGTCGCCATTGTGGGTGCATTGACGATTGCGCCAATTGGGCTGGCTTTCCTGCTATGGCCACAACTCAACTACTTGCCGCCAGTAAAGCGCGACGCCGTCGACGCCTTCGTCAACTTCCCTTCCGGAGCCAGCGCCGACATGATCCGTAAGGAGTGGGCGGAAGTCGTGGTTGAGAGATTGCAGCCATATATGGACGGCGAAAAGCAACCGGCGCTTCGCAATTATTATCTCTATTCAGGAAATTGGGGCGGCAATATCGGCGTCCGAATCCTCGACCAGTCACGCATCGAAGAAATGGTGCAGATCGTGAATGATGAAATTCTCGCTGGCTTCCCGGACACGCGCGCCTTCGCTGCGCAAGGCAATTTGTTCGGCAACTTTGGCGGCAACGCCTCCATCAGTCTTGAGTTGCAGGCGGCGGATTTTGACGCACTCGGCGCAGCCATCCCGGAAGCAACCGACATCATTCAGGCCGCTCTACCGGGCGCGCAGGTTTGGCCCAACCCCGATCCGCAAATTGTCACGCCGGAATTGCGCCTATTGCCTAATGATCGCCGGATCGCAGAAGTCGGCATGACGCGCGAATCCGTATCGCGCGCTGTTCGCGCACTTGGCGATGGTCAATGGCTCGGCGAATTCTTCCATGAAGACGGCCGGATTGACGTTATTTTGCGGGCCAACGAATGGTCGGATCCGGAATATCTCGACAGCGCGCCCATTGCGACGCCATCCGGCGCCGTTGTCCCTCTCGGCGAACTCGTAACCATCACGCGCAATGTCGGCCCCCAGCAAATCCGACGCCTCGATGCGCGGCGCACAATTTCTCTCGGCATCAACCCGCCTGAAGGCATGGCCCTCGGTCCCGCCGTTGAAACATTAAAACGAGAAGCGGAAAGCAAACTCTACGATGTGCTGCCGCAGGGGGCTTCGATGAAATGGGGCGGCGATGCGGATGCGCTCGCGCGCGCCGTGCAAAACCTGGGCGCCAACTTCCTATTGGCGGTGGTCATTTTGTTCATGATCATGGCGGCGCTATTCAAATCCATCAAAGACTCTGCTCTCGTCATTGTCACCTTGCCCATGGCGGCGGTGGGCGGCGTGCTCGCCATTCGCGCCCTCGATCTCGTCAAATCAACGCCGCTCGATCTGCTTGGCATGATTGGATTTATCATTTTGCTGGGTCTCGTAGTGAACAACGCAATCTTGCTCGTGGCGCAAACCCGTGCATCTGAAGCAGAAGGCAAATCGCGAACGGAAGCCGTTCGAGAAGCCCTCACCCTTCGCATTCGGCCGATCTTTATGTCCACTTCAACTTCGCTGATGGGCATGATGCCGCTCGTGCTTGCGCCGGGCGCTGGCAGCCTCATTTATCGCGGCCTTGCTACGGTGATTGTGGGCGGCATGGCGGTCTCCACCCTGTTCACACTCTTGTTGCTACCGGCATTGTTGCAACTCGGCGCTGCTCGCGCCGTCGCCCCAATGCCGCGCGGTCTTTCCGTTCAGCCTGCCGAATAAAGGAGCGTTCACTTGATGAACCGTAATCTCAAACTGGCCGGCGCCGCCGGCGTCCTGCTGATCGCCGCTTCCGCCGCTGCTTACTTTTACGGCGGCGCCGTCGGCGCCAATCCGGACAGCGCTGAGGCGGCAAGCGCGCCGCAAGGTCCGCCGCCCGCCCCTGTCGCCATTGCAAAAGCCGAAAGCAAGAGTCTCGCGCCACGCGCAGAAACGCCCGGCGCTGTTGTGTCCCTTCGCGATAGCCGCGTCGCAGCCGCTACTGGCGGCAAAGTTGAGTGGGTTGCGGAAGTCGGCGCCGAAGTCGACGAAGGCCACGTCATCGCACGTCTTGATCAGGCCGATGCAAAATACACGCGTGACGACACCGCAGCGCAAGTGCGTCGTCTGCGCGCTCGTGCTGACTATCTCGACAGTCTGTATAAGCGCTATCTGGGCCTCGGCGAGGATGCTGGCGAATCTGAAGCGACACTCGATGAAATGCGCTCTAACGTCGAAGAAGCGTTGCAGGCGTTGAGACAAGCCGAAGTTGCGCTGGACCGTGCGCAAACAAACCTTGACCGCACCGAAGTGAAGGCGCCGTTTGCGGGGCGCATCGTTTCTCAAGAGACGCAAAAAGGTGAATTTGCAAATCCCGGAACTGAACTTGTTCGTCTTGTTGACACGCACCACCTGGAAGTTACGGCGCGGGCGCCGGCGGGGCTGACGCGAAACATCCAGCCCGGCGCCGTCATCTCTGTCGCCAATGGCGCTGAAACGCTCGACGGCCGGGTTCGCGCTATTGTTCCAGTGGGCGATGATCGCTCGCGCATGCTGGAAATTCGTCTCGAGCTACCTGAAACGAATTGGTATATCGGTTCAGCGGTTCGGGTGAGTTTGCCATCTGACCAGCCGCGCATTGTGACGGCGGTTCCGCGCGATGCGCTGGTCCTACGTGCCGATCGCATCAGCGTCTTCGTCATCAGCGAGGATAAAGTCGCAAAGCGGGTCGATGTTGAACTTGGCGCAGCGGATGGCGATTTCATCGAAGTGCTTGGCGATGTTGAGCCAGGCGACGATATCGTCATTCGAGGCGGAGAGAGGTTGCGCGACGGTCAATCGGTGACGTTTAGCGAGGTAACGCCAGAGCCGTCCGTCTAGTCTTTTTCGCCGAAGCGTTCCTGCACGAGCTTGACGATTGACTCGACCGCTTCGGCGGCTTGCGGACCCGTCGCTGAAATTTCAAGCATGGCGCCTTTGCTTGCGAGCAACATCAATAAATCAAGTTGAGAATCGGCGAGCGCAACGCGATCATTATTGCGGACAGATACGACAGCTTCATAAGACTTCGCGAGAGAAGATAAATATCGAGAGGGGCGGATGTGCAGTCCAAGCTTGTTGCAGACTTCAACGCTCGCCGTCACTGTCTCTTCGCGTTGTCCCGACACTTATTCCGAAGCCTCTCCGGACAATACCCAGGATGCGACATTGATATATTTTCGCCCTGCCTCATGGGCGGCTTTCACCGCATCCTGAAGGTCTTCTTCCGCACGGGCCGAAGCGAGTTTGATCAGCATCGGCAAATTAACGCCGGCCACGACTTCCGCATTGGCCTTTTCCATCACAGAAATGGCGAGATTTGACGGCGTGCCGCCAAACATATCGGTCAGGATGATAACGCCTTCGCCGGAATCGACGGCCTGGGCGGCGTCCAGAATATCCTGGCGCCGCTTTTCCATATCGTCATCGGGCCCGATGGAGACAGCTTTCACTTGCTCCTGAGGACCAACAACGTGTTCTGCGGCCGACAGGAACTCCTCCGCCAGGCGCCCATGAGTAACAACGACCAAACCAATCATGCGTTCCGTATCCGCTCCATCAAAACGCCGCTATGGTGATTGATTGACCAGAGATGTCCACAGAAAAAATGTCTCACCGTCCGGGCAGCTCAACAATAAACCTGGCGCCCTTGCGCTCGCTTTCGGCATTATCCGGGTTTGCCAGACGATTTTCAGCATAAATTCGGCCAGCGTGTGAGTTAACGATTTGCCGCGAAATCGCCAGCCCAAGCCCTGAATTATTACCGAAAGCGGATCCTGTGGGGCGCTTCGTATAGAAACGCTTGAAAATTGAGTCGAGATTATCGGGCGGTATGCCCGGCCCGTCATCTTCAACGCTTATCCGCGTGAGTTCATTACGCGCGGTCGGCGCATCAAGCCGCACGCGCACCTCCCCGCCGGGCGGGCTGAAGGAGCGCGCATTATCGATGAGATTGCGAATAACCTGACCCAATGCAGCAGGATTCCCGAGCACATAAGCGGCCTGCAGTGGATCATTGAACGTGACCCTCGCGTCGCCCTCCTTGGCTGTATCCTCATACATCGAGACAATGTCTTTGATCAGTTTGCCCAACTCGATGGCTTCGCGGCTTTCGCGCGCCAGTTCAGCGTCGAGACGCGATGCGTTGGAAATATCCGTGATGAGCCGGTCCATGCGGGCCACGTCTTTTTGGATGACCGCCAATAATTTCGCCTGCTGTTCAGGTGTTCGCGCGATTTGCAATGTCTCGGCGGCGCTGCGAATAGACGTCAGCGGGTTCTTGAGCTCGTGCGATACATCCGCTGCAAATGACTCAATAGCGTCGATCCGCGCGTAAATCGCCTGCGTCATGGATTTAAGAGAGGCGGAAAGCTCGCCAATCTCATCCTTGCGATTGGTGAAGTCGGGAATACGCGCACGCCCCGCCGCAGCGATACCTTCGCGCACCTTATCCGATGCAATCGCCAACTGCCGGATGGGCTGCGCGATCATTGTCGTCAGCAATAGCGACGACAAAATCGCCGCCGCCACAGCCCAGCCAAAGAACGGAAGAATGGACAAGCGCGCATCTTCCACCAGCGCGTCGATGCCGCCGCTTTCAGCGGTCACAACGCCATAAATCGCCTGCACGCGGCGGATCGGCACTGAAACCGACGCGACCAGCTCGCCCTCCTCATCAAGACGCACCGACGCCGCGCCCCTGTCGGCAGCGAATGGCGACGATGCAAGCGCCGCATTCAATTCATCTTCAATGCTGCGTCGCGCCGCTTCTGACCTGTAGTCGCGGGAGAAAAAGCGCGAGACGCGCCGCCATACCCCTTCATCTTCCAGGACATTGATAATTGAGCCGTCGTCCTGGATGGGCGGCAAATTCTGCGCGACGATTTCATCCTGACGCAAAACCACGTCTTCGATCAGCAGCGCTTTCGCATCGCTCACCGGCGGATCGGCGAAAGTCTGTGGCGCGTTAAAAATGCGCACCCTGCCTTCAAAACTATCCCATACGCGATTAAACACTTCGCGCACGTCGCGCTGACTCAGAGAAAGCGCGCAGACAGATTCACTGTCCTGCCGGGCAAGATCCGACGCTTCGACCGGCTGACATGTGGTTTCGTCAATCGCCACCTGCGCCAGCACGTCGGCGATAATTTGCGCCTGAGCGCGCACGCCCTCGAGCTTGGCCTGGATAAGCCCGTCGCGATATTGGGTGAGTGCAAAAGAGCCAAGCAGAAGAATGACGAGGCCGATCAGATTGGCGAGCACGATGGTCAGTGTCAGCCGCGACACCGCCATTGGCGCGCGCCGTCTGCGCACGATCCCGCCCTCTTCATCCATCCCTTATCAGGCGTCCTTATATTTGTATCCGACGCCGTAAAGCGTTTCGATCGAATCAAATTCGCGGTCGACAACACGAAATTTTTTGCGCACGCGCTTGATGTGGCTGTCGATAGTGCGGTCGTCCACATAAACTTGATCGTCATAGGCGGCGTCCATCAATGCGTCGCGGCTCTTTACAAAACCGGGACGTTGCGCAAGCGCTTCAAGGATCAGGAACTCCGTCACCGTTAAGATCACCTGCTTGCCTTTCCAGGTGCAGGCATGACGCATCGGGTCCAGCGTTAACTCGCCGCGCCGGAGAATTTTCTTCTCTTCTTCTTCCGTCGGTGTTTCGCTTGCCTGCCCGCGGCGCAAAACGGCCTTGACGCGCTCAATCAGCAAGCGCTGCGAGAAGGGCTTTTTTACATAATCATCGGCGCCCATGGTGAGACCGAGCACTTCGTCGATCTCCTCGTCTTTTGACGTGAGGAAGATGAGCGGCAGCGAAGAGTTCTGGCGGATCCGCCGCAGAAGCTCCATGCCATCCATGGTCGGCATCTTGATATCAGACACTACGACGTCTGGCGGCGTCGCAGAGATGAATTCAAACGCCGCCGCGCCGTCCTCAAAGGTTTTCACCACATGCCCTTCTGATTCCAGCGCGATGGAAACAGAGGTCAGAATGTTTTCGTCGTCATCGACTAGCGCGATTGTCGCCATCTTTCTTCAAATCCCCTTGTGAATTCAAAATCTTACTAGAGATGGTCGCGGGCGTATAGAAGGCGCAGGCAAGGCCTTTTTGTGTCAGCGCCCGATTTTCCTCAGTTTTGGCCTGCTGCCGCGTCAATAAATTGAGCCAGCGCCACATCCCGCGCCGACAGGCCCCCCGCATCATGTGTCGTCAGGGTGATATCGACGCGATTGTAAACATTGAACCATTCCGGGTGATGGTCGGCCTTTTCAGCGGCCAGCGCGACCCGATTCATGAAGCCCCAGGCCTCATTGAAGTCGTCGAAGGTGAACGATTTTTTCACCGCGTCCCGCCCCTCAACCGGCGCCCAGGCGGGGCATTCCTTGTGAAAAGCGGCGCGCGCTTCGGCGGATAATTTTTCGACCATGATGAGTTCTCTAAAGTTGCAAGCTTGCCAGCCAGCATATGTCGTACTGACTTTACAGATACGCGCATAGAGCCGGGAATCAAGCATGGCTTTCCCGCGCGCAGGCCCTGCTTTGCAAAGCGGCGTTTTACGTCGAAGCGCGCCCGCCACTCAAGCGCCTCACCTTCAAAGAAAAGGGCCGCTCACGCGAGCGGCCCTAAATCCTTATTCAGGATCGCGATTCCTTCTGCCAAAAGGTCTCAAGATCTAGAGTAATCCGGCGGTCAAACGGCGAGCGAAGGCTGCTTCACACCGCGTTTTTTCCACAAAGACCTATTTGGCTTGATGAAATCACTCGACATGGATCACCTCCTCTCGTTGATTGAAACTGACCTTGAGGATGACCCGCGTCACGGCCTTTGACAAGCCCCTAATGGTTAACAAAAAGCCGCTTTTTTAAGAGTTTAAGATTGTTGCGGCGCGCAATTTCACTTTCCAACGTATACAGATGAAAACGGCCCGGCGCATCACGCCGGGCCGCAATCACTCCATCTAAACCCTTGACTAGTTCGCAAACATCGGCGCGACGAAAGGAAGCCAGATCATCGAGTAAAAGATGACGGCAAAAATCCCCAGCGGACAAACCCAGCGAATGAGAAAACGCCAGCGCTTGAACCAGATTTCGGATTTGAATCCAATGGCTTCACGCGCCGTTGAGGTGGACACAACCCAGCCGGCGAATAACGCCGTGATAAAACCGGCGATGGGAAGGATGAGGTCGGTAGAGTTGGAAAGGAATGTCAACATCTCAACTGCATTGCCATTGCCGTCCTGGAAAAACGGTATGCCACCCCAAGGCCGCCATGTATTGAAGAAGAGATCGCGCACGACTTCGCCTTGCGCATTGGTAGCTGACACTTGAGACAATGCGTTGCCGACACCGATCAGGAAAATGACGATGCCGAGACCGGCCGCCGCCAGAATGCGGTTATTCCCTTTAGATTGTTCGTCGACCCACTTCGTCGATGTCTCAAGCAATGCAATCGACGACGTAATCGCGGCAAAAAACGCCAGCAAGAAGAAGAACAAACCAAAGATTGCGCCGCCCGGCATGCCGTGGAAAGCCAGCGGCAATGTCTGGAACATCAGCGTCGGACCGCCGCCTGGCGCAAGGCCCATGGCGAAAACGATCGGGAAGATCGCAAGACCTGCAATAATGCCGACGCCGGTGTCGGCAATAGCCACAAGACGAGCTGAACGCGGAAGATCCTGATCAGCGCGCATGTAAGCGCCATAGGTCGCCATCAACGCTGACCCAAGGCCAATGGAGAAGAACGCCTGACCGAGCGCGGCGCCGATCACCGACCCATCCTGAAGTCCGTGCAACAGGCCGCGCCGGATCGCCCCATCCGCAAGCTCACTGTCGAACAGCCGCACGCCGAGCAGAAAATCTACCCCTTGAGACCGATCGCCCGTCGCCAACGCATAACCAAGCAAAACAATAAGAAGAATGAAAAATGCCGGCATCAAGATTGTAACGGCGCCTTCAATGCCGCCCTGAATGCCGCGCATCACGATGCCGACAGTCATCACCATGAATAGCGCGTGATAGATGATCATGCGACCGGGATCATTCAGCAACTCCCCGAGCTTGGCGCTGACTTCCGGCCCGCTCAAGCTGGCGAAAGCTGGCGACGCAAGGCCCGCGAGCCCCTTCTCGCCGATCGATGCAAGTAGGTCACCGCCGATCATCGTCACATAAGCCAGCACCCAGCCGGCGATCACTGAATAGAAGGTTAAGATGACAAAAGCGCCGAGCATGCCGATCCAGGACTGCGCCGCCCAGAGCGGCGAGCGGCCCTCAGCCTTGGCTATTTTAACGACACTGCCGACCGCTGACATGCCGCCACGGCGGCCAATGAACAGCTCCGCCACGAGAACCGGCAAGCCGATCAAGATGACGCACAGGACGTAAAAGAGCACAAAAGCCCCGCCGCCATTCTCGCCCGCCACATAGGGAAAGCGCCAGAGATTGCCGAGCCCCACCGAAGAACCGATGGCGGCCATGATAAAGGCGGCCCGGGAGGACCAATGGGTGTTTTCACCCGCCGTGCCTTGCATAGAAGTACCCCTCAAGAAAATTTAAACGCCAGAGTGGCGCATTCCGCTATTTTAGACAAATTTTTACGTTTGTTAGCAAAAATCGCTCAATCAGGGGGCTGTAAAAGGCCAGAAAAGGGCGCATCGGGGCGAATCCCCCGATCACAAAACCGGGCACGGGAAACAGGGCGTTGACGGAACCGCAGACCATTGGCTTGGCTCCAATCCAGCTGGATCAGATCGAAAGTCTTATCGCGGCAGCTGGAGTCGACGGCACCCGCGCCATCATGGATGCATTCCAACGCTCGACCACCGACCTTTTGGACGTTCTCACAGATGGCGTCAAAGACGGCTCGCTGGAAGATGCCTACCGCACCGCGCATGCGGTGAAGGGATCCGCCGCCAATGTCGGAGCACAATTGCTGGCCGAAACCGCCGCCGCCATCGAAAAAGCCTGCAAAGCTGGCGATGCGGCGACTGCCGCAGCGAGGCTAACCGACGCACAATCTCATTTCGACATGTTCTGCGTGCATTTCGAAGCGCATCTGGCGCAGTATTAGTCTGCTTACAAACTATCGCCCGACCGGTATGCATCCTGATCGCGATGAATATGCGCGCTCATCACAAAACCAAAACCGGCCATAATCGTCAACATCACCGTGCCGCCATAAGAAACCAGCGGCAGCGGCACGCCGACCACCGGCGCCAGCCCCATCACCATGCCGGTATTGATGAGCACATAGAGCGTAAAGGTCGCCACAACCCCTATTGCCGCCAAGCGCGCAAAATGAAGCTTCGTCGACATCGCGATTGAGAGGCCGACAAAAATTACGGCCAGATAAAGCAACAACAAAGCGATAGCGCCGACAAATCCGAATTCCTCGCCAAAAACCGTAAAGATAAAGTCTGTCTGCATTTCCGGCAGAAACTTTAGCTGGGCCTGCGTTCCCTCCATGAACCCTTTGCCGGTCAAGCCGCCCGAACCGATTCCTGTTTTCGATTGCAGCAAGTGATACCCCTGACCCAGCGGATCGCGCTCGGGATTCATAAAAGTCAGGATCCGATTCATCTGATACTCTTTCAGAATATCAAACCGATAGGCGCTATAACCGGCTGCAACCGCACCCAGAACGCCCGCAAAACCGATCCGCCAGGAGAGCCCCGCGACGAAAATGATAATGATGCCCGTGGCAGCCAACAAAAGCGCTGTGCCTAGGTCCGGCTGCATGAAAATCAATCCGACCGGCGCACCCACCATCAACGCAGGCGGGATGAGATAGAGGATGTGCGACACCTGTTCAGCGCGCAGTCCGTGATAGTAGCGCGCCAACCCAAGCACGAGCCCGATCTTCATTGCTTCGGAGGGTTGAAACTGCAATCCGCCCAGTTCAATCCAGCGCCGCGCGCCCATATTGATCTCACCGATAAAAGGTACGGCGACCAGCGCGAGAAGCGCAGCGAAATAAATCGGATAACTCAGCGCCATCCAATAACGAATTGGCACCATCGCAATGCCAATCATAATGCCGAGCGCCACCAAAAATCTGAGCGCATGTTTCAGCGCCCAAGGCTCCCAATTACCCTCTGCAACGGAGTAAAGCGTTACTACCCCAGCTGCACAGATCATGGCCAACAGAATTATCAACGGCCAGTGCAAGCGGGAAAATTTGTCTCGAATGCCGCGCCGGCGCCCGGGAAGAATAATCGACGACATATCTATTATCCCTCCCTCGTTCCGGATGCGCGCGCCAACGTGCGTGGATCAAGCGGCTTGCGCGACGCCGGATCTCGTTCCGCCACTGCTCGCATGATATCGCGCGCTTTAGGGCCGGCGGCTCTCGATCCGCCAATGCCGTGCTCCACAACAACGGAACAGGCGTAACGCGGATTTTCATACGGCATGAAACAAACGAATAAGGCATGGTCGCGCCGCGCCCAGGGCAAATCTTCAGGTTTGGCGAGGCCGCGCGCGCGATCTTCCGCAGTGATCTGGTAGACTTGGCTCGTGCCGGTTTTGCCGGCCAGTTGCCACTCGGGATCGTCAAGGCGCGAGCGCGCTGCTGTTCCGTATTCGTTGGTCACGGCATTCATGCCCGCGCGCACGACTGCCAAATGATCCTGATCGACATCGATTAGCGCCGCTTCCGGCGCTGGCAAAATCAGATCGCCCACCGCCCGCACCAGACGTGGGCGCACAGCGCGTCCGCTGGCGAGACGCGAAGCCATTACAGCTAACTGAAGCGGCGTCGACGTCACATAGCCCTGCCCAATAATGCAGGAGAGTGTTTCGCCCTGAAACCACGGCTGGTTCGCAGGGTTCCCCGCGAAATATTCCCGCTTCCAGTCACGGTCAGGAACGATGCCCGATTGCTGGCCGGGAATGCCCAACTCGTAAGTTTGCCCCAAGCCAAACTTGCGTGCGGTATCTGCGAGCAAGTCAATTTCCAGGGTTTTCGCGACATCATAGAAATATGTGTCGCAAGAATTTTTGAGCGCACCCTTCATGTCGACGGTCCCGTGCCCGCCACGTTTCCAGCAATGGAAGAAGCGGTTGCCGTACCAGACCTTACCGTTGCAATGAACGGTATGATTGGGACGCACGCCCGCACGTTGAGCGGCAATCGCCGAAATCATTTTAAACGTCGAACCCGGCGGATAGACGCCAGACAAAGGTTTATTCAAGAGCGGCTTGTAAGGGCTCGCGTTCAAGTCCTTCCACAGATCAGGATCGATGCCGACATTAAAGTCATTCGGATTGAACGCCGGCGTCGAGGCCAGCACCAAAATATCCCCGGTGATCACATCCATGACCACAGCGGCGGCGCTTTGAATATCCTGATTGACGCCTTCCGTCGGCTCCGCGAGCACTGACATGGCATGGGTTTGCAATTCGGAATCAATGGTGAGCGTCAGCGTTCTGCCCTGAACCGGGGGAACGGCGCTGTCGACCATCTCTTCGATCACCCGGCCATGGGCGTTGATCTTAACGTTCATGGCGCCGGCATCGCCGCGAAGCTCGGCTTCGTAGGTGCGCTCCAGCCCCTCGCGGCCAACCTTAAAGCCGGGCTGCCGCAAAAGAATGCGCGCCTCGTCGCTTTCCTGGCTGGAAAGATCTCGTTCGGTGACAGCGCCAACATAACCAATCACAAACGCCGAGCTGGCCCCGAACGGATAATCTCGCGTTTCACCGACGTCAGGAAGCACGCCGGACAGATGCGGCAAATCGAAATTGAGTTGGGAGAATTCCTCCCACGACAGATTGTCGGTGATTTGAACCGGCGTAAATGCGCCGCGGCGGCGGATCTCACGCATGATCCGCGCGCGTCTTTGTTCTGTGACTTCGGTGATTTTGGAAATCTTGTCGAGAATTTCGTCTACATCGCGAGCCTGTTCAGGCACCAGCAACACGCGAAAATTCTTTCGGTTGGATGCGAGCGGCGCGCCGAAGCGATCGACAATTTCTCCCCGCAACGGAGTCAGGATACGGCGATTAAACTGGTTGTTCTCTGCAAGATCGAGATATTTTTGATGGTCGGCGATCTGCAGCTGGTAAAGACGCGCCGAGACGCCAGCGAAGAGCAGGCTCACACCACCGCCAAACAGCATTGTGCGGCGGCTGACCGTTTCCTGGCGTTCGGGATCATGTGCGTTCACGCCAGCCATAACATCACACCTCCACCAGAACGCGCCGGTGCAGTTCCCTGAACACTATGCCGAACAATGGATATATGGCGACGGTGGCTGCAAGCTGCAGCATCAGGAAGCGTACTGGCAATAACACGCCGGACATCAAGCTCATCACGAGCCACAGAATAAGGCCTGCGCCGAGAGATGCAAAGCCGAAACCGATCCATACGACCTTTTGTTCGCGGCCAAGAAAATAGGCGCGTTGCGACATGACGATGAACTGCGTGAATAGGTAAACGGCTGGCCAGAGACCGAGCGGCCCGCCGGTTAACAGATCCTGTAAAAGTCCGATCACGAAGACGCTGAGCGGCGGCAAATAATCGGGCCCGTAAACCGACCAGAAGAAAACAATCACCAGCGGAAATATCGGTGTCGGCGCATAACCTTCAAACAGCCGGATCGGCGCAGCCAAGATCAAAACGCCAAGCACGCCGAGCATTGTCGGCGTCATTGCCTTGAACAGCCGGAGCAGATTTTCCGCTCTATAGCCCATACGCTAGCCCTCCGCCGGAGGCTGCGGCGCGTCAGCATCTTCTGCTTCAACAGCGGACTCTTCGGTTGGTTCGTCAGGTGCTGCCGGGTCAATTTGCGGAAATGCGTAGTTGACGATCCTGACCATGCGCGTGCGGGCGTAGTTTGCGTAAAGATCGACCAGAATATCGTCGCCATTTTGACCGCCGACAACGCCGATTGGCAAACCGCGCGGGAGCGCCCCGCCCGCCCCCGAGGTCAGCACACGCTGGCCAGCCTCTGTCACAGCGTCATCGGAGCCCGCCGTAAAGCTGATTACAGGCCGGGCGCGCGTGTTGCCGACCAGAATGCCTTCAACATCGGCGCCTTCGATATAAACGGGAATGCGGCTTTGGATATCGGTGAGCAGTAAAACGCGCGACGCTGAACCACCAGCCTCAACGATGCGCCCAATCAAACCATTCTCATTGACCACCGCCTGGCCGACTTCGACATTGTTAGCGCGACCGGCATTGACGATCATGGACCGCGCAAACGCGTCGTTCGCCTCGCCAATGACAAAGGCGCTGATGGGCTGCGCAGTGGGCGGCGCAACGTACCCCTTGAGCGCTTCAAAGGACGCAACTGTCTCCCGCAGCTCAAGCGCTTCGTTCATCCATTGGCGCAGTTCAGCGTTCTCTTGCCGCAACGCCTTGTTCTGTTCCATGACGTTAAAATAGTCGGCCACCGAACCGGCGACATTATTCACGTAGCTGATCGGCCCTGAAAAAAGCGACAGCACCGGCGAAGCCGCGTCAATGACGCCTTCGCGCGCTTTCTTGAAAACAGACGCCTGCGCTGAATAAAGGCTCGACAGCAGCAGCAGCACCGAAACCGCGATCAGCAATATGAGGACGAAGCGGGAATGCGCCTTGCGCCCCAGCCCTTCGCGTCTGTCCTGCCCTAGATATTCCATGCCTCGCGAAACTGTTCCGTCTCTTAGCGCCGTTCCAGCTCGCTGCAGCTATCGGCGTCAAGCGCCTTAGATAGCGGAGGAAAGAACGCCGCGCATTGCTTTCGTGTTTTCTAGCGCCGCACCGGTGCCAAGCGCCACGCAGGAGAGCGGGTCGTCGGCAACCGAAACCGGAAGTCCGGTCTCATCACGCAGCACCTGATCGAGATTCTTGAGCAGCGCCCCGCCTCCAGTCAACATAATTCCGGTGTCGACGATATCGGCGGCCAGTTCCGGCGGGGTTGCCTCGAGTGCAACCTTCACTGCTTCGATGATCTGGCTAACCGGTTCGGCCAGCGCTTCGGCGATTTGCGCCTCGCCAATGCGGACTTCTTTCGGCACGCCATGCATCAAATCGCGGCCTTTGATCTGGATGGTCATGCCCGAGCCTTCGGTCGGGATCATCGCCGAGCCAACTTCTTTTTTGATCCGCTCAGCTGACGCCTCACCGATCAGCAAATTATACATGCGGCGGATATATCCGACCACCGCATCGTCCATCTTATCGCCGCCAACACGCACGGAGCGTGAATAGACGATGCCGCCCAGCGACAGGACTGCGACTTCCGTCGTGCCGCCGCCAATATCGACAACCATGGAACCGGTCGGTTCGGTGACCGGCAAGCCGGCGCCGATCGCAGCCGCCATGGGCTCTTCAATCAATTCGACTTTGCGGGCGCCGGCGGAAAGCGCCGATTCCTGAATCGCGCGGCGCTCAACAGCGGTGGCGCCGGACGGCACGCAAACAACAATACGCGGCGATGCAAATGAGCGGCGGTTGTGAACTTTGCGAATGAAGTGCTTGATCATCGCTTCAGCGACTTCAAAATCGGCGATGACGCCATCGCGCATCGGGCGAATGGCTTCGATTTCGCCGGGCGTGCGGCCGAGCATCTCTTTGGCTTCAACGCCGACAGCGCGGACCAGCTTGCGCCCGCCTCTTGTTTCAATCGCAACGACGGAAGGCTCGTTCAAAACGATGCCGCGGCCTTTGACGTAAACGAGCGTATTGGCCGTACCGAGGTCAATGGCCATGTCTGCGGAAAGCATGCCGAACAGTGTGGAAAGCATTGGGCTGATCCTATTCGTGGGTACTGAAATTCACGGACGGTCTTATCCTTAATGCGTTCCTAAATCGTCAACAAACGCCCAAAATGCTGGCTGTTGGCGAGGAGTTCGGGTTTCCGGTATTTACGGCTTAACAAGATTCTCGGCTAATCGAAGGATTTCCTTAATACTCATTTTCCCGCTTTCTGAGGCGCCGGTAGAGCCACCGCACCAGCACCAGAAATCCAAGCCAGCCAATGATGATCAGGGCGATCATCGAAAGATGCGCCGGATCGCGGGTGGTGAAGAAATCAACCACGCCCGAGACGCCATCGCGCAGCGCATGGGAGTCCGGGGTGAAGACGGCGAGGAAGGCTACGACCACAATTTTAGGGATGATTCCGATACCGGTTCCGGCCCAGTATTTCCACATGGGAATATGCGCCGCGCCAGCCGCAGCATTGACCACAATAAAGGGGGCGGACGGCACAACCCTGACCAGCCCGCTGGCCAGCACTCCGTGCCGGCCTATGAAATTGATGGTGCGCTGCACCCTCGCGCCGCCAAACCGCCGCACCCAGCGCCCGCCAAGAAAATGTCCCAGCCCGAAAGTCAGCGTGGCGCTCACCATGGTCGCAATCCACGAATAGATCGCCCCGTTTTGCGGCCCGAAGACGACCACTGTCGCGGTGATCAGCAGTATTTGCGGAAAAGCCGCCATCGCCAGAAGGGAAAAGATGGAAATCACGCCAATCACGGCCCAGGGCGATTCCGCCGCGGTCGCCAAAAGCCTGCTGACCTCATCCTCACGGTCGAGATTCAGCCATTGCTGGCCATAGGCGACCATCAGAACCACAAAGGTCAACAAGACGATGGATACCGCCAAAGACGTAATCGCCTTGGCGTCCATGGATGTGAGAAAGCGCCGCAATTGGCGCAGGAACTCGACCATACCCTAAACGGTCCCGCTAAAAGCTGAACCGGCTGTCACGCTCCCCGCCTGCGATCCGCACCCGGCGCGCTTGATCCGGTCCGGATCGAGCGCAGATTACCTTAATGACCGGATTTTTTCATCCCCGTCCGGCCTGCTGATTTATGTGATTTAATAACGTCAGTAGCTGCCGAATGCAATCAGGGGCTGTCACAATTGACCCAATCGCCACAGCTTGAATTGCAGTCGCGGAGAGGATGAGTCACGATGGCTCTGGGGAAAAATCCAGCGAGGCCTTTTGCGGCGCGCTGGCGGGTATCCGGGGAGCGCCCTATGCGTTTTAGGCTTATTGTATGGCTGCTGATTTTCGCGCTCGGTCTGCTGGTCGGCGACCGCTATGGATTGCCGGGCTGGGCGAGGTCGATTGGAGACGCCGGGTTCTCAGCAGCAGACCGTTGGATTTCAACACTCGGTCAGCCAGTTCCATCAGCCGACGAGAACGAAGAGTCTGCGAGCGAAAGCAATGACGGAGTCGCTGACGCATCACCAAGTCCTGCGCCAGCTACCGGCGATATCGGAAATGCTTCAAACGCAAATCTTCGCATGAACGCCGCCGGGTTGAAAATCATCGAAGAAAGCGAAGGCTTGCGGTTAGAAGCCTACAATCTTGGCGGGCAATGGCTGATCGGTTACGGACATACTCGCACCGCCAAAGCCGGCATGACCATCACGCAAACGCAAGCTGAACAATTACTGCGCGAAGACGTGCGCGCATCAGAAGATGCAGTGCGAAAAATGGTTCTGGTTCCCGTGAATGAAAACCAGTTCTCCGCCATGGTGTCGCTCGCTTATAATATGGGCTCCGGCGGCTTTTCACGCAGCACGGTTCTCGATGCGGTGAACAAGGGCAACTACAAAAAAGCCGCCGACAATTTCCGCAATCACAATAAAGGCGGCGGCAAAGTCATTCCGCACCTCACCGAGCGGCGTGAAAAAGAACGCGCATTGTTTTTGACGCCGGCTTAATCTTCAGCCTTAGGATTTGCTTCCGGTGACGGACCGGAATTGCCAATATCTGCGACGAACTTCCAGGCGCCGTTTTCTTTGCGCCAGATCGACACGTATTTTCCATGGCCGACATTGTCGCCGCTGTCGCTTTTGGCGGTGAATGTGTAACGCCCCCAAGTGAAGCCAAAGTCGCCGCCGGACGCTGCCATGCCGTTTTGCGGGAACCATTCCAATGTTGCGCCTTCCGGCCAGCCTGCAAAGCGCGCTACGAGTTTGTCGCGCCCTTGATAGGCGTCCTGCCCCTCGGGAAACATCCAGACATCTTCGGCGGCATAGGCTGCAAATGCCGCGGGCACGCTTTCATCCTGCGCCATTTTTGCAAACGCCGTGTCAGCGGCGAGCATGTCTTCGAGCGGTCCGGCATATACGGCGGATGTGGCGAGCATTGTCGCGGCGAGGCCGCTTGCGAGCAGTTTTTTCATGGTCATTGCCTCCCTAAAACCGGCAGCAGTCTACCTCAAACGAGAATCCGTCACGTGATTTTTGCGGCGAAGCGGTTCACGTTCGCGATAGTGGGCCGAGCGCTCGCTCAGCATCCGCCGCATTTTCGGCGCGCGGCCAGTCCGGCGCCTGGTTTCTGAACCAGGTAAGCTGGCGCTTGGCAAAGCGTCTTGTGTTTTGCTGCAACGCCGCCAGCGTCTCCGCCTCACTCACCCTCCCCGTCAGGAGCGCGGCAATTTCTGCAACACCAAGGGATTTCATAACCGGCATTGAGGGATCAAAATTTTGAGACAATAGCGCTCGCACTTCTTCGACAGCGCCTTCTGACATCATTTCCGCCGCGCGCGTATCGCAATTTTCGTAGAGCGTCGGGCGCGGCGGCTTAATGACAATGCGCGCTGCGATTGTTTCCACGAGCGGCGTGCGCGGCAAACTTTGAAAATATGACAGTGGCTTCCCAGCCAGCGCATGCACCTCCCAGGCGCGCAGCAAACGCTGAGTATCACCCGCAGGAAGGCGCTGCATTGGCGGATCATTGGCGATGACTTCGGCACGAAAGCCTTCTGCGCCCAATTCGAGATGGCGCGCGGCGGCGCGTTCACGAATGTCCGGCGGTGTTTCGGGAATGGGCGACAGGCCATCTTCGAGCGCGCGAAAATAGAGCCCGGTTCCGCCGACGACAATCGCAACCTTTCCACGCCCACTGATGTCGCGCAATGTTTTGGCGGCCATCTGCGCCCACCGTCCCGCCGAGCAGCGCTCACCTCCCGACAGCACTCCATAGAGATGGTGCGGCGCTGCTGCGCCGTCTTCAGGCGACGGGCGCGCTGTTAAAATCCGCAAATCTCTATAGACCTGCATCGCATCGGCATTGACGATTTCACCGCCAAGGGCGCGTGCAACCGACAGGGCCGCCGCCGATTTGCCGCTGGCGGTCGGGCCTGCAATAAAAACGATCTGTTCTGAAACTTGTTCCGGCATCTGAATGTACGATACAGCGATAACTCTGATTTGTAATCCGGCACACCCTTTGCTGGACAACGAACTATCGGCTAGCTTTTCCTGTTTTCTTGACATGCAGGATGTTGGTGACGTGCGCCGGACTGTTTTGGCGGACGGGATCGCCAGTGATTTTGTTTGTCTCGGCGGCATTGCCGATCCCGCACTAAAAACCGCCATCAAAGATTTCATCGGTGACCGACCGATCGATTTCGCCATCCAGCCAACTGAGAACCGCTACAAGAAGCTCCTCATCGCCGACATGGACTCAACCATCATTCAACAGGAATGCATCGACGAGCTGGCAGAGTTCGCCGGCAAGCGCGCGGAAATTTCCGCCATTACTGAACGCGCCATGCGTGGCGAACTAGATTTTGAAGCGGCGCTGAAAGAGCGCGTCGCGATGCTCAAAGGCCTCCCGGAAAGCGTCCTTGCCGAGACGTTTGAAAAGCGCATCACCCTCACCCCAGGGGCGCAGACGCTGATAAAAACCATGAATGCGCGCGGCGCCGTGACTGCCCTCGTTTCCGGCGGCTTCACCGATTTCACCGGACGCGTTGCTGAAAAGGCTGGATTCCACCTCAACCAGGCCAATGCGCTTGTTATTGCAGATGGAAAACTCACCGGCACAGTGCGCGAACCGATCTTAGGCCGCGCGGCCAAGCAGGAAGCGCTGGAACGCATCGCGCACGAGAACAATATCGATCTCGCAGACACGATGGCCGTTGGCGACGGCGCAAATGATTTGTCGATGCTGGCGCAGTCAGGACTTGGCGTTGCGTTTCACGCAAAGCCTGCAGTCGCCGAAGCCGCCGCCGTGCAGATCAATCATGGCGATCTCACCGCCCTGCTCTATTTGCAAGGCATTCCGCAGACCGAATTTGCCGCTTAATTACGGACGAAGCGACTCGTAAAACAACAGGTCGCCGCGCTGCACATAGATCTGCACCGGACCGCTGTTCAAGTTGCGCAACTTGCCGAGCTTGTCGACAGCGGCGTTGGGCCGGGTCACGCGCTCCCAGCCGATTTCCAAAATGACGTCGCCCGGCTGCAGCACGATGGCGGCGGCGCTTTCCGGATCAACTGCAGTCACCACAACGCCCTGCACTGTCATCGGCAGTCCGAACGCCTGACGAATTTCGTCCGTCGGTTCCTGCAAGGTCAGGCCCGACCCTTTCGCTGCATTGGCCGGCAGTACAGAGCCAAGCGCGTTTGCTGCGAGCATGCGGGTTTCGCGGCGATCCACGCGCACCTGAACCGTCAGGCGGCGGCCATCGCGCAACACTTCCATCGGCACCGTCGAGCCGATCGCCGTATCAGCAACCGCGCGCGTCAAATCGCGGACGCTTGTGATTTCGCGGCGGTTAAATAGCAAAATGACGTCGTTGGGTTCAAGTCCCGCATCCGAGGCCGGAGAGTTCGGACGCACAACGGTGACGATTGCGCCTTTCGGCGAACGCAGCTTCAGCGCTGACGCAAGTTCCGGCGTCACGTCATCGATGGAAACGCCAAGCCAGCCGCGGCGGGTTTCGCCAAAGCTGAGCAATTGAGTGACGACGCTGTCGGCCAAATCCGATGGAACAGCAAAGCCAACGCCAACCGAACCCCCGGTCTGCGAATAGATTGCCGTGTTTACACCGACGACTTTGCCTTCCATATCAAACAACGGGCCGCCAGAATTACCGCGATTGATGGCGGCGTCTGTCTGAATGAAGTCATCATACTGGCCGGAATTGATGTCGCGATTGCGCGCCGAGACGATTCCAACCGTAACCGTGCCGCCAAGCCCAAAAGGGTTGCCGATGGCGATAACCCAGTCGCCTACGCGCGCAGCATCTGAATCACCGAAATCCACATGCGGAAATTTCGCGCCATTGCCGTCCAGTTGTAAAACCGCAAGATCGGTTTCGCGATCGCGCCCCTTCACGCTGGCGCTGAATTCACGCCCGTCATGTAAGGTCACCGTGATGTCGTCAGCATTGTCGATGACGTGATTGTTGGTCACCACAAGCCCGGACGCGTCGATGATAAAGCCAGAGCCCAGCGAGACCGCGGGCTGATCAAATTTGCGCTGGAGCGGTTGAAGCTCGCCGCTCGCCTTTCCCGTGCGAGAACGCTGCGCTGAAGAAATGTTGACCACGGCCGGCGTCAGACGCTCGGCGAGATCGGCGAAACTTTCTGGCGCGCCGCGCGCAGGCGCGGCAACGGCCCCGCTCGCACATAAAAGTCCTGACGCCAAAACGCCGGCAACCAACCCCCGAACAATACCCATGCGAGCCATAACCGCCTCTATCTTTCCCCGAGACTAAACCGTAGCGGGATCAGGTTAACGCAAAGCCGCCCGCCCGCAAATGTCTTCACGGGCGGGCGGCGAAAGAATTGATGCTGAGGACTCGGCGTTACTGCCTGCGACCTTGCAAGTTGTTGAAATAGCGGAAGAATTCACTCTTTGGCGACAGCAGGATCGTGGAATCCCCTTTCTTCAGCGCTTCTTCATAGGCCAAAAGCGACCGGTAAAAGGCGAAAAACTCCGGATCTTTGCCATAGGCGGCGGCGAAAATGGCGTTTCGCTCTGCATCTGCGGCGCCTCGGATCTTCTCCGACTCTTCGTTTGCTTCAGCCTTGATCTCGATGACCTGGCGATCAGCCTGAGCGCGGATCTGATTGGCTCGCTCGTTGCCTTCCGACCGATATTGCTGAGCGAGCTGTTTGCGCTCTGCGATCATCCGCTGGAACACGGCCTCAGAGTTGGTCTGCGGGAGATCGGCGCGGCGTATTTTGACATCGACGATCTCAACGCCCAGCGGCCGTGCGGAGCGGGTCAGCTGCTCCTGAATTCGCCCCATCAACTCGCTACGGCGCTCGGAAATAATTTCGTCGACCGTAACGTTGCCTAGCACCGCACGAATTGAGTCATTGAGCTGCGAGCCCAGCCGGACTTCACCCTGATCAACATTGCGAACCGATTGATAAAACAGAAGCGGATCGACAATCCGGTAGCGAGCAAAAGCATCTACATTCAACCGTTCCTGATTTCGGGCGATGATTTCTGTTTGCCCTTGCTCAAGGTTGCGATTGCGCTTGTCGATGAAGTTCACACTTTCTGCAAACGGCATCTTAAATTTTAATCCGGCTTCAGAATACTGACTTTTCGGCTCGCCAAAGCGGAACACAAGCGCCGAATGCGTTTCCGGCACGATAAACGCCGCATTCATAACGATAACAAGCACGATAGCGGCTAATACGGCAAAGAGAGGGAGAGGAAGTTTGTTCATTTTAGTTCGCTCCCTGTGGCGCCTGCTGACGGCGCACCTGATCTAGCGGCAGGTATGGCACAACACCGGAACCGGCGTCTTCATCGACGATGATCTTGTCCATGTCGCCGAGCACGCGCTCAACGGTCTCCAGATACATACGCTGCCGGGTTACATCGGGCGCTTTGCGATACTCTTCATAGATATTGTCAAAGCGCTGGGCCTGACCGCGTGCTTCTGCGGTCACGCGCGCTGCATAACCGCGCGCCTCTTCCAAAATGCGCTGCGCTTGACCGCGTGCTTCCGGCACAACCTGGTTGGTGTATTGACGCGCGTTCTGAATGACAGTGGCCTGGTTTTGCTCCGCTGCCTGAACATCACGAAAAGCTTCGTTGACCTCATTCGTCGGCGGTTCAGCAAGCTTCAGGTTCACGAGTTCAATTTGAACCCCGGCTTTATAGGCATCCAGCGATACCTGCATGAGCTGGCGCGTTTGTTCCGCGATTTCTGCACGGCCCTCCGTTTGCACGACATCAAGCGTATTGCGGCCGACGATTTCACGCATAGCCGCTTCGCCAGTCATGCGAATAAGGGCTTCGGGCTCATCGATATTGAACATGAATTGCGCCACGCCCGGCATTTCCTCGCCTTGTTCAGGAATCAAGTTTGGTTTGATCCGCCATTGAACGGTGAAAGAAATATCGACGATGTTTTTATCGCCCGTCAGCATGAGCCCTGGCGACAATTGTCCGCCGCGACGATCGGTGACGGGGATATCCATATCCTGCAAAGACAGAACAGGTTGCTTCGAAACGGCTTGAACAGGCGCGGGGATGTGCCAATGCAACCCTGGCCCTTCAACGCTTTCATAGTCGCCGAATGTGGTGACCACTGCGAGTTCGTTCGGCGCCACCTGATAAATGCCGCTGGCAAGCCAAAGGGCGACGAGACCCGCTGCGATAAATCCGCCTGAGGCGCGATTCAGCGGAATACCGCCCCCTCCGCCGCCATTGCCGCCGCCGCGACGCGGAAAGGCGCGTTTCAACCGTTGCCGCGAAGCCTGAAGCAGGTCTTCAAGATCCGGCGGGTCATTGCGTCCGCCGCCATTATTTGATCCGCCGCCATTGCCGCGGGGCGGTTGGCCCCATGGGCCGCGTCCGCCGCCTTTGCCGGAATTGTCTTGCCAGGGCATTGAGCCTCTCTCAGTTGAAGATTTTTGGCCGCGCTTCGCTTCCCGAGCGCGCGCCAGTAGAAGAACCTGTGGTGCGCCGTATATATGTTACCCCTTTCATCGGGCGCAACGTGCGCGCCGCGTTTTTTTAAGGATTTCAAAGGTCAACGTGAGTGATTCCCTGCTTCTGCGCGTCCGAGCCGCGCTTTCCGCCATTAAGGACCCTGCTTCCGGGCGCAATATCATAGCCAGCGGCGCGGTGCGCGGCTTGGCGGCGGACGATTCCGGCCGGATCCGGTTCACCATGGAGATTCCTGGCGCTGAGCGTCAGGCTGTGGAAAACCTGTTGGAGGGCGCCAAACAGGCCGCCAGCGCGGTGGAAGGCGTTTCGGCCGTCTCAGCAGTCGCGACCGCGCACGGACCTGGAAAAACTCAACCAGCGAGGCACTCCCAAGCCAACACCGCAAGCGCGCACGAAAATCCATTCGGACTGAAAGCCAAGCCGCGCATCGAAGCGGCCGCCGAAACGCTGGGCGGCGTCAAAGCCGTGATCGCTGTTGCTTCCGGCAAAGGCGGCGTTGGCAAGTCGACCGTCTGCGCCAATCTCGCCGTCGCTCTTGCCGCGCGCGGATTGAAGGTCGGGTTGTTGGACGCCGATGTTTACGGGCCTTCGCTGCCAACTTTATTCGGCATCTCCGGCCGGCCCAAAATGGCGGGCAGTAAAATTGTTCCATTCGAATCATTTGGCGTGCGCTTGATGTCGATCGGGTTTTTGGTCGATCCGGAAGAAGCTGTCGCATGGCGCGGGCCGATGGTGATGGGCGCCGTTCGTCAATTGATGAGTGATGTTGATTGGGGCGAACTCGATATTTTGTTGATCGACACGCCGCCCGGCACTGGAGATACGCATCTCTCGCTCATTCAATCGAAAAAGCTCACCGGCGCGGTCATCGTCTCGACGCCGCAGGAAATGGCGCTCGCCGATATGCGGCGCGGCGTAAAACTGTTCCGGCAAACGGAAACGCCGGTTATAGGCGTCGTCGAAAACATGGCCTGGCTCGAAACTGAAAATGGCGACCGACAATATATTTTCGGCGAAGGCGGCGCACGCAAAGCCGCCGCTGCGCTCGACGCGCCATTTTTAGAGTCTATTCCGCTATTTCCGGATTTGCGGCAAGCCTCCGATGAGGGCCGCCCGCTCGCTGCCGCCAAAGATCATCCGTCTGCGGAAATTTTCACGGCTCTCGCAGATAAAATTTCAGATTTTGTCAACAGTGCCCACATAGCAAAAGCGTAATTTACGCTTATTGCGCCGATGCCGGTTTCGGATCGGCGCTGGTGTGATCGTGAACGATGCGCCATGCGCCATTGTCCCGGCGCATCACAAGCGTAAACAGACCTGTCGAATTGACGCCATTGTTGAGCAAATTGAACCGCCCGGTTACAACAGCGACATTGTCGGTCACCAATTCGACATCAAGCTTTTCAAATCCGAGCTGGCCAAGGCCGGAACCGCCGGAATAGCGATCACGATAACGCTTTAGGGTTGCATCCCAGCCCTTGGTGATGTTTCCACCGGACACAAATTTCAGTTCGTCGTTTTTCCAGTAGCCGTTCATGAACCCGTCGAGATCGCCTTCGTTCCATGCAGCCGCTTGCGCCATAAGCGTTGCACGGACCACATCCGCTGGAGACCGCAATCCGGCAGCGGGCGGCGTTTCCGTTTTTGTCGGTGCTGGCGCAGTTTTAGCCGGTGCGGGCGGCGGGGTTGTCGCCTCCTCGCTTGCAACGGACTCCTGAGCGGCGAGGCTCGCTTGCGTCACGGAAATTGCAGCTTTCGGTGCTTCCGGCGCGGCGCCGACCAGCCTTCCTACCGAAGAAGGCTGCGGACGAATGGCCGGTGTTTCCGTTCGCTGCGCAAGCAACTGCGCCGGCGCACCCGGCGCCGGTTCAGATTGAACAGGCTGGGAGAGTATCTCATTCATCTGCTCTTCAAGGGCGTCTGGCTGCGCAGTAACCGCAGCTGATACTTTCGCCGGCGCTGCATCCGCCGCTTCTGGCGCAACTGCTTCTTCTATTGCCGAAGCCAGTTGCGGCGCGGTCGCCGGACGCTGCACTTCGACCACAAAGTCGGATGCGGTTTCGGCCGTTTCCAGCGGCGCCTCCGCACGCAGCGCCGGCGCCGACGTTGTGCAGGTGAATCCAGACAATGTAAGCCGCTTCACCATTTCGCTGGCTTTTTGATTACAGAAAGTATCTGAATTGTCTGCGTGATATGGCACGGAAACATTGGCGCCGCCGCGCACATACCGGACATCGCAACTCTGTCCGACTACACCGGGTTCGACCACTTCAATCACGCGCGCATCCCCGCCGCGAGAACAATTGGTTTTAATCGGCGCGCTTTGCGCCGCGCCTGCCGCCGCCAGCGATGCCGTTAACGCCGCCGCCAATACCGGTTTCTTCATGGCTCCCCGCCTTCGTCTAAATCCCGTTCCAGCGCCTCGCGCCGACTCCGTTCTCATGCCCGTCAAAACCTTAACGCACCTGGCGCGGAGATTGGAGCTCAAAGCACTAAATAGCCTTAATATATCGCCGAATCGATGAACGCCGTGTCGCTAAAGTCGCTAAAAATCACGCCTCTTTGGCGCAGATTCGCGCTTTGCGGTCGAGAATGAAAAAATCGCAAGCAAACTGGTTTTTGGCGTTTTTCTCGGCCTTCGACACTTTGGTTTCACTCCACTCGCCCGAATCAAGGTCGGGAAAAAATGCATCGCCATTGACGTCAGCGTCTACGCGCGTGAGGTAAATGCGCTGCGTTCTGTCCAGAAGTTGTGCGTAAATTTCAGCGCCGCCAATTATGCAACATTCCTCCACGCCGCGCGCTTCAGCAAGCTCTTCGGCCAGCGTTAAAGCGCCATCAAGCGTTCGCGCCACAAACACGCCCTCGGCGGCGAAATCCAACGAGCGCGTCACGACAATATTATCGCGACCGGGAAGCGCTCTGCCGATAGAATCAAACGTTTTTCGGCCCATCAAAATAGGCTTGCCCGTGGTCACTGATTTAAACCATTTGAGATCGCCGGAAATTTTCCACGCCAATCCGCCATCGGCGCCGATCACGCCATTACGCGCGACGGCGACAACCATGGACAGGCGCACGGTCATGGTTGCGCCTTAGCCGCCAGTCCCGACAAAGCGCCGCCGGTCAGACGGTAGACTGTCCATTCGTCCATGGCCTCTGCGCCCAACGCTTTGTAGAAATTGATTGAGGGCGCATTCCAGTCGAGCACCGACCACTCCATGCGACCGCAATTCTGGCTGATGGCGATTTTTGCAAGTTCAGCCAGCAGCGCCGTTCCCGCCCCGATCCCGCGCGCTGCTTCACGCACATAAAGATCTTCGAGATAGAGCCCGTGCTTGCCGAGAAATGTCGAGTAGTTGAAGAAATAGAGGGCAAAACCAATGGCCGCGCCATCACGCTCAGCGATCAACGCAAACACTTTTGGCGCTTCTGCAAATAGCGTTCGGGTCAGATGTTCCGGCGTCGCGGTCACTTCGTCAGCGAGTTTCTCGTAAGCCGCGAGTTCTCGAATGAAACCGAGAATGAGATTTTCATCGCCGGGCTGTGCTTTCCTGATCAGAACACTCATACCGCCACCGG
>BQJG01000041.1 GCA_021604585.1 Hyphococcus sp.
AGTCCTCGATTGTCCGGTGGTAAATGGCGGCGCCGGCAAGCGTGAACACCCGACGCAAGCGTTGCTCGATGCGGCAGCGGTGCGATCAGAATTCGGCACGCTTGAAGGACTGACCATTGCGGTCTGCGGCGACGTTAAACATTCGCGCGTCGCGGGTTCTGACGCGCGTCTGTTCCAGCGCCTCAACGCCAATATCCGCTTTGTCGGCCCGAAGCATCTGATGCCCGCCAGCGATCTGTTCACGGACATACCGCGCTTCGACAATCTGAAAGACGGTCTTGCCGGCGCCGATGTCGCCATGGGTTTGCGGATGCAATTTGAACGCATGGATGGTGACGGACGAGAAGCAGCGAAAGGGTTCTTTGAAGAGTTCGGCCTGACGCACGAAACCTTGAAACTCGCCAAGCCCGGCGCGCGCGTAATGCATCCGGGGCCGATGAACAGAGGCGTCGAAATTTGCGGCGCCCTCGCCGATGACGACGAAAAATCGCTGATCCTGCGGCAAGTATTTTACGGCGTCGCCATGCGTATGGCTTGCCTTGATGCGCTGCTGACGAAGGGGGAGTAATAAGTCATAATACTCGTGCAGCTCAATAGCATTGGTGCTTCATTATGGATGAGAAGTTTTACAATACAGTTGGCGGCGAAAGGATAAGCGACCGACAAATAGACGAACTCATAGGTCTCGCGAAAGGTATTGCGGCCGACGGCGCGATCACTCATGGGGAAGTGGAATTTCTCCAGAAATGGTTAGCGGCCAACCTTCACATCACTAACCATCCGATGGTGCGGATATTATATGGTCGCGTTAATGAAATTCTTAGCGACGGCGTAGTCGATGATGATGAGAAACGGGAGTTATTTGATACGCTTGACAAATTGTCGTCGCGTGACTTTGAGCTTGGCGAAACACTGAAAGCAACAACGCTTCCACTGTGCGATCCAGCGCCAGTCTTGTCCTTCAGTGAAAAGCGATACACATTTACCGGCACCTTTAACTTTGGAAAGCGTAAAGAATGTGAAGCAGCGGTCATTGAACGAGGTTCAACAGCTGGGTCACTAACGAAGAAAACCGATGTTCTCGTTATTGGAACTTACGCAACCGATTCATGGAAGCATTCGTCCTTTGGCAATAAGATACTTGCAGCTTGTGAATACCGCGACAGCGGCATACCAATCTCAATTGTGTCTGAGAAACACTGGGTAAGTTTTTTACTATGACCATCATCCACCCTCTCATTCTCGGCTATCTCCTCGGCTCAATTCCGTTCGGGCTTGTCATCACCAAGGCCGCCGGGCTCGGCGACATTCGCACGGTCGGTTCCGGCAATATCGGCGCGACCAATGTGTTGCGCACCGGGAGAAAAGACCTGGCGCTCGCGACATTGTTGCTTGATGGCGGCAAGGGCGCAATCGCGGTCGTTATTGCAATGCTGATGGGATGGCGGCCGGAAGTCGCGGGCGCGGCGGCGTTTCTCGGCCACTGTTTTCCGGTCTGGCTCAGCTTCAAGGGCGGCAAAGGCGTCGCAACCTTTATGGGCACGTTGTTTGCGCTGAATTTCACTGCAGGGTTTTTCGCTGGCGCGATCTGGCTTGGCGTCGCTTATCTGCTCAAATTCTCATCGCTCGCCGCGTTGATCGCCGCCGCCGCGACGCCCTTTATTCTGTTCGCGCTCGGCAAGCCTTCCTTCGCCCTTGCCGCGCTGGTGATGGCGCTGTTGATCATCATTCGCCACAAAGCGAACATCACGCGACTTCTGTCGGGAGACGAGCCCAGGATCGGCGCGAAAAAGGCTGAAGCCGCCAACGACCATCAAAGCGTCCAGCCCAATGCCTGATCAAGCGCTTAGCGGCAAGGAGCGCCTCGACTGGCTGCAGCTCATCCGCACCCAGAATATCGGGCCGGTCACCTTCCATCGCCTTATGGCGAAGTTCGGATCAGCAGCGAATGCGCTTGCGGCCCTCCCCGACCTGGCGCGAAAAGCGGGACGTTCTGCGCCTTTTCGCGCGGCGAATCGCAATGAATGCGAGCAAGAGCTGAAGGAAGCGGAACGACATGGCGCCCGGTTGATTGCTGCGTGTGAGGATGAATACCCCAACGCGCTGAAGGCGATTCCGGATCATCCGCCGGTGCTATATATACGCGGGCATGCGTCGCTTTTTGAAAAACCCGCCATCGCCATTATCGGCGCGCGCAACGCCTCCGGCGTCGGCCGCAAGATCGCGCGCATGCTCGCCAGCGATTTGGGCGCTGCCGGGTATGTCGTCACATCGGGCCTCGCGCGCGGGATTGACGGCGCCGCCCATGACGCAGCGCTCGCGTCCGGCACCATCGCCGTTGTCGCTGGCGGCGTCGACGTCATTTATCCGCCGGAACATGATGAACTCACCGAACGCATCGCCCGCGAAGGCGCGGTCATTTCCGAATGCCCCATGGGCGCACAGCCGACGGCGCGCGACTTTCCCAAACGCAACCGGCTGATCTCAGGTCTTTCGCACGGCGTGGTCGTTGTCGAGGCGGCGGCGAAATCCGGCACGCTGCTCACCGCTAACTTCGCACTCGAACAGGGGCGCGAGGTTTTCGCAGTGCCCGGTTCGCCGCTCGATCCGCGCTGTCAGGGCGCCAACCGGCTGATCCGCGACGGCGCGTGTCTGGTGGAGACTGCGCAAGACATCATTGATGCGCTCGCTGCGCAGAACAGGAACGCGCGCGAAGGCGAGCGCGTTCTCTTCGACTGGTCCAACGGCATGAGCGAGCGCGACTCGGATCCCACCGCCCTTCTTTCCTTGCGGCGGCTGATCAAGGAACTCCTCAGCTTCACGCCGCTGCATCGCGACGAAATTCTGCGAGAAGTTGACGCGCCGCCAGGTCTCATCGCTGACGTTCTGCTGGATCTGGTTCTTTCAGGCGAGGCGCAGGAACATGAAGGCGGACGTTTCTCGCTGAGGGCCGAATAGCCGGCGGGTTATCGCCGTATCGTCGCACCGCCTCACAGGCCATCGTTTTCATAGATAGAATAAAAACTACGCCACGCCCCTGTAGGCGTTGAAAATAGCCATATTCAGCCGATTTCCACATCCGGCCCGGCCCACTCTATCTACCTTGTCCGCACAGCGTGTGGTTGACAGGGCGCCTCAGCCCGCCCCATAGGGCGCGCCACGCCATTTTTCCCCTCTGTTGGTTCTGGGACGCTCTTTTCATGCAAGTCGTCATCGTTGAATCGCCTTCAAAAGCGAAAACCATCAATAAATATCTGGGTTCCGGGTTCAAAGTACTGGCCTCTTACGGCCATATCCGCGACCTGCCGTCGAAGGATGGCTCCGTGAAGCCAGACGATGATTTCTCCATGGTTTGGGAGCTCGATGCTGGGTCGAAGAAGCGGGTCAGCGACATCGCTGCGGCCCTTAAGGGCGCGGACCGGCTGATCCTCGCCACCGACCCTGATCGCGAAGGTGAAGCGATTTCCTGGCACTTGCTGGAAACGCTGACCCAGAAGAAAGCGCTGAAAGGCGTCCGCATTGATCGTGTCGCCTTTAACGCCATCACCAAGAAGGCGGTGCAGGACGCCATGGCGCATCCGCGTCAGATCGACGATGCGCTGGTTGATGCTTACCTCGCCCGCCGCGCGCTTGATTATCTGGTGGGCTTTACCTTGTCGCCAGTATTATGGCGCAAGCTGCCCGGCTCGCGTTCCGCCGGCAGGGTTCAATCGGTTGCGCTGCGCATCATCTGTGACCGCGAACTCGAGATCGAAACCTTCATCGCGCAGGAATATTGGAGCGTTAAGGCGCAAGCCGTCTCCGGTTCGTCGGCGCCATTCGAGGCGCGTCTTGTGCTACACCAGGGCGAGAAGGTTCAGAAATTCACGCTTGGCGATGAAAAGGCCGCAATGGCGGCGAAGACCGCCGTTGAGTCTTCGTCCTTTACGGTCGACTCCGTTGAAGCCAAGCCGGGCAAGCGCAATCCGCCGCCGCCCTTCACCACCTCGACCTTGCAACAGGAAGCGGCGCGCAAACTCGGCTTCAACGCGCAGCGCACCATGCGCACCGCGCAAAAACTTTATGAAGGCATCGACATTGGCGGTGAGACGACCGGTCTCATCACCTATATGCGAACCGACGGTCTCGACATGGCGCCGGAAGCCATCAGCGACGCACGCAGCGCTGTCGGCTCGCAGTTCGGCAAGGACTACGTTCCCGCCAGCCCCCGCGTCTATAAGTCGAAAGCGAAAAATGCGCAGGAAGCGCACGAATGTATTCGCCCGACCTCTTTCTCTCGCTCGCCAGATAAAGTGCGGGGCCTTAACGATGATGAATTCAAGCTCTACACGCTGATCTGGAAACGCACCATGGCGAGCCAGATGGAATCAGCGCGGCTTGAAAACACGACCATCGACCTTCTATCCGCCGACAAGAAGACCGGCCTGCGCGCGACCGGCTCTGTCATTTTGTTCGACGGCTTTCTTGCACTGTACGAGGAAGGCCAGGACGACGCCGAAGACGAAAATGGCGGCGGCGTTTTACCGAAACTCTCAGCCGGCGCAGGCGCCAATGTTTCCAATGTGGCCGCCGATCAGCACTTCACCCAGCCGCCGCCGCGCTATTCCGAAGCGAGCCTGGTGAAACGTCTTGAAGAACTCGGCATTGGCCGCCCTTCAACCTACGCATCGATCCTCACCGTGCTGCGCGATCGCGGCTATGTCACCATGGATCGCAATCGCTTCATTCCCGACTCCAAAGGCCGGATCGTCACGGCGTTTCTTGAAAACTACTTCAAGAAATATGTGGAGTATGATTTCACGGCGGACCTTGAAGAAACGCTCGACAAGATTTCCGCTGGCGAGGCTGACTGGAAAACATTCCTCAGAAATTTCTGGACCGAGTTTCACGCCGCCGTGGAAGACACCGGCGAGTTGCGCATTTCAGAAGTGCTCGATGCGCTCAATGAATCCCTCGGGCCGCTGATCTTTCCGAAGAAAGAAGACGGTTCCGATCCGCGCGCTTGCGCCTCCTGCGCCGAAGAAGGCCGCGCCGACGGCCGCCTGTCGCTCAAAACCGGCAAGTTCGGCGCCTTTATCGGTTGCTCCAACTACCCGGATTGCAATTTTACGCGTCAGCTTTCCGCGCTTGGCGAAGGCGAAGATGGAACCGAATCCGGCGACAAGCTGCTCGGCAAGCATCCTGACAATGGCATGGATGTCTGGCTGAAGGTTGGCCGCTTCGGCCCCTACTTCCAGCTTGGTGAACAGGAAAAAGGCTCAAAAGAAAAACCAAAGCGCGCCGGATTGCCAAAAGGCTGGTCTGTTGCAGACGCCGACCTTGAAAAAGCGCTGATGATGCTCGCTCTGCCGCGCGAAGTCGGTCCTCACCCGGAAGACGGCGAAGTGATTGAAGCCGGGCTTGGCCGCTATGGTCCGTTTGTGAAACACGGCAAGACCTACGCGAATCTCGCCAATATCGATGAAGTGTTTGAAGTCGGCCTCAACCGCGCCGTGACGTTGATTGCTGAAAAAATCGCCAACCCGCGCGCTGGCCGGGGTCAAGCCGCCAAACCGCTGAAGGAACTGGGGTCGCATCCGGAAACCGGCGATCCGGTCAATGTCATGAACGGGCGCTACGGCCCTTATGTGAAACACCAAAAGACCAATGCGACGATCCCTGCTGGCATCGAGCCTGAAAGCATCACGCTTGAACAAGCGCTTGAACTGATCGTCGCGCGAGAAAAGAAGCCCGCAAAAAAGAAAGCCGCCAAGAAAAAGGCGGCAAAGAAAAAAACCACAAAGAAGGCTCCAGCGAAAAAAGCCGCAACAAAGAAAGCAGCAACAAAAAAAGCGCCGGCGAAGAAAAAGACAGCTGCCAAAAAGAAGGCCGTGAAGAAAAAAGCCGCCGAATAACAACGCATTCCGCTGGGCTTTTGAAAAGCGCGTTGAACGGTCACAATTTCACTGTTGCCGTTAATCTTTAGCTATGAAGCGGGCATTATCCTCGCCGCCAGTTGTGGGCAGGTGCCGAGTTGTTGCGTTTTTGTGTCTTCTTAACTTTCATTGCCGTGCTTGGCGCCTGCGCCAGCACGCCGCCCTCGCGCCAGGGCGTAAGCACAAGCATTGCATCATTGCGGCTTTGCGACGGGGTTAAAATTTCCAACGCGCCAGCAACCGACCGAACCGGCCGCATCATCAATTACGATTCAACTGCGAATATCGGCGGATCGAGTCTCTTGCGCGCGCCGGTGAATGCCTGTGTCTCCTCCGGTTACGGCCCGCGCAATGGCGGCGCCAGTTCGTTTCATCATGGCGTGGACCTCTATACGCGCTCGCCATCGGCGGTATATGCGGGCGGTGATGGCGTCATTGCATCCATCGGCACGCTGAACGGCTATGGCAAAACAATCCTCATCCGGCATGGGCGCGGCGTTGAAACCCGGTATGCGCATTTGTCCGAGATTGCGCCGGGCCTGCGCAAGGGTGCGCATGTGGCCAGGGGCGAACGCATCGCCATGACCGGCCGCACAGGCAACGCGACGGCCGTCCATCTCCATTACGAGATTATTGTCGATGGACGCCGCCACAATCCGCTCACGGTGGGCCGCTAGCGCCATTCTCGGGCCGGGTCCGGCCCCGGCTATTGCGTTCGCAACAGTTTGCGAACCGTGTTACGGGATTCTTTCTGTAAAGATCACATGAAAGCAGTCCGTTGACAAAGCGCGCAAAATCTAAAGGCACATCTCCGGCCAAGGTCAAAAAGTCCGGTTCCAGGAAAACTGGCGCCAAACCGAAGGGAATGCCCAGCAAGGCGGAAGTTCTCGCCTATCTGAAGGATGCGGATGGCGCCACCGCCCGGCGCGACATTGCTCGCGCTTTTGGAGTCAAGGGCGAAGCGCGCACTGAGTTGCGCGCCATGCTCAAGGAAATGGACGCAGACGGATCAATCAAGGTGAAACCCGGAAAGCGCATTGAGCGCGCTGGGACTCTTCCGCCCCTAGCTCCAATTGACGTCATGTCGGTCGATGATGATGGTGATCTTATTTGTATGCCGGCCGAGTGGCGCGGCGAAGGAACCCCGCCAATCATTCGCCTGTCCGCCAAACGCGCGGCGAAGGCGAAACCTGCGCCCGGCGTCGGCGACCGGTTGCTGGCGCGTTTGTTTCCAGCGGGCGATGACGGCTATGACGCCGACATCATCAAAGCCATTGGCAAGGGCGCGCACCGTTTCCTCGCGGTTTACAACAAGAAACGCAAAGGCGGCGTCGCCGACCCGGTAGAGCGGCGCGCAAAGGACAGTTTTACGATCGACGATGGCGATGAAGGCGGCGCCAAGGACGGCGATCTCGTTTGGGTGGAAACCAAAAACGCACGCGGCTATGGCCCGAAAAAAGCGCGCATTCGCGGCATTGCAGGCCACATTGACGATAAGCACGCTTACTCAACGATCGCGTTGGCCAATCATGGCATCCCGACGGTCTTTCCCGCTGCGGTTCTCGCCGAAGCCGACAAGGCGAAACTGCCTGGTTTCGACGGGCGAACAGACTTGCGCGACACGCCGCTGATCACCATCGATCCCGCCGACGCCAAAGATCATGACGACGCCGTTTACGCCGAACCCGACGAAGATGCGGACAATCAGGGCGGTTTCCGCGTCATCGTCGCCATTGCCGATGTCAGCTGGTTCGTCAAACCGGACTCTGAACTCGACAAGGAGGCGATCAAACGCGGCAACTCAACCTACTTGCCCGACCGGGTTGTGCCGATGTTGCCCGAACGGCTGTCGAATGATTTGTGTTCGCTGCGCGAAAATGAAGATCGCCCCTGCCTTGCGGTCGAAATGATCCTTGACTCCAATGGCGTCAAAAAACGCCAGACCTTTATGCGCGCGATCATGCGGTCGCGGGCGAAGCTTTCTTATGAAGAGGCGCAGGCGATCGCCGATGGCGGCAAGGCTGCAGTCGGGCTTAAAGCCATCATCCATCATCTCTACGCCGCCTACGCTGCAAGGATGAAAGAGCGTGAAAAACGCGCGCCGCTCGATCTCGATTTGCCGGAACGGAAAATCATCCTCAACAAAGATGGCGAGGTGGAAAAAGTCATCAGGCGCGACCGATTTGATGCGCATAAGGTGATCGAGGAATTCATGATCCTCGCCAATGTCGCCGCCGCCGAAGCTTTGGAGCGCGCGAAAACACCGCTAATCTATCGCGTTCACGATACGCCCGATCCGGAAAAACTGGAATCGGTGCGCGAATATCTTGAAACGCTCGATTACTCGCTGGTGAAAGGCGGAAGCGTGCGCCCGGCCAATTTCAACCAGCTATTGAAGATTGCCGGCGAGCGCGACCAGAAGGAAATGGTTTCTGAAGTCGTTCTGCGTTCTCAGCGGCAGGCGATCTATGACACGGATAATGTCGGTCACTTCGGTTTGAATCTCGCACGCTACGCGCACTTCACTTCGCCGATCCGCCGCTATGCGGATCTCACCGTTCACCGCGCGCTGGTGAAAGCGTTCAAGCTTGGCGAAAACGGCCAGACCGAAAAAGAAGCCAAGGCCCTGTCAAAAATCGCCGAGGATATTTCCGATCTTGAGCGCCGCTCCATCGCAGCGGAACGCGAATCCAATGATCGCTATCTTGCGGGCTTTCTGGAAGATCGTGTCGGCGCTGAATTCGATGCGCGCATTCGCGGCGTCACCAAATTCGGCCTGTTCGTCATGCTCGATGAAACCGGTGCTGACGGCTTTATCCCAATGCGCAGCATCGGCGCAGAGCGCTTTACGTTTTTCGAGCAAGAGCATTCGGTCATCGGCGATTCCACCGGCGGCGTCTTTCGCCTTGGCCAGCCTGTGCGGGTCAAGCTCGCAGAGGCGGCCCCTCTTACCGGCGGGTTGCGTTTTGAAATGATGTCGGACCCGTTGCCCGGCGCCACAAGGCGCAAAGGCGGCGGCAAGCCCTCCAAACCCGGCTTCGGCAAGAAATCGAAAGCCGCTGGCGACGCGCGAGCGAAGGCGAAGAAGAAGCAAGCACGGCGCAGCGCAAGCGCGGCGAAAAACATTCCTAAAAAGCCGAAGCGGCGCAAAGGCAACGCCAAACCGCGCCGCGACTAATTCTATTTTTTGTGCGTCACCGGCTTGGCGTCCTCGATGCCCCACGCTTTGAGCGCAAACGCATAAAGATGTGCGCGTTCATCGAGCCGCTCAAAGCGCGCCGCTGAACCGCCATGGCCGGCGCCCATATTCATGCGCAAAACAAACGGCCCGCCTGTGGCTTCATCGCGCAGCCGCGCGATCCATTTCGCCGGCTCCCAATAGGTGACGCGGTAATCCGTCAACCCGCCCGTCGCCATAATCGGCGGATAGTCCGTGTTGCGAATATTTTCATAGGGTGAGTATTCCGCAATCCAGCCATATTCTTCTGCGCTGGTGATCGGATTGCCCCACTCTTCCCATTCTGGCGGGGTCAATGGCAGTTCCGCGTCAGAGATCGTGTTGATCACATCTATAAAGGGCACCGCGCCAATCACGCCGCCGAACAGCTCAGGCCGTAAATTAACAGTCGCCGCCACAAGCAACCCTCCAGCGCTGCCGCCATAAAGCACAATCTTTTTCGGCGCTGTATAGCCGCCGGCGATGAGCGCATCAGCCGCCGCGGCGAAGTCGGTGAAGGTATTCATTTTCTTGTCGAGCTTGCCGTCAAGATACCATTGACGGCCTTTATCAGAGCCGCCGCGCACATGGGCGATGGCGTAGACCGCGCCCCGATCCACCAATGGCAGAATGTTGGTCGAAAATGACGCTGCTGTCGACGAGCCATAAGAGCCATAACCGTAAAGCAACGCCGGGGCTGAACCGTCTCTCGGCGTTGTTTTAAGGCGTAGGATCGTCACCGGGATTTTTGCCCCGCCCTCGCCGTCCGCCTCGATCCGCTCAACAACATACAGCGATGCGTCGTGACCACTCGGCACTTCTAGTGTTTTTCTCAAAATGCGAGCGCGTGTCGCCATATCATAATCGTAAGTCTGATCCGGCGTTGACGGCGATTCATAGGTGAACCGCAGATTGTTCGTATCATATTCATAGCCGCTCGACATGGAGAGCGAATAAGCCGCCTCGTCAAACGACACGCTATGCGATGCGCCGGCATAGTCTGACACGATAATCCGCGGCAGCGCGTTTTCGCGTTCTACACGCACAATGAAATCCTTGTATGGGGTGAAATCGACAATCTGACTTCCTGGCTTGTGCGCCACCCAATCTTTCCAGTTTTCCCGTCCCGGCGCGGCAATGGGCGCCGTCACGATCTTGAAATCCACGGCGCCGCCGGCATTCGTGCGAATGAAAAACTGATCGCCATGATGGTCCGGATAATATTCGACATTGTTTTCACGCGGCGCAATCAACACTGGTGCTGCATCAGGCGCATTCGCAGGAATAAAGCGCGCTTCGCTTGAAACGTGATTGCCGGAATAGATAAAGATGTAGTCGCCGCTCTGGCTTTTTGACACGTCGAGGAAGAATGCGTCGTCCGCCTCTTCATAAATCAGCTTGTCGGACGCCGGGTCCGTCCCGAGCTTGTGCAATTTAACCCGCTTCGGGCGCTGGTTGTCATCGCGCTCCACATAGAAAAACGAGCCGGAATCCGCCGCCCATGTCGCGCCGCTGCCGTCGGCGCTTTCAATCACATCCGGGTAATCTTCGCCGGTTTCCATATTGCGGATACGGATCGAATAATATTCCGAGCCTAGCCGGTCGACGGCGATGGCCGCGAGCTCATGATCCGGGCTTTGAGAAACGTCGCCAATGCTGAAAAACTTCGAGTCGCCACGCTCGGCGTCGCCATCATAAATGACCTGTTCATCACCGCCCGAAACAAGTTGGCGCACAAACACCGGATATTCGCCGCCATCGCGGAACCTGCTGGAGTAGAGCCAGTCGCCATCTTTCGCCGGGACTGAACTGTCATCTTCCTTGATGCGTCCGCGCATTTCCACAAACAATTTCTTGCGCAGCGGCTCAAGATCGTCTGTCACCGCCGCGTAATAGGCATTCTCGGCATCAAGAACGGCGCGAATGTCGTCATCAAGTGTTTCAGGATCGCGCAACACATCTTGCCATTCCGCATCGCGCAGCCAAGCGTAGTTATCGACGCGCGTGATCCCATGCTGCGTCGTTTCTAATGGACGCTTTTCAACCACAGGCGCGGCCAGGTTTTTCGCATCGGCAAAGGGATCGCGTTCGGTCATCATTTTCTCTTCATTACCGGAATTCTTCTCACTGGATGGCGATTGGTTACAGGCGCTGAGCACGGCGAGAGAAACAAGGCCAGCGCAAATCAAAAAGGCTTTCATAAAGGACTCTCCATCCATGACCTGCTATCCATAATATGCTTGCAGAGGCCGGGCAATCCTATTATTGCCCTGTTTTTACTATCAAATTTTGACATCTTCGATTTATCTTGGCGACCAATTCGCATAACAATCGGGTGAGACTTCTTTGCGCAGTCTGGCGCATTCTCGTTCAGGCGCGCATATGACGATGAACAGGAGGCCTCCCGCTTGAAAACTTTCTTCGCTCTCATTTCTTCCACCATGATCTTGGTCGCAGGCGCTTGCGCGAAAGACGCTGCAGAAACCCCGCAAGATAATTTCTCAGCGAGCGCTGTGTTCGCCGGCGGATGCTTCTGGTGCGTTGAATCGGACTTTGAAAAACTCGATGGCGTCGGCGATGTGATTTCCGGCTATGCGGGCGGGCTCAAACAAAACCCGACCTATACCAATCACGAAGGCCACCTTGAGGTCGCACGCGTGCCTTACGATCCAGGCATCATCAGCTATCGCGAACTGGTGGATTATTTCTTCCGCCATATCGACCCGCTTGATGATGGCGGACAATTTTGCGACCGCGGTCACGCCTATACGACAGCGGTGTTTTACGCCAACGCCGATGAATACGCAGCAGCCATGGCGTCTAAAGAGGCCGCGGAAGCCGCGCTTGGCGAGCCAGTTGTCACGCCGCTTGTCGAATTCACGCAATTCTGGAAGGCGGAAGATTACCACCAGGATTATTACAAGAAAAATCCCGTGCGCTATAAATTTTACCGCACCAGTTGCGGACGCGACCGACGCGTCAAACAGGTTTGGGATGATCATTAAAATAAAAACGCCGCTGCAATTTGCAGCGGCGTTTTTGCGTTAGTTGTGGCTAAACCTATCCGCCAACCTACTCGATCGTAGACTTGCCGTCATCGCCGCCTGTGACCGGAAAGCCGCGATCTCGCATTAGCGCTTCGATCTTGGCGTCGCGGCCGCGGAAATTGCGATAAGCTTCCGCTGGATCGACTGAGTTACGCGGCGCAAAGAGATTATCAACGAGGCGTTTGGCGACTTTTTTGTCGTAAAACCCGCCTGGCGCTTCGGCAAACGCTTCGGCAGCGTCGGCGGTCAACACATCAGCCCACATGTAGCCATAGTACCCTGCGGAATAGCCTTCGCCGGAGAAGATGTGCCCGAAATGCGGCGAACGGTGACGCATCGGCAATTCGCTCGGCATGCCGAGTTCGGCCAGCGTTTCACGCTCGAATTTGTCCGGATCAATGCCGGTCGGATCAACCATGTGATATTTCATGTCGACCAGCGCAGACGCCAAATATTCGGTCGTATCGAAGCCTTGCTTGAACGTTGACGCTGCTTTGATCTTAGCCACCAGTTCCGGCGGCATCGGTTCACCCGTTTCATGGTGGACCAGATATGTGTTGATCACTTTGTCGGTCGACAGCCAGCGTTCCAGCAATTGCGACTGGAACTCTGTGTAGTCACGAACGCCGCCATTCAAGGTCGGGTAGTCGACATTTGACGAGAGGCCATGCAGCGCGTGACCAAACTCATGGAAGAAAGTCGTCGCATCATCCCATGAGACCAGTACGGGCTGGCCTGGCGCCGCCTTCACAAAGTTTGAGTTGTTTGTCGCGAGCACCGTTTTTTCAACGCCATCGAGCGTTTCATGTCCGCGGAATCCAGACGCCCAGGCGCCCGAGCGTTTGCCCTGTCGAGAGAACGGATCAAGATACCAAAGGCCGATCAGCTTGCCAGAAGTTTTGTCGGTCACCTCCCATACGTGAACGTCTTCGTGCCAGACCGGCACCACGCCGTCTTCAATGGGTGTGAATTTGAAATTAAAGAGCTCTCCGGCGACCATGAACATGGCTTCGCGCAGCTTGTCGAGCTGGAGATATTGCTTCACTTCGTCGGAATTCAGATCGTATTTCGCCTTGCGGACTTTCTCCATATAATAGCGATAATCCCAGGGCTCGATCTTGAAATCGCCGCCTTCGGCGTCGACAATCTCCTGCATCTCAGCGACCTCTTCATGGACCCGCGCCACGGCCGCCGGCCAGACTGCTTCCATCAGACCAAACGCGGCCTCCGGCGTTTTCGCCATGCGGTTCTGCAAACGCCACGCGCCATAATTCGGATAGCCAAGGAGTTTCACCCGCTCGTCGCGAAGCTGCAAAATCTCGGCAATGATGGCGTTGTTGTCGTATTCATCCCCGTGATCGCCGCGGCTGTAATACATCTCCCAAACCTGTTTCCGCAGAGGACGGTTTTGAGAATAAGTCAGGAATGGATCCATGGATGAGCGCGTATTGGTGATCGCGTAGGCGCCTGAACCAGGCTTTGCATCCGCCGCAGCTTTTGCCGCTGCCAGGAAACTTTCCGACAATCCAGCGGCGCCGTCAGCATCAAAGTAGATTGCATATTCTTCTTCGTCGTGAAGCACATTGTCGCCGAATTTGTTGTGCAGTTCGGCAAGGCGTTTGTTGATTTCGGCATAGCGTTCCTTGGCGGCGCCTTCGAGCGTTGCGCCGTTTGACGCGAAACCATCATAGGTCAGCCAGACAAGGCGCTTTTGGTCGGGCCGCAGCTTGGCCATCTCATCGCCTTCATAAACCGCCTTTACCCGCGCAAAGAGCTTCTCGTTCTGATTGATCTTGGAATTGAACTCGGAAAGTTTTGGCGCCATTTCGCTTTGAATTTCGCGAAAGTCCGGCGTCGACATGTTGCTGGACCAAATTCCCCAATAGGAGAAGACGCGACCGATCTCGTCGCCGGTCTTTTCCAGCGCGATAATCGTGTTGGCGAATGTCGGCGCGTCGGGATTGTTGACGATAGCCTCAACCTCGGCGAGCGATTTCGCCATGCCCGCTTCGAGAGCTGGCTTCATGCCGTCAATGCTCGCCTTATCGAAATGGGGCACGCCATTGTATGGGCCATCAAACGGCGAGAGCAGAACATTCGCAGCCTCGCTATCGCTTGCCGCTGGCGCGATCCCGGCGAACAGATCGCCAATATCCTCATTCACAGGCTCAGCCATTTCCACCTTCGTGTTGTCATTGGAAGCTGCGCCTGTTTTGTCGCCTGAATTCCCATTTTGGCCGCAGCCATAGAGCGCCGTCATAAGCGCCATCGTCGATACAAGAGTTTTCATCCGCATGGTGCGGCTCCTTTCCTCATTCTGTCGTCTATCAATGCCCAATCCCGCCGAGATGCCCTCCCGGCAGGCCCCTAAAAAGTTGCAGGCATCCTGATCGGGTGCGGGTCGCCATGCAAGCCCGAAGGCCCCGGCGCGCCTCGCTTTGCCGCAGAAAGGGCTCGCTTCACCGGCCCAACGTCAGCGGGCCGGCTGCTGCTGCGAAATACAGTGAAAGGAACCGCCGCCAGTCAGAATATGGGACGAATCGATGGCGCAAAAATGCGGCCGGTCGATGAGGCTTTCAAGTGTCTTGAGCGCTTCGAGACCGGGCTCATTGTCGCCCGTCAGCGCGGTGTAAACCGGCAGGATGACCGACTGATTAGCGATGTAAAAATTCATATGGCTGGCGGCGGCGGGCTCGCCGTCAAACTCTGCGCGGCCCGGCGACGGCAGCGTAATCACATCGAGCTTGCGTCCTTGTGCGTCGGTGGCTTCGGCTAATGTGTTTTCAATGTCGGACAAAATTTTCGCATTCGGATCATCATCGCCAGTGGGGCGCATACACACGACTTTTCCCGGAGCCACAAACCTAGCGAGGTTGTCCACATGACCGTCGGTGTGATCGCCAAGCAAGCCTTCATCGAGCCAGATCGTCTTTTCTGCGCCGAGTGCGGACTTTAACAGCGCGTCGACATCTTTTTCGCTCATGCCGGGATTGCGGTTCTTGTTAAGAAGACATTGCCGGGTCGTGATGAAGGTTCCTTCGCCGTCCGTTTCCAGCGCGCCGCCTTCCCCGGTGAACGCATCGAACCGGCGCAGGCGCACATCCGCAAGGCCGGCGATAATGTCAGCGATGCGGTCATCCTGCGGCAACAGATATTTGCCGCCCCAGCCATTGAACTCAAACGCACTGGCGACCAGCGCGCCGGCATCGTCCTTGGCGAAGACCGGCCCCGTGTCGCGCAGCCAGATGTCGCCAATCGGCGCGTCATGGATCGTCATCAAGTCCGGCTCCGGCAAGCGCGCGCGCATGATCTCGGCAGACGCCAGTCCGCCCGAACCGTTCGCCAACAAATGCACGTGCTCGCCGCGCAAGGTCGATCCGGCGCCGCCCGGAAACAAAATCGCCCGAATGAAGTCTTCGACCTCCGCCCGCGCCGGCCCGAGATCGTCTTCCCATAAGTCAGCGGCGCTCGGCCAGCCGATCCAGACGGCGTCATGGCGGTCCCATTCTGCGGGCTGGCGTCGAGGCGTCATCATTGGCGGCATTCTTCCCAAACTGTCTGCGGTCGTTGCCCGGAGCAGGCGCTTTGGTTATATAAGCGCCTGCGGAGCAATCCGCGACATAGAAATCTTCGGGGCGGGGTGAAAGTCCCCACCGGCGGTAATGCGGATGAGTATCCCCTTTTGGGGCCAGTCCGACGAGCCCGCGAGCCGAGGCGGAAGGACTTATCAGTCTTTATCGCCAACGCAGATACCGGTGAGAGCCCGGAGCCGACGGTCATAGTCCGGATGAGAGAAGATTGACGCAAGGCGCTGACGGATTCCGTCTGCGCTCAAGGCGTATAGGCGCGCGGATTCTCATCCGCCGCGAAACGCATGCGTTGATGCGGGGCTCCGCCCCGGCTTTCCTCCATCCCCGTTTTTAACAGCGCGAGAGTCGCGTGGGTGATGAGAGTATGATGCGCCGGGCCGTATTGAGTGTTGGATTTTTAGTAGTTGCGAGCAGCGCGCTAGCCCAAGAGTCAGCGCCAGATATTGACGTCATCGTCGTGCGCGCCGATCCGCTGGAGCTTGTTGAGCTGAACGCCAGCCGCGCGGTCATGGGGCTCGGTCTGTCCTACGCCGAAGCGCCGCGCTCGGTAAACGTGATTTCCGATGCAACCATCGACCGGTTTTCGATTGAGACCGTAGACGACCTCGCCGCCTTCGCGCCCGGAACCTTTACCGGCAGCTTTTTCGGCGTACCGGGTTCAGTGTCCCTGCGCGGCAATCGCGCTGACACTTATTTTCGCGGCTTCAAGCGGGTTGAAAATCCGGGGAGTTTTCCAACGCCGCTAGGCGCCAGCGAACGCATCGAAATCGTCAAAGGCCCGGCGCCTGCCATTTATGGCGCAGGCCGTGTCGGCGGCTTCCTCAACATCACGCCGCAGACCGCGCGCACCGAAAAAGAAATCGGCGCCGACGGCCATATGTTGAGCGTCGACGGCACAATCGGCTCCTATGGCAAACGCATCATTCGCGGCGATGGCGGCGTCGCCTTTGATCTGGGCGGACGGGACGCCGGTATCTTTGCGCATGCTGAATACGAAAACTCCGGCAGCTTTTATCGCGGCATTTCACCGGAACGGACCTATCTCCAATCCGCCTTTACGCTCGCAGATGATGTTTTCGAGATGGAGATCGGCGGCGCCTATTTCTCTTCTGCTGGTTACAAGCAAACCATCGGCTGGAATCGCGTCACCCAGGATTTGATCGATAACGGGACGTACGTCACGGGGCGCGATACGGATCTCGCCGACCTGAATGGCGATGGAAAACTCACGCCTGATGAAGTGGACGCCGCCGTAGGCTCCTTCTTCGGAACATCAAACATTCGTCAATTCGTGGATTTCGGCGTATTTCCCAGCCCGGCTTTCGCCCTCGATACAGGTGCCGGAACAGCGCAGCTTGATCCGCGTACGATTTACATCGCTGATCAGGATATCGCCGATGCCGAAACCTTCACCGCCTATGCAGATTTGGCGTGGCAAGTCGGAGACGACGAGTTGCGCCTGCAGGCGTTTTTCGATTCCATGCGCAGCGATCTTTATGTGAGTTACGGCTTCGCAGCGGAATATATTGCGGATGTCTATGAGCTGCGGGCGAGCTACGGCTTTGACGTGGATGCGGGGCCCGTCACTCTTGATACATTGCTTGGCGCATCCTGGCGCGCATATGATAACAAGACGCGACAAACTTTTTTGTCGGGCTATCTCGCCGTAGACCGCCGCGATTTAACTGTCGGACCCACGGGCGGCGACATTTTCGACGATCCGTTTTCGCAAGACGCGAATGGCATCGGCTGGGACACGGACCTTTCTTCCCGCACCACCGATCTCGCTTTTTTCGCCGTCTCCGACATCGCGATTTATGAGCGTCTGCATCTGCTGGCCAGCCTCCGGCTCGACCGTTTCAGCGCATCGGCGATCAATTCGGGCGCGACCATCTTTAACCCCTCGCTGGGCTTTGTTCGGTTCCAAGATAGCGAGTTCACGCCCAGCTACGAAATTTCTTTGCGTTACGATGTTGGTGACGACTTATCCTTCTATGCGACTTATGCGGAAAACAACGCGCTCGAAACCAATGATGGCGGCGGCGTCGAAGTAGACCGCATCGCACAGCAAAACTTTGTCGCCGATTCAGACCTCTATGAGGCCGGCCTGAAAGTCTCCCGCCGCGATCTTGTCGGCTCTCTCGCCTTTTACCGCCAGACACGCCAGCGTTCAGACCCGTTTGGCAATCTCGATGAGGAAACGTCCAGGGGCGTCGAAGCGGAGCTTAAATATCTGGTCTCTGACGCCATCAGCATCAATGGCGCCCTCACCCGTCAGGAGACGCGGATCAGCGCGCCCGGCCCATGCGGCTCCGGCAATGGCGAGTTTGTCGTCCTGCCGCCCTCACGTTTGGGCATTGACCCCGTTGATGGATATGGCGGTTTGTTCGCAGCGCTTAACGCATCATGCCTTGCAGAACTCCAGGGCGGCTACGCCCGCAACACAGCGCCCAAATGGCTTGGTTCGGGCTTTGTCACTTACACCGGTCCGCAGACCCGGCTCGGTTCCTTCGGCGCGTCACTCGGTGCAGTCTATGTGGGCGAAACAGGCGGCAAGATCGATAACGCCATCACCCTGCCCGGCTATGTTCTCGCCAAAGCGGCGTTGTTTTTCGAGTTTGAGAACTTCTCAATCATCGCCAATGCCGACAACTTTTTCAACAAACGCCACTTCATCCCTGTCCAGAATGTCTATGAAGAAGTCGGCGTGCTGCCCGGTCGCGGCCGCGAATTCACTGTCACGCTGAAAGCAAGTTTTTAAGGAAACCGCATGTTTGTTTCTGCACGCGCCGCCGGGCTGTTCATCGTTTTAAGCCTGATCTTTTTTCATATCACCGCGACAACATTTGCGTCGCTTGGCGTCGTGCTGCCGGCGATGATTGCGGAGCTGGGATGGAGCTGGACGCAAGCTGGTTTCGGCTTTACCGCGCTGGCGCTGTTTACCGGCCTGTTCAGTCCTGTAGCGGCGGAAAGCCTGAAGCGCCTCGGATTGCGCGGCAATTATTCAGTGGGCGGCGGCGCGATGGCGGCGGGCTTCGCCATGCTGGCGATGACAAAAGGTCTTTTCATTTATCTTGCAGCAGCGTCGCTGCTGGGCGCGGGCTTTGCTCTGCTGGCGAATGTGCCGAGCACTTTTGTCATTACGCAAACGGTTAAGCCTGCATCGCGCAATTTTATGATTGGCGCGTATCTTGCGGCGGGCGGTTTTGGCGGCGTCGCCGGACCGCTCCTCGCCAATGCGATGATTGCCGGCGGCGAAGACTGGCGGCTTTACTGGCGGCTGGCGGCCTTGGTGATCGTTGCGCTGGGCGCCGCATTACTCATTTTCGCCGACTCAAATTTTTTACCGAGAGATGCGAAGACAACAAAAGAAGTCACCGCACGGGAAAAGCGCGCACCCGGCGAGGCCGCAGGGCGAGACTGGACACTGAGAGAGGCCTTGCGGGCGCCGGCGTTTTACCTGATCGGCGGCGCGTTAATGGCCGCCTATTTCTGCGGCGTCTCGGTTTCAAGCTGGGCGGTCACGCATTTGACCGGCTTTGGCCTGACGGCTGGTTTCGCCAGCGCCATGCTGAGCCTTCATGCTGCATCGAACGCAATTGCACGCGCCGCGGGCGGCGTCGCCGTCAAGTTTACGCGCGCGCGCTATTTGTTGCTTGCCGGGCTCGCGGCCGAAGCGGTCGGAATGATTGCGCTTTCTTTCGCCGTCACCCCAGTCATCGCCATTATATTTGCGCTGTTTGAGGGGTTCGCCTTTGGCATGATCCTGTTTGCAACGACCGTTCTTGCTATTGACTATTTCGGGTTGAAAAATTCTCCAGCCATTCTGGGCGCGATGAATTTGTTCGCGACTGTCGCCATGCTCGGGCCGACGCTCACTGGCATGACGGGAGACGCTTTCGGCACGTTCTCGCCGATTTTTCTCGTCTATGGCGCGGGCGCCGGCTTGCTCAGCATAGCCGGCGTATTCATTCACAACCCCAATCCTGACAATCGCTGAAACGGACGCCAATCACAGGAATCTGGCCTAAAGAAAAAGGCGGCCCGAGGGCCGCCTTTTCCAAAAGTTGTTGCTGCTCGCTGAATTAGAACGAGTAGCGAAGGCCGAAGCGGATCTGCCAGACCGAAGCTGACGTCACCGGCGACTGAATCGTGGCGGGATCGACATTGTTGAAGTCGGTGAAGATATACTCTCCGTTCGGCCCAAGCGCAGACCCAGGTGCGCACTCTGCACAGCCAACGCTCTCGTTAACCGTTGCGAGTGAAACGTTGCCTGGGAAGCCGGCCTGATTGATCACGCCCCACTTGTCATTGATGAGGTTGCCGATATTGTCGATGATCACGAACGCAGCCGCTTTATGACCGTCAAGCAGCCCCGGAAGCTCCTGCTCGATACGCAGATCCCACTGGGAATACCAGTCAGACTGGAAGGCGTTGCGAGGTGCAATGCCGCCCGCATATTGATCAAGTCCGAGCGCACTAACCACACCGAAGAAGCCAGCGGTGTCAAAGCCCGGTGCGAAGATCACGTTGGAATCGCCGGCGCCGGTCGGGACATATTGCAGGTGGCGACCGTCTAGGCCGTCGCCGAACAGATCGCCGGCATCCTGGAAGACAACGCTGTAAGGACGCGACTGCGACATCACGCCGAACAGATCGAACTTGGTGAAGAGGTCATCCCCGAAGATCGGGAAGTCGATGCCCGCACGCAAGGTGAAGCGGTGCGGCACTTCGTAGTTTGAGTTCGCCAACGAAGGATTATTCGGGTCCGATGTTGAGAAGTTGACGAAGTTGGAGAAAGCGACTGACGACGTCATCGGATTGCGGTCTTTTGCATCCGTATACGCGTAAGCAAGCGTCCAGTTGGCGCGCGTTCCGCCCGCAAATTCATAGTCCTTGGAAAGGGCTGCCGAAATAACCTTCGACTTGCCGCCATCATTGTTGCCCAAGATGAAGTCCTGATTGCGTGAACGGCCGTCACACACGCTCGAATCTGCAGGGCTGGTCGCACAATCCGGATCGGAATTGTCGACTGAGCGATAGATTGGACGACCATCAGGCGCAGTGCCTATTTGAGTCAGCGTTGCGTCGGTGATCGTCGCCGCATCTTTATCGTCCGAGTAGATGCCGTCGACCTGCAGGAAGTAACCGTCGCCGATTTCATAGGTGAACCCGAGGGCTACTTTATACTGCGAAGGAACTTCGAAGTTTGGATCGATCGCGTTGACGCCGCTGTTTGCGGCGGCGCCAAGCGCAACCTCAGCGAACTGATCATTCGGCACACTGTAGAACGGACGGTCCATGCCGCCTTCGTCGTTGCCCCAGAAGCCCGGCACCGTCGAATCAACGTCGCCCCGGTAGGTCTGAATCGTCGTCCGGCTGTCATTTTGATAGCTGTTGGAGAGCCAGACGTTCGGATTGCCGCCTGAGAACAGGCCGGCGCCGCCATGAATGGAAAGACGCTCGCTCGGATCCCAGTTGAAGCCGAAGCGTGGCTGGAGCAAGCCGCGACCGTCAAAGGTCTCGGTGTTTGCGTACCCATTTCGCGCTACGAAATCATTGTTAAGCGCTGGAACGTCGCCTGACGTATAGAAGTCATAGCGAAGACCGGCGGTAAACGAGAAGTTGATTTCATCAAAGTCGACCGTGTCCTGAACAAACAGGGTGTTGGTTGCGAATTTAAAGTTAGCAGCGCCGTCAGCCGGATTGTTTGTGATGGCTGCGTTTCCATAAAAGATATCGTCAATCATACCGGCTTCAAACGCGTCGATGTTTTCATCGGCGTCAGGGTTGCTGGTGGCGTCAAAACGATATTCGCCTTCGGTGTGCTGAATGAACAGGTTGAAGACTTCAACTTGCTCGCGCTCAAAACCAAAGCTGAACAAATTGTTGTTGAAGGTGTAGTCGCCCTTGACCTTGAAGTTCAGCGTTTTGGTGTCGAGTTTGTTAGAGTGGCGTGAGTCGTCTGCACCGAAATAAACGGTCGCATTTTGACCATTGTTACGCGTGCGGATCTGAACTTCGCCGAAATCGGTTCCGCCAACCGAGTTTTGACCGGTGTCGTTCGTCGTGTAGGACGCACGAACTTCGGTCGAGAAGTTGTCCGACCAATCAGAGAACAACTGACCGGAGTATGAGTTCAACAATGTCGAACGGTTATAGAAGTGGTTGAAGAATTCGTATTCCGTCGGGCTCGCATCAGACGGCGTCAGAGTGTTGCCGTTATTGCGGTTGTAGGTGAAGGACGCACGATGGAAGTCGTTGATATTCCAATCTAGGCGGGCCAGGAATTTGCGATCGCGTTCTGCGTAAGCATCCGGAACGGCGCCGACGTCATAGCCATACATGGTCGAGGCAATGCCGATGATCCGGTCAAGCTGGGCCTGACTGACGCCTTGAACGCCAATAGCGCCGGCTTCGGCCGGACCTTGCGCAATAATCGCCGTTTCGTTGACCTGTTCAAAGGCGCCGAAGAAGAACAGCTTGTCCTTGATGATCGGCAGACCAAGCGTCGCGCCATAGCGGAAGTCGCTGTAGTCGCCCTTATCAAATGCCGAACCATTGACCTTGCTGCCATTGAATTTGTCTGACGTATAATCGACCCAAGCACTGCCGTGCACTTCGTTTGAGCCGGTTCGCGTAACAGCGTTGATGTTACAGCCCGTGAACCCGCCATATTCAACATCGAACGGCGCCAATTCGACGGCAACCTGGTTGATCGCATCGAATGGGAATGGAAGGCGTTCGGTCGGATAACCGTTTGCGTTCAGACCGAAATTGTCGTTCAGCTTGATGCCGTCGACGGTGAGGCTGTTGAAGCGCGGGCTGGCGCCGGCGCACTGCAAGCCGTTGCCGTTCGATTCGTCGATGAACAGACGCGGGTCGGTGCGAATGATATCTTTAATGTCGCGGCTTGCGGCGGGCGTCGACTGCAAATCGTCGAAGTTAAAAGTCGCCGATGGGCCGATAGCGACATCTGCAACAGAAGAGCGCGTTGCAACGACGACGATTTCATCGTCAGAACCAGCGCCTCGTGCAAGATCGATAGAGACGACAGCCGTGTCGCCCAGCGAAAGGCGAATGCCATCGACGGCTTCGCTCTGGAAGCCTCCTGCGGATGCCGAAACGCGGTACTCACCAGTCGTGGAAAGGTTTCGCGCCGAGAAGCGACCCTGTGAGTCAGTAGTTGCGTTTCTCGTAGTGCCGGTCCGAGTGTCGGTCACCGCCACACTGGCGCCAGCAATCGGTGCGCCGGATTCATCTGTAACGACGCCGCGAAGGTCGGACGTCGTCTGCTGCGCCATAACTGGTGTCGCCACGGTGGCGAACGCCGTCGTCAGTGCGACTGCCGCCACTCCGGCGGAGAGCGTTTTCATTAGTTTCATGTGATATTCCCCAAGCTGGAACTGATATTTCCGCAACCCCATTGCGCGGCGCGATGTACGCGACTGGCCATAGGTAGTTTAGGTGACACTAAAGTGACAAAGCCGAGCTGTCTTCCTGAATGTTCTGTGACGTTTTGCGCCATTCGGACGCTATTCGACGATGTGGAGGAATTTGCTTTAAATCACATATGGTTAACGCAAGAACGTGATTTAATCACGAAACAGGCCCCAAAACTGGTCCCAATTTCCCCTCGCAAGTGTGGGCGATAAGTCACAGATCGGTGAGCGCCTACATCCGCTCCGGCGCGGAAAACCCCAGCAAAGACAGCACTAAGTCGAGCTGTCCGCCGGCCAGTCCGGCCAGGGTGAGTCGCGATTCGCGCTTGGCGGCGTCGGCCTCATCGACGATCCGGCAGGCGGCATAGAATTTCGAAAAGGCCTGCGCCAGCGAAAAAGCGTGATCACATAAAAGGTGCGGCAAGCGCTTTTCATAGGCGTCGCGCATAGCGTCTGCGAAACCAAGCAGCACCAGCGCGAGATCGGTTTCCTCCGGCGCCGAAATCATCACCGGGCCCGGCTCGCCAGCGCCTGCGGCTTTCGCCTTGGCCAGCATCGAGCGAACCCGAACGCTGGCGTAAAGCAGATATGGGCCGGTCTTGCCTTCAAACGCCATGAACCTGTCGAGGTCGAACATATAATCGCTGGTGCGGGGATTGGAGAGGTCGGCGAATTTAAGCGCGGCAATGCCGACTTGCTGCGCGACTTTCGTGGTTTCTTCTTCGCTGTAACCGGCCGCAAAGCCACTCTCGACGAGGCGTTCTTTCGCGCGGTCAGTGACCATATCAATAAAGTCGCGCAGCTTTAAGGTTCCGCCCTCGCGTGTTTTGAACGGCTTGCCGTCTTTGCCGTTCATGGTGCCGAACCAGAGATGCTCGAGTTTTTCTTCTTTGAAATAACCCGCCTTTTCGACAGCGCGAAACACTTGTTCGAAGTGCAAACGCTGACGCGCATCGACCACATAGAGAATGCGGTCCGGATCAAGCGATCGTTTGCGGTCAACAATCGTCGCAACATCGGTAGCGTGATACCCAACCGCGCCTTCCGAATTCAAAAAGATGATCGGCGGCATTTCTTTCTTGTCGTCGTCGCGGGCGACGCGAATGATCTGCGCCCCGTCGGAGGCTTCGATCACGCCGCGTTTCGTCAGGTCTTCGGTGAGCTCAGGGATCAACGGATCAGCGTCCGCCTCACCCTTCCACAGGTCAAACTCCACATCGAGATCGGCATAGTCGCGCTTCATGGCGTTGACGGATAAATCGACAAAATGGCGCCACAAGGCGCGATAGCCCGGACGGCCGTCCTGCAACGCCTTGGTCGCTTTTCGGGCGAGACCGGCGCGGGCCGGATCCGCCTTCGATGCAGCGGAAGCCACCGGGTACATTTCCTCAAGATCTGAAAGGCTTATGGGCGGTTCCTGGGGAAACGGTCCTGTTGCATCAGGGTCAAAATAAACCAGTTCCGGCTGACGCAATTGCAGCTCGGAAATCAGCTGGCCCATTTGCAGCCCCCAATCGCCGAGATGAACATCGCCGATCACCTCATCACCAGCGCAGCGCATGACCCGCTTCAAGCATTCGCCGATAATCGCAGCTCGCAAATGGCCCACATGCAGCGGCTTGGCGACGTTCGGACCGCCAAAATCGATGACGATTTTTTCCGGCGCCGGTCTTGTCCAGGTCCCGTAATGCGCATCCTCGCCAAGCGAAGCGATATGCGCCGCGACAAATTCATCGGCAAGCTTGAAGTTGATGAAGCCGGGCCCCGCGATAGCAACTTCAGCAAACGCAGGCGCCGCTGATAGATGAGCCGTCACTGCATTGGCGATCTCACGCGGATTTTTCTTCGCCGCTTTTGCTGCTGCGAGCGCTCCATTGCATTGGAATTGCGCGAGATCAGGCCGGTCAGCCGCCTTTACAGCACCAAGCGCATGATCCAAGCCTTCGGCGGCGAAGGCTTCGCCGACGATCTTCGACAATTCGTCTTTTAGAGTCATTTTATGTCTGGAAATTTCAGGCTCTTGCCGGACCGGTTGTAAATCGCCTGCTGCGGCGTCACCGAAAAACCGACAACGATCTCAAAGTTCAAACCGGAAATTTCTTCGCCAGCACGAGGAATGATGATGTCGTCAATGTCGATCTTGGCGGTTTGCACAGGCTGGTCGCCACTGAAGCTTACCTGGAGCGGATATTCGACTTTCGCGATGACATCGGAATCGCGACGGGTGACGGCGACAAAATAATTGAACACTTTTTTGTCCACAGTCGCTTTCGGTCCACGGCCAAAGGCAAAGTCGATGGTCAGCCCCGCTTTGATCGGCTCATCTTCGAAATAGCGGCAGGTCGATGTCACATTCACCACTTCGCCCGTATAGGTGACGTTTTCGATGGTCTGGGCGCCGTCGAAATCGATGAATCGGGCGGCTTCGCTAAGCACAACGATATTCGGACATGGCGCAGGGTTCGCGGCTCGGGCCTTGCGCGCCTCGCGAGCTTCCTGATTACCAGCGCAGCCAGTGACGGCCAGTGCGGCGAAAAGCGCCACGGCGAGGCGTTTATTCATCGGCTCGAACCCTTATATCTACCATAAAATAGCCTTGCCGCTGGCTTAGGAACGTCCCGGGACAGCCGCAAGAGCGCCCCGAAGCAGGGGCAGCTTCTCGTAGCGTCTCACTGCAGAAGGCGCAATGTCGGAATTCGGCCCGAACCGGCTTGTCATCCGCGCCGGAGCACAAGAAGCGGCTTGGCCAAAGGAGGCCGAAAAACAGAATGCGTCAGCGCGCTAACCCTCTCAAACCGCCTATCACGGTGCGTCTTGCTTCGCCGCGAGGGTTTTGCGCCGGGGTCGAGCGCGCTATCCGCACTGTCGAAGAGGCGCTGGCGCTGCACGGCGCCCCGGTCTATGTGCGCCATGAGATCGTTCACAACATCCATGTGGTGGCGCGGCTATCGGCCATGGGCGCGATCTTCGTCGAATCACTGCGCGACGTTCCTTCAGACCGGCCAGTCGTATTTTCCGCACATGGCGCGCCGATATCAGCCCATGATGAAGCGGCGGCGCGCAAGCTGATCAAGATCGACGCCACCTGCCCGCTTGTGCTGAAGGTGCACTCCCAGATCCGCCGTTACGCCGCCGCTGGCCGGACGACAATTCTGATCGGCCACGCCAATCACCCGGAAGTCATCGGCGCCATCGGTCAGGCAAGCGCAGGCGCTGTTTTATTGGTGGAAACGCTCGACGATATTGCAGCGCTTCCCGACCTCGACGGCCTTCTGGCCTATGCAACGCAGACGACGCTATCCGTTGACGAGACGCACGAAATGATCGCCGTCCTGAAGCAACGCTTTCCCAACATCGCCGGGCCGGCGCGCGAAGACATTTGCTACGCCACCTCAAACCGCCAGCAGGCGGTGAAAGCCACCGCGCGCGGCGCCGATTTGTTTTTGGTGATCGGCTCGCCGACATCTTCCAATTCTGTCCGGCTGGTTGAAACCGCCCGCATGGCTGGCGCGCGCAAAGCCTGCCTGATGGAGGATGCAACCGCCGCCGATTGGCCGCTGATAGATGGCGCAAAAACAATTGGTCTCAGCGCTGGCGCATCAGCGCCGGAATCTCTTGTCGAAGAATTCTTGACCGCGCTTGCGGCGCGCCGCACGGTGCAAATCGAAACGATAGAGACCGCACGAGAAGACGTTGTGTTCAACACGCCGCTGCGTCTTGCGAGCTGACAAGAGAGTTACATGATTGAAGTTTTTACGGACGGCGCCTGTCTTGGCAATCCGGGGCCTGGCGGCTGGGGCGTGTTGATTATCGAGAATGGCAAACGCCGCGAGCTGAATGGCGGCGAAGCGGAAACCACCAACAACCGCATGGAGATGCTGGCGGCCATTCGCGCCCTGGAGGCGACCGCTGACGAACCGTCCATCATCCTTGTGACCGACAGCCAGTATGTGAAGAACGGTATCACCAGCTGGATCAAAGGCTGGAAGAAAAACGGCTGGAAAAATGCATCCAAACAGCCGGTAAAAAATCGCGACCTATGGGAGCAGCTCGATGCGCTCACGCAAGGCCGAACCATCGAATGGAAATGGGTGAAAGGTCATAGCGGCCATCCGGAAAATGACCGCGTCGACGAATTGGCGCGAGCCGGCGCCGAAGCTTTTGCCTAAATCGAGGGTTGTCATCCCGGCCGAGCGAAGCGGAGAGCCGGGATCGCAACTCGGTTGTAACCCGAAGCACAAAGATCCCGGATAAACGCTTTCAGCGTTTTCCGGGATGACACAATCAATCGTTTTATGAAACCAGACTAAAGCTGGCCGAGCATGTGCTCTGCGCTGGAAACGTCAAAGGCTCCCGGCGCTTCAACATTGAGGTGCTTGACAACGCCGTTCTCGATCACGGCGGAAAAGCGCTGCGAGCGTTCGCCCATGCCAAAGCCCTTGCCGTCCATGACGAGCCCGAGGGCGCGGGCGAAATCGCCATTGCCGTCCGCCATCATCACCACATTATCGCCAGCGTTCTGGGATTTGCCCCAAGCGCCCATGACAAACGCGTCATTGACCGACATACAGACGATCTTGTCGACGCCTTTGGCGGTAAAGTCGCCCGCTTTTTCAACAAAGCCTGGCAAATGTTTCGCCGAACAGGTTGGCGTGAATGCGCCGGGTACGGAGAATAGTGCGATTTTACCAGCGCCCAACAATTCGCCGGTTTGCGCCGCTTGCGGGCCTTCGGCTGTCGCCAGCATGACTTTCACATCAGGAATTTTGTCGCCAACAGAAATGCTCACGGGGTGTGTCTCCTTATTTGAGGGTTCGCCGGGTTTGTAGGGCGGCGGCGTTCTGGCGTCCACCGTAATCGCCAAATTTGTCGCGAATTCGGAAGGCAGCTTTCGTCAAACTTCTCGCTGGCTGTCGAGACAAGGCTGGACCAGCTCTACGATCTGTTTCGCGGCGGCCTCCGGCGAGGTTGTCTCTGTGTCGATTGTCATATCCGAAGCGGGCATGGCATTTTCACACGCTTCAAATTCGTCTTGTAGCGTGCGCAACAGCTCAGCATCCCGGAGTTTGCCGAATTTTCCGCGATCTTCATTCGCGATGCGCTCCATTTGCCCCTGGGCTGAAAGCTTTAGATGCACGAATTTGATTTCACCGCCAGCGCTTTTGACCAGCCCCGTCACGCGCCCGGCGAATCCCGGCGAAACGGAAGCTTCCGGCTGGAACGTGAAGATCAAAGACCGGCCTTCGGTGCAGGCGGCGCTAATCGCATCGAGCCAAAACTGCTCGCGTAAACGGACGAAAGACGCGCTGCCAAACGGAAACAACGCCGCGACCGCATCAACAATCAAATGATTGTGAAACAAGGGCAGCCCGGTCAACTCCGCCAGCTTTCGCGATACTGTGTATTTTCCGGCGGCCGGTGGTCCGTAGACAAAAATCAGGATCATCAAAATTCCATATCGCGGTGATTTTCCGCGCGCAACAAAGATTTAGAGCCTACTTGACGCTCAAACCCTGCGGCCTTGCATCGTGAGAGGACGAGACTTACCTTTTACCTCTATGACCAAGAAGTTGACTGTCAAAAAAAGCGGATCGGACCGCGACTTTCTTTCGGGACAGTTGCTCATCGCCATGCCGAATATGGGCGATCCGCGGTTTGACCGGTCGGTAGTGTTTGTCTGCGCTCATGACGAAGACCACGCCATGGGCGTGATCATCAACAAACCGCTTGATGATATTGAACTGTCTGAGCTGCTCGAACAGCTAGAGATCGCACCGCAAGCGAATGCAGATGAAACCCCGGTCTTTTTTGGCGGCCCCGTTCAGACGGAACGCGGATTGGTGCTGCACACGCTCGATTATCAGATCGACACGACATTAACGCTCGACAGCAAGGTTGGCCTTACCGCGAGCCGGGACATTCTGGTGGACATCGCCGGCAGCAGTCCCAAACGGCCGGCGCCGAAACGCTATTTGCTGGCGATCGGTCACGCCGGTTGGGGGCCGGGTCAGCTCGAAGAAGAAATTGCGATGAACGCCTGGGCGCATTGCGAGTCCGATGAAGAGATTATCTTCAACGGCGCGAATGAAGCGCTATGGAAACGCGCGCTCGCAAAACTCGGCGTCACCAGCGCCATGCTGTCAACGGAGTGGGCGTCGGCACGCGACGAAGACGAGCCTCTGAATTAGGCCGTACGTTTCTAGCGAAGATCGCGTTCGCCGCGCCATAAGCGCCAGCCGCGCGCTTTCGGTTCTTCATCGCCGCCGGAAAAAGACACTTCGAGCTTTCGCGTCAACGGCGCTTCCGCCGCTTCGTCGCCTTCAGTTGAAGCAGCGGCCATGACAGCCTCTTCGCCCGCCATAGCCGGTTCATCATCCGCCATCGCCATGTTCGGGCTTTCAACCGTCGTTTCCGCAGACGTTTCTACCGGGGTTTCCATTGGCGTCGCTTCAACTTTTGGCGGCTCCACCACAAGCGGCTTGCCAAAAGCATATCCCTGTCCATAGGCGCAGCCAAAGTGGCGGGCCTTGGATGAGGCCGATTTCGACTCAAGACCTTCAACGATCACCTTGAGGCCGAGATCTTTGCCGAGCCCAGCCAATGACCCGACAATCTTCGCGCCGTCACCACCGGAGTCGAGATCGCTGGTGAACGACTTGTCGATTTTCAGATAATCGAAGTCATATTTTCGCAAGTTTGAAAGGCAGGTAAAGCCCGCGCCGAAATCATCAAAGGCGAGCGCGACGCCGGAATTTTTCAGCTTGCGGAAGACATCGCCCGCCAGCGCCGAGTCAGACACCGCATCTGCTTCGGTCAGTTCAAGCACGAGCGATTTTTTCGGCAAGTCGTATTTCGTAATTGCGTCGCGCACCGCCTCAAGGAAACTGTCTTCGCGAATTTGACCCCAGGAGACATTCATCGCAACGAACAGATCCTTGCGCTTTTCTTTCTTCAATGCGTCGGCAAGAAAAGACGCCGCCTGATCAAGCATGGTCGTTGCGAGAACCCCGCCCTGTCCGATGCGTTCAGCCGCGCGTACAAACCGCTCCGGCCCCTCTTCAGCGCCTGCTTCCTGTCCGCGCCAGCGCGCCAACGCTTCGTAGCCGGCGATCTTTTCATTATCGAGCGATACGATCGGCTGGAAGGCCGCCACGATGTCGCCATTGCCAAGCGCTGCGGAGAGTTTCGCGCTCATCGGGTCGGAGGATGCCGGAATGATGGCCGCTTCTGTTGCTGAGCGAACGCGCGCCTGATTGACGCCGTTGCCGGCGGGCGCGACCTCTTCGACAAACGCCACAAGACGTTCGATCTCGCCATTTTCCTCATTGGCCGCCCGCGCGCCGCGCATACGGATCAACCGCCCATCGAACAGACGCATGCAAGTGTCGAACGGCCCGTCAACCGGCGTCAATAATTCAGAATCAAAACGAATAATGTCTTCCGGGTGGATGAAATTCCGCAATGCGTCAGGTGTGAACGGCGCATTGGAATCCGCGCCGAGCAATTGCGGCAGCGATTCTGTCTGGTCTACGGAATTGTAGCTCCAGTCCCAAATGCCGACGCCGGAATAATCGAGAACCCGGGCGATCTGACTGTCGAGAACGATCTCGTTGCGTTCGCGCGCGGTTTTGACTTCACCGTGGCGCGGCGCAGCGTCATGCGACGTCCGCAAGCCGAAATCCGTCGCATGCTGGACCGCCTGCGACACGCCTGTTTCTGTCAGCGCGACAATACTGGCGGCGAGCACGCCGAGCGTGAACAGGCCGTGGGACGTGAACGCGATCAGCGCTGACCCTTCGGCGCCGAACATGCCGATCACCGGCGCGGCCGCAGCCATCAAAACGCCAGGCAACACTAGCCGAGCGCCGGAATCTCCGCGCAGCGCTTGCGTCACGGTTAGCACGACAGCAAAACCGCCAACGCCGATCAGCGCCCAGCGCATGAGCGGCGCAAGGTCGATGCGTTCAAAAAAGTTGATCAGTCCCATGCCGCCAATCACCAGCGCGGCAGTGAACATCACGCCGCCAAGCAGCGGATTGTAACGGGCGGCGCCGACCGAGGCGGAAAGAAAGACAATGGCGGCGGCGGCGAACAGCGCCTGCATCATCACCACGGCTTCGGCTGGTAAAGAAGAGAGCAGACCGAGCCAGGAAAATTCGAGGGCCGCAGCGCCGATCACCATGAGCAGTGCGCAAACCGCGAGCCCGCTTCGGCGGATCGCCGCGTAGCCGGCGAGAAACGCCATTGCAACGATAAAGGCGCCCGCCACCGCCCCGCGCATTAACTCTGCTTGCGCCAATCCGGCCAAACCGCTCGAAAAACCCTCAGCCACGCCGAAAACACCAATAGCGATCATATAGCCCCGAGACCCCTTAACACATGCTCACCTGCCGTCCTAAAACGGCTGTCTCCTGTGGCTCCCCACAAGAACCGGGCCGCCTGTCAGCGAGATTTGCTGATATCAGTGCAAAAACCCGGCCTTCGCGCATCGTTAACGACGCGCGCCACGCCCTGCTTTATTCTCACGCTTACGTGACATTATCGCAAGGGGCGCACCGGCCCTATGAGATATTTTTTCGCTCGCTTCACCGCAAATGAGCAGATTAGGACAGCGTGCCGGGATTTGCGCCAACGCTTGAGGAAGTTTTGTCGTGATCTGCGGCGGTGACGGCGTAAATGTCGTGATCGCGCCACTCGCCGTTGATTCGCAGATAGTCCCGCGAGCGGCCTTCGCGGATAAAGCCGCAGGCCTCGAGCAACTTTTGCGATGCAACATTCTCCGGCTGACACGCCGCGACGATGCGGTTCAGTCCGATGCGCTCAAAGGCATGCGCCTTCAAAGCCAAAAGACCAGCGCGGCCATAGCCCTGGCGGATATGCGGCGAGCCGATCCAATAGCCGAGGATCGCCGACCGCGCCGCCCCATAGCGGATGTTGCTCAGTGTCGCGCCGCCAACGAGAACGCCGTCGCGCTGGCGGAACGATAATAGTGACAGGCCGCCGCCACGCCGCGCTTCACCCTGATAGGTTTTAAGACGCCTCTTATAGGCCGACAGGGTCGCCTGCGCCGGAGTCCATGTCTCTTCCCAGCGGGT
>BQJG01000042.1 GCA_021604585.1 Hyphococcus sp.
ATAGGGCAAGCGCACGCCGGCGTGGATGGTGAAATAATCGACGCCCTGTTCGGCTTGTTCGATTAGCGTGTCGCGATAGACCTCCCACGTTAAATCCTCCGCGACGCCGTTCACTTTCTCCAGCGCCTGATAGATCGGCACCGTGCCGATGGGGACCGGCGAATTGCGAATGATCCATTCGCGGGTGTTGTGAATATTGCGGCCGGTCGACAGGTCCATGACGTTGTCGGCGCCCCAGCGCGTCGCCCAGACCATTTTGTCCACTTCCTCCTCCACCGACGACGCGACAGCGGAGTTGCCGATATTGGCGTTGATCTTCACGAGGAAATTGCGGCCGATGATCTGCGGTTCAATCTCCGGGTGGTTGATATTGGAGGGGATGATGGCGCGGCCGCGGGCGATTTCCGAGCGGACAAATTCCGGCGTGATGAAGGGCGGGATCTCCGCGCCAAACGACTCGCCCAGCGCCACGCGCTCTTCCGCGCCGTCGAGCATTTCTTTGCGGCCCAAGTTTTCGCGGATGGCGACGAATTCCATCTCCTCGGTGATGATTCCGGCGCGCGCGAATTCATATTGGGTGACCGGGCCGGTGCCGGTGCCGCGCAAGGGACGGTTCTTGATCGGGAACTCACGGGCGAGATGTTTGCCGCTCGCGCCGCCATTGTCTTCGGGCTTTACATCGCGGCCATCATATTCCTCGACATGTCCGCGCGCTTTCACCCATGCGGTGCGCGTGCGCGCGAGGCCCTTTTCAACGTCAATCGTGACATTCGGATCGGTGTAAGGCCCCGACGTGTCATAGACCGGCACGGAAGGCTCATTGGCGGAGGGGTGCAGATCGATCTCGCGCACCGGCACGGCGATTTCCGGGTGAAGATCACCTGACACATAGACCTTGCGCGATGCGGGCAGTGGGCCGGTCGTCACTTCCGGCGTTTTGAACTCGGATTGGGGGACATGTTTGTTCATTTCTCTGCCTTTCGTCGGGAGAAGTTTTTGAGCAACAGCTTTTCCGCCGGGCGCGCATCTGACAACGCATGCAAAATCGCAAATCCGTCATCCGGATGCGCGTAGCTGACACATAAGTTTTTTGTTTCGCCATTTTGCGTCGTCGTTACCTCGAAGAGAATCGACCCCATGACGCTCTGGGTCGTGTCTTTATTACGATCATGAATAATAAGTCGCCAATCGGTGATAGCGTAAAAATGATCGTACCGGATTTGCGCTGGAGCACTTCGATCAAAAACATTCAATAGTGCAATTACAAAAGAAATCGCCAATATCACGATAAAAACGCCAAGGACGCCACTCGCAAAACCTTGCGGATCGGCGATCATCCCGAAAGCCATCAACACAATAAACGAAAAAAGTGTCGCGAGCGCGAATTTGACAACTCCAGACTTTGCACGCCAGCCTGTTTTGGGCTGTTCTGCTCTGTCCCAGTCTGGCTTCCCAGACCACAGCACCTTCTCACCGTCCAACAATATGTCTTTGAGGTCGTTCACGCGCGCTCCCGTCCCTACGCCGGTCTTAACCGATCAGGTTCAAAGGGTGCCCGTGTGAAGTTTTCCCTTTCAGGAAAGAACACGATCTCAGCCGGTGCGCCGGCGCCCCTCGGAATGTGGCGTCAGAGCTACCATTTGGTGAGGCGGCTTTCAAGCACCAGCCTGCCGCGTTGATTTCACGGGCATTTTCCGAAACATTGCCAGCGCGCAAAATAAAGGCGGAACGAGGCGATATGAGCGAAGAAGAAAGTTACTGGGTCAGGGCCGACCTCAGCCGGAATGAAGACGACGCCGCCATGCAGAAACGCAGCCTGCTTCGGCTGCCGCTGCCGACCGCGTTTCTCGCCTCCCTCGTCAATATTTTGGTTACGGATTTCGGCTTCACCCGATCGCAGGAAGAAAACAAACCACTCCTCGGCAATGGCGAAGAAATTCCCATGTGGTCTTACGGGCTCATCGAATATCTTATGTCGCAGGATTTGAGCTGGGCCGACGTGCTGGAGATCGGCACGGGAAGCTCGACGATTTTTCTCTCCAAGCGCGTCAAAAGCATCACCGCCGTCGAGACCGACGCAGGCTGGGCGAAGAAGCTCGACGAGCGCAAGCTGGAGAATGTCAAAACCGTTCTAATCGAACAGAGCGCGCTCAACAGATCGCTCGCCGCAATGGAAGACCGATACGACATCATTTGCATCGATCCCGCCGGAAACCGGCTCGCATGCGCGAAAGCTGCGGCGCGGCTGTTGCGGCCGGGCGGCTTCATCATTCTCGACAATTCCGAATGGTATCCGAACACGGCGGAATATTTGCGCAGCCTTGATCTCATCGAAATCGACATGTTCGATTTTCGCGCTTTGCGCCATTACCGGACGGCGACATCGCTGTTCCTGCATCCTGAGTTTCGCCCGCGTCCGCTGAACAAACGCATGCCCGCCGTGCCCATTGGCGGTCGCGGCATTCCGGTTCATGGCTGGGATCAGTAGCGTTTCGCGATGTGGCCGTGCAATCCACTTCGCATCGACAGCGACGGCACGTAAAAACTTTTGCCGGCGCCTCGTTCAATCACCTTTCACCACCACGCCCACAATCGGCCCCATGGCGGCGCCGGGATCGTTGCGCTCAAGTTCGGGCGCATAAAGCCGCGATATGGTTCCGTCGAGATAAAGCGCGTTCGGCGTTTTTAATACATCGCGGAAAAAGACCGCGAAATCGTAAAACCTGACCGGCGTATCGGCGAGCGCGAAGATCACCTCGCCCGCTTCGGTGACGCCGACGCCATTTCGGCGCTTGAAGGAATCTGACTCGGGCAGGAATTTTGGATGAATGGCGCCGCCAATCACCAGCATCGGCCCGGATTGAGTGGTGTATCGCGGCGGCATGCGCTTGGTCATCACGAAGACGCCTGTCTCGTCGACGCCGGCGGCGCCGTTTTCCAGCACATAAAAAACGCCATTGGGCTTCATATGAAAATTGCCGGGCCCGTCATTGGCGTTTACGGGCGCAATATCCTCGCCGTTCTCGCGGTAAAATCCGACCGGCGCGCGGTCCTCGTGATACATGCCGGCATTCATGGCGAAGACGAGCCGCTCGCCCTGTTTCGACAGTGCGTCATTCACCCAGTTGAAATGTCCGAACGGCTCGCCCTGGCCGTTGTTCAGAAAAAGCCGGATGTCGTGAACCGCCGGATCAACCCGGCAGACGATGTATTTAGAATTTTCGTGGCTAAGGGATTCGCACGCAGCGGCACCCTGCTCAGCGGACGCAGCAGCAAATAGCGTCATGACGCCTAACACTGTCGCGCAGACGGATCTTGCGCACATGGAAACTCTGCGCACACGTGCAAGCGCAGAGTTTGGTTCGGAACTTGTCACACTAAACCCCAGCGCCGGTCTCCTCATCGCTGCTTAAGCCTTCAGGATCCTCGCGATGAGGAAATCGACGCTAAGTCCGCAGACCAATATTGTCGCCATGATACACGGACTTCTCGCAGTCCCGTCCCTGCGCCGGCATGACCCGGATCAGGTTCAAAGGGTTCGTCTCAGTCCCATATGCCCAAGCTTGCTTTGACCTTGTCAATATGACGCGCAGCGCCCGTGACTCAACAGAGTCAATGAGTTGCGCGTCGCACAAGCTGTCGTCCATTGGCGACAGGCGGGACGCCCCTCGGAACAAATTTATTCTGCGCCAAAAAGCGCAAAACAGCAAGTGAAATCGGTGTTAGACGCAACCTGCGACGAGCGCAATTCCGAATGATTGGAAAGGTCGATATCGCCTGGCGTCAAGATAGAATTTTATTTATCTGTATGGGAATTACTGCGCAGCAACAGGCGCTTCACCATTCAGCTCTGCAACGGCGAGCGCCTGCGCAAGGGCTGCTCGCATGGCCGGTTTGGAGTGGTTCATGGTCAGCGTGTCGATGATCTCTCCGGTCTTATGGTCAACCAGCAGCGTGAATCCGGTGGCGCCTTTAAAGCGCGGGTAAATCTCTGCAAGCCCTTCGGCGCGCGCTTTTTCTTCAACGGCGCCGCGTTGACCAAAGGTGAAATCAAGTTCGACAAACTTCACAGGCTTGTCAGCAAAGTCAGGAATAACTTCCGCCAGACGCGGCTGCAAAATTTTACAGGAAGAACACCAAGCGGACGCAAAGGTGACCGCGACAATTTCGGGCTCTCTTTCGAGCCTGTAATCAGCCCCGGACGCGGTCGTTCGTCCGGTGAAGGCGAAAATCGCAATGCCGAACACAACGATTGCCGGGAACAAAAACATCTTTACGCGCTGCATCATGCCATTCACCTCTTTTACGATACCCATGCTAGCCGCGCGACGAATGGAAGGCCAGTAAGGCGTGCGTCACACTCACGCGAGATCAGTCCTGAAACGGATCGCGCATCAAAATGACGTCATCACGTTCGGGGCTGGTGGAGACCAGCGCCACCGGCGTTTCGATCAGTTCTTCGATGCGGCGGACATATTTCACCGCCTCGGCCGGCAGATCCGCCCATGAGCGCGCCTTTTCGGTCGAGCCGGACCAGCCATCCATGGTTTCATAAATCGGCTCGGCGTTCGCCTGCGCATCGATGCCGGCGGGAAGATAATCAAATTCTTCCGCGCCGATGCGATAGCCGGTGCAGACTTTCAGCTCCTTGAATCCGTCGAGCACATCGAGCTTGGTCAACGCGATGCCGCTGACGCCGGCGATCTTCAGCGATTGCCGAACGAGGCAGGCGTCAAACCAGCCGCAACGGCGCTGGCGCCCAGTGACAGTGCCGAATTCATGGCCGCGTTCGCCGAGTTTCTTGCCGACATCATCGATGAGCTCGGTCGGGAACGGACCTTCGCCGACGCGCGTCGTATAGGCTTTGACAATGCCCAGCACATAATTGACTGAACGCGGCCCGACGCCGGAACCTGTGGCGGCTTGCCCCGCGACAGTGCTTGACGAGGTCACGTAAGGATAAGTGCCGTGATCGACATCGAGCAACATGCCCTGCGCGCCTTCAAACAGAATGCGCTTGCCTGCTTTGTGCGCCTGATCGAGCTCGCGCCAGACAGGCCGCGCAAAAGGCGTCACCTTCGGTGCGATTTCGAGAAGCTGCGCCACCAGCGCATCGGCGTTCACTTCCGCGACGCCGAAGCCGCGCCGCAAAGCGTTGTGATGCACCAGCAGGTTTTCAACTTTTTCGGGAAGCGTTTCGGGGTGCGCCAGATCGACAATGCGCAATCCGCGCCGTCCGGCCTTGTCTTCGTAAGCGGGGCCGATGCCGCGTTTGGTTGTGCCGATCTTTACACCGGAAGCGGATGATTCACGCATCGCGTCGAGTTCGGAATGAACGGGCAGGATTAGCGATGCGTTCTCGGCGATCATCAGCGTGTCCGGCGTGACGGAAACGCCTTGCGCTGCGATGCGGTCGATTTCGGCGAGCAATGCAAACGGGTCGACAACGACGCCAGAGCCGATGACGCCAAAGCAACCCTTGCGCACGACGCCAGACGGCAACAACGAAAGCTTGTAAACAGCGCCGTCAATGACCAGCGTGTGCCCGGCATTGTGGCCGCCCTGAAACCGGACCACGACATCGGCCCGCGCCGACAGCCAGTCGACAATCTTGCCCTTGCCCTCGTCGCCCCATTGCGCGCCGACGACCGCCACATTCGCCATGTCTATCTCCAAATAACGTGATTGACGCGGCGCACCATACGCAACAGCGCGGAAAGGGAAAGGTCAAATTGGGCGCCGGGGAGAAAGACAGCCCCGCGGGGCCTATCCGGCAAGGCGGCGCTAGAAACCTGACTTTTCGCTCTGCAGACTTTCCCTCAGTTCGCGGCACGATGGGTCAGATAGGCGTGAATAGCCGCGATCTCGTCATCCGTGAAAGCGACGAAACGAGACCGGGCGACATCGCCCATCAGACGCAGGTCACGCCCACTGACCGGAACACCGGTTTTCATCAAGTTACTGAACTGGTCCAGACTATAGGCCGCCGCTATGGCGAGATCGGGCGGCGCGGATTCCTGGCCGCTCTTATCGCCCGTGAAAGCGATGCCGTGACATTCGGCGCAGGCGATTCGCGCCAGATATTCGCCTTGCTGTAGCGGATCGCTCAAATCATGATCGCGGCGCGGTCGATCATGATCAATCGTCGATGCGTCAGGCGGGAAGAGGCCCTGCAGTAATTCAAGCCGCCCGAGAATTCTGATCTCCGTAGCCGGCAAATGTTGGCCTGCGTCGGGTTTTGACCGAATGAAGGAAATGATCGCGCCGAGATCCTCGTCGCGCAAATCGTAAAATGCCGCCGATGGCATGCCGTTGACGCTGCGCTTGTTCTTGCGAACTCCATGGCGGATGGCGCGGGCGAAGTCATCGTCGCTGTATGTGAGCGCAAGTCGAGCCAGATTGGCGGCGGTTGCTCGATAGACGAACGGCGCCTCACCAAATGGTTTTCCGTTCAGCGTCGCGCCGTGACAACCGGTGCAGCCGGCAATGTCTGCTATACGCTCGCCATGCGAAAGATCGCTTCCGTCGGTCGCGCGGACAATCCCGGCAGGAGGAATATCGTAAGTTTTCGCCAGAATGCGTTCGCCAAGCAGCCAGATAGTCAGATAGGCGGCAACCGGCGCAGCTAATAATATCGCGACTGCGCCAAACGCGATTTTCTTGACCATCAAATGCTCCCCGGTCGACCCGGAGAGAAGTCTACTCCAAAATTATGCTCTGCGACATAGGCCCTCTAACGCCTAAAACGCCAGCGCCATGGCCTGTTTGACGTATGACAAGGCGCGGAGTTTTTCGAGCACCGCGTCCGTTACCGGCTCGTCTACAGCGATCAGGGCGATGGCGCCTTCGCCCGGCGCTGCACGGCCAAGATTGAAGGTTGCAATGTTGACACCTGCCTCGCCGAGGGTGGCGCCGAGCGCGCCGATAAAGCCGGGCCTGTCCTCGTTGGTGACATAGAGCATGTGCGGCGCGAAACCCGCCTCCATTTCCACACCCTTGATTTCAACGATGCGCGGCGCGGCACCAAATATGGTTCCGGAAACGGTGCGAGTTTGATTCTCCGTGACAATCTTGAGGCGAATGATGCTGTCATAGGCGTCCGCATCATCGCGGGTGGTTTCCGCAATCGAAATGCCGCGCTCGCGGGCGATCACTGGTGCATTGACGATGTTGACTTCCGCCAGCATCGGCTTGAGGACGCCCGCCACTGCAGATGCCGTAAGCGGTTTCAGATTAAGTGCGGCGACCTCGCCTTCATAAGTGATTTCGATTTTCTTGAGGCCGGTCTGGGTTAACTGCCCGGCGAAAGCGCCGAGCTTTTCCGCAAGCGCAATGTAGGGTTTAAGACGCGGCGCTTCCTCAGCCGTGACGGAAGGCGAATTGAGCGCATTGGAAACCGCGCCGCGCACAAGATAGTCCGCCATTTGTTCGGCGACCTGTATCGCCACATTTTCCTGCGCTTCCAAGGTGGAGGCGCCGAGATGCGGCGTGGCGATGACTTTAGGATGACCGAACAGCGCGTGCTCCATTGCCGGCTCCGTCGCAAATACATCCAGTGCGGCGCCGGCAAGGCGTCCTTCGTCGAGCGCGTCCTTCAACGCCTCTTCGTCTAGCAAACCGCCGCGCGCGCAATTCACCACAAAGGCGCCCTTTTTCAGCTTGGCGAGATTTTCGCGGCTTAGAATGTTGCGTGTCTGGTCCGTCAGCGGCGTGTGCAGCGTCACGATATCAGCCCGCGCCAGCAGCGTTTCGAGATCAGCCTTTTCGACGCCAAGTTCGATGGCGCGCTCCTCTGTGAGGAACGGATCAAACGCGACGACGCGCATTTTAAGACCCACCGCACGGTCAGCGACGATGGAGCCGATATTCCCGCAGCCGATCACGCCCAATGTTTTTCCGAAGACTTCCGCGCCCATAAACGCCGATTTTTCCCACTTGCCTGCATGCGTCGAGGCGCTCGCTTGCGGGATCGAACGCACAAGCGAGAACATCATGGCAATGGCGTGCTCAGCGGTGGTGATGGCGTTGCCGTAAGGCGTGTTCATCACAACGATGCCCGCCGCCGTCGCCGCCGGGATATCAATATTGTCGACGCCAATGCCGGCGCGACCGATGACTTTCAGCTTTTTGCCGGCGGCGATGATCGGCGCAGTCGCCTTGGTGGCGGAACGCACGGCTAGACCGTCATACTCGCCAATCACGGAGAGCAGTTTTTCCTTGTCTTTGCCAAGCGCCGGCAAATAATCGACCTCAACGCCACGCTCTTTAAAAATGTTGACGGCGGTTTCGCTCAAGGCGTCGGAAACGAGAACTTTGGGCATGGGAATTCCCCGAATTGAATTTCGTATGAAAGATTAAAGCGCAGACTTGGCTTGCGAAAACGCCCAATCGAGCCATGGCCCGAGCGCTTTGATGTCGGCGGTTTCAACGGTGGCGCCGCACCAGATGCGAAGTCCTGGCGGCGCATCGCGATAACCGCCAATGTCATACGCGGCTTGTTCTTTTTCGAGCGCTTTTTCGATCGCCTTAACGAAAGCGCGCTGGGCGCCATCATCAAGGTTGGCGATCTGCGAATCGACAATTTTCAAACACACGGACGTATTGGAGCGCAGGGACGGGTCGGCGCAGAGGAAGTCAATCCAGTCGCGGCTTTCCACCCAGTCGCCAAGCGAGGCGGCATTGGCGTCAGCGCGGCGATGCAGAGCCTCGATCCCGCCGATATCTTCCGCCCAACGCAATGCGTCGATGTAATCTTCAACACAAAGCATGGACGGCGTGTTGATGGTGGCGCCGGTGAAAATATCTTCGTTGAGCTTGCCGCCTTTGACCATGCGGAACAGTTTCGGCATCGGCCATGACGGCGTGTAGGATTCAAGCCGTTCGACGGCGCGCGGGCTGAGGATCAAAACGCCGTGCGCACCCTCGCCGCCCAAAACTTTCTGCCATGAATAGGTGACCACATCGAGCTTCGCCCAGTCGAGTTCTTGCGCGAAAATCGCCGAAGTTGCATCGCACATGACAACGCCCTCGCGCTCGGCGCTGATCCAGTCAGCATTGGGGACGCGCACGCCGGAAGTAGTTCCGTTCCAGGTGAAAACCACGTCATGGGCCGGATCGACGGCGGCTAAGTCGGCGATTTCACCGTATCCGGCTTTCAAAATCCGCGCATCGAGCTTGAGCTGTTTGACCACATCGGTGATCCAGCCCTCGCCAAAGCTTTCCCATGCGAGCATGTCAACAGGGCGGGGCCCAAGCATCGACCACATGGCCATCTCGACGGCCCCGGTGTCCGACGCAGGCACAATGCCAATGCGGAAATCATCGGGAACGCCAAGCAGCGCGCGCGTCCGGTCAATGGCTTCAGCGAGTCGCGCCTTGCCAAGTTTCGACCGGTGCGAACGCCCAAGCGTGTCAGTATTGAAATTTTCGGGAGACCATCCGGGGCGCTTGGCGCAGGGACCGGACGAAAAATGCGGGCGTACTGGACGCACCGCTGGCGTAGTTTGAATCATGTTTTACTCCATCCTTCCAGATGGCTCGCGCCCCGTTGGGGAGGCGTGGCCCACCCCCGGCTTCGCATGGAAGCCCGCGCGCCGTCAATGCAAAAAAATTTATGGCCCCAACAGATAAACTCTCTTGCGTTGGTTAATGCAGGCCGATAGCGCGAACCCTATGGCCCGCAAACACATCACCCCGGCGGAAGCGACCCTTTACGACTGGTCGTTGCTCGCGTTGATCGTCGCCTTTGGCGGGTCTTCTTTCGTCATGATCCGCACGGCGGTCGCAACCATGCCGCCGGCGGTTGTCGCCGCCGGTCGGCTGTGGGTCGCAGCGATTGTTGTTTATATTTTGATGCGCGCGGCGGGACGGCGCCTGCCGCCCTTTTTCATCCGTAACGGGAGGACATTTCGCATCCGCCGGTCCTGGTGGTGGATGATCGCTGTCGGCGCCAGCGGCAATGTCTTGCCGTTTTATATCTTTCCATGGGCGCAGCAATTCGTCGAAAGCGGGCTCGCCGGCGTTTACATGGCGTTCATGCCGATCTGGACGGTGGCGCTCGCCTATTTTTTCGCCGGCGAAAAGTTGAGCCGCCGCAAGATGGTCGGCTTCACACTCGGTTTTTTTGGCGTCATCGTGCTGATGGGACCGGACGCGGTCAAAGGCGCCCTCTCCAGCGATTTGCGTGCGCAGATGGGATTGTTGCTGGCGACCTTTCTTTATGCCGCTTCCGCCGTTTTATCGCGGCGCGCGCCGCCAATCCGCCCACGCGTGTTCGCCTCCGGCATGCTGATCGTCGCGGCGGTGATGGCGGTCCCCACTCTGTTCTTCACCGACTTGCATCGCGAAGAATGGTCGCTAGCCAGCATTGCGAGCATTTTCTTCCTTGGCGTCTTTCCGACAGGGCTCAACGGCATCTTGATCATCATGTTGATCCGCCGCGCCGGTGCGGGCTTCATGGCGTTTTCAAATTACATCACGCCGCTCTGGGCGGTGGCGCTCGGCGCGCTCGTTTATCATGAACGGCTGCATTGGACCGTATTCATTGCCCTGACGGTCATTCTTGCAGGCGTTGCGGTCAGTCAGCGTCCACCTTTCAGCAAGAAACGTCCTGAGAATAGCGGCATCATCGCCGGTGACGGCATGGCTGGCGAACTTGAGCCGATGATCGAAAAGTCTGACTCTCAGACGAAAAGCTGACCTTTTTGCATAAACACCGCATTGCCGCCGATCCGCACAGATTTGACCGCGCCGCCTGCGACACGGACCGTCGCGATGATGCGGCTCGGGCGGCCCATTTCGAAGCCCTGCTCGATCACCCAGCGATGCTCTCCGTCCGGAATCTTCTGACTACGGATGATCTGCGCCGGAAAACCCGCCGCCGCGCCGCCCGTCGCCGGATCTTCAACGATCCCTGCGCCTGGTGCAAACATGCGCACGTGATATGTCGTGTCCGCCGCCTCACCGCCTTCGGCATAAAGATAAACGCCGACGATTTCCTCGACGGCAAGCCCGTCCCATGCGGCGCTGTTCACTTTGGCCGCTTTCAACGCATCCATCGGCACATGGGCGTAAATGAAATCAACCCCAGCGCCGGCGCGGCGCGGCTTGTGATCGCCCTGATCGATGGCGCTGACCGGGAGCGACACTGCGGCCGCAATCGCTTCCGGCGTCGATGCGGGCCCGTTTTCTTTCGGCAGGTTCGGATTGACGAATTCGGCGTAACCGCCGCCCTCGTTCAAGTCGACCTTCACCGGAAACACGCCGGAATTGAGCTCAAGCTTGAGTTCCCCAGTGAGGCCGCGCGCGCGCGCAATGGTGATGGCGGTCCCGACGGTGGGATGCCCGGCGAAAGGCATTTCATAACCGGGCGTGAAAATCCGCACGCGCGCCGTGTTGTCCGGGTTTTCCGGCGGCAGGACGAACGTCGATTCCGCAAGATTGAATTCGCGGGTAATCGTCTGCATCTGGTCGAGCGACAGGCCGCGCGCATCGGTCAGCACGGCAAGCGGATTGCCAGCGAATTTTTGGTCGGTGAAGACATCGAGCGTTTCAAAATCATAGGCCGTCATGGCGAAACTCCATCTGTTTCGAGTTGACCCGATATTGGCGCCGCGGCAATGCGCGGCAAATCAGAATTTTTCGCGGTCTCGATAGCGGCGCTGACAGACTTAACTAATCCAGCGGATGGCCGTGATTAAGCGGGCCATGCCCTGCGCCATAACCGGGCGCTGTCACTATCGCTTTGTGAACATAATCAATCGCGCGTTTAACGGCGACCTGCAACGTCATGCCTTGGGCAAGGCCCGTTGCAACGGCCGACGCCAGCGTGCAGCCGGTGCCATGGGTGGAGGTCGTGTCTATGCGCGGATTGGAAAAGATGCGCGAGCCTTCCGGCGTGACCAGCGCGTCCTCAACGGTTTCTCCCGTCAGATGCCCGCCTTTGACCAGCGCCGCGCCGGTGCCGAATCCGATCAGCGCCTTGCCGGAGTCTCTCATCGATTCCCGGCCGGTGATGACCGCGCCTGTAAGCGCCGCCGCTTCATCAATGTTTGGCGTGATCAGCGCGGCGAGCGGCGCCAATCTGTCGCGAATAAACGCCGCGACACCGTCACTGGCCAACGCATCGCCGCTGGTGGCGATCAACACCGGATCGAGAATGACGGGGACGGAGGAATATTTTTTCAGCGCGGACTCGATGATTGAAGCCGTTTCGACATCGCCGATCATGCCGATCTTGATCGCGTCGGCGCCGATGTCGGACATCACCGCTTCAATCTGCGCCGCAATTACATTCGGCGCGACGGGGTGAACTTCGCTCACGCCGCGCGTGTTCTGCACGGTCAGCGCCGTGATCGCTGTCGCCGCATAGCCGCCAAGCATCGTCACCGTCTTGATGTCGGCCTGGATCCCGGCGCCGCCCGACGGGTCGGATCCTGCGATGATGAGCACGCGGCCTTTCACAAATTCACCTATTCGTCTTGGCGAAGCCATACTTCGCCCAAGTGTTTTCAAACATGCGCCGCGATTAGGCAATACGCCGCGCCCGCAGCGGGCGACGAAATGGAGAGAGAAACATCATATGGCGAACAATCTGATATGGATCGGGCTTTTATGCTGCCTGGCGGCGTTGTCGATCCAACTGTTTCCTGACGCCGCGTTCCGCCTCGGCGCCGACGCCGCCGCATCCTGGCTGGTGTTCGGCTTTGGCGTGTTCCTCATTCTGGTGGCGGCGCTGATCGCCACGGGCGGGCGGCGCGGGGCGAAATAGCGGCGATTGACAACGATGCGCCAGCGAGCCTATACCCCGCGCCGGGTGAAGGCCCCCGCCGCTCGCGAGCAAATGCTTTGGTGAAGTCCTTCGTTGAGACGCTCTGGTCAGCCACGCTTTCAAGCCCAGCGGACCGATGGCAATGCGAGCCCCATCCATTTGTTCCGCATGGTGAAAGACGAGGTCTGCCATGACACAAGCCCCCTTGCCGTCTCTTGACGCGCTCAAACAGCAGGCAAAACGCCTGCGCGCCGGACTCGACGAAGACGGCGATTTTCTCACACATAGCGAAAGCTTGGAACTGGTTGCAAAACAATACGGCTTTCGCGACTGGAATACATTGCACGCCGCCATCGGCAATCGCCCGCCGCTCAAACGGTTTGATCTGGGCGGGCGCGTAAAGGGCCGCTATCTCGGCCAGCCCTTTACCGGAGAGATCGTCGCCCTCCGGTCAATGCAGCCGGATCATTTGCGGATCGTGCTGCAATTTGACGAGCCGGTTGACGTTGTGACGTTTGACAGTTTTTCGGCCTATCGCAGCCGCGTCTCTGCGCTCATCGATCGCGACGGCGTCACTGCAGAAAAGACATCCAACGGATTGCCGCAAATGACTGTGGAGCCGGAGTGATGTCATCTGAGAACAAACAAACGCTGATCCGCTTCATTGAAGAAGTCTGGAACCGGGGCGATCTGGACCGCATCGCGGGTTTTGTCGCCCTGAGCTACACTGTTTTTCACGATCCCGGCGATCCGTGGGACGGAAAAGTGCTGGAAGAAGAAGGCTTGCGTGAGCGCATCAGGATATCGCGCGCGCCTTTTCCAGACCAACGATTTGAGCCTGTGCACATGATCGCGGAGGGCGATAATGTCGTCTTTGCGTGGACCTGGAGGGCCGCCCACCGCGGTGATTTTCCGGGGTTTCCTGCGACGAACAAGGTCATCACCATGAGCGGCGTGACGGTTTACACATTTGAAAACGGGAAGATTGCCGGACATTGGCAAGTCGCCGACCGGCTTGGCGTGTTTCAACAATTGTCAGCGATGACGCGGAGCAATGACGACGCTTAAAGAGAAAGCGTTAAGCCGCCGGCTTGAACTGCACTTCCGCAAGCGGCGCGGTTGAACCCGTATTGTCAACGAGACCAAGCTTCAACGGCTCGCCTGTTCGGCGGCTGACAATTGCGTTGAGGGCGGCGTTTGCATCGACTTGCGTCAAAACGTGTTTTTGACCCCACTGCATCAGCGCCATCAAGGGCAGCGCAAGATCGACGCCCTTTTTCGTCAGCACATATTGATGGCGCGTGCGCTGGCCGGTTTGCTTATAGGCGCGCCGCCGCATCACGCCGCCATCGACAAGCCGCTTCAAACGGTTTGAAAGGACGGTGCGCGGCATGGCCAGCGTCGCGTGCAACTCGTCAAAACGGGTGACGCCATAGAGCGCTGAGCGGATGATCAACAACGTCCAGCGATCGCCCACCTGCTCAATCGCGGCTGCGAGGCCGCAATTTTCCAGCGGCGGCGCCGCTTCGGCGGATTTTGGGTCGGTCCTGTCGCGCTCAAAAGTCATAGACGAATCACTAAGGTGATTTGCGCACAGCGCGCAATCATCCCTTGGCGCACGCCATCACGGTGAAGCGCGGCTCACGCTAAGTTGTGCGTGAAAGGCAAATGTGACCGCTTTTGGGCCAGAAATCGCGCCATTCTCGCCCTATTCGACCGCCATGTTGTCACCTATCGCAATCCCGCTGGGGCAAGCACGGAGAACGACATGAAAAAGAACATCAAAACCTTGATCGCCAGCGCTATGGGCGTCGCCGCATTATGCGCAGGCGCGGCCTGGGCGAAACCGGCGCATTGCAATGTCAATCATGATCACCGCAGCCATGCGGCGGATTATTACAGCTATTATCCGGCGGACAGCTACTCGCGCGCAGGCGCTTATCGCAGCGGTTCCGGTCTGAGTATTTCGATTAGCCTCGGCGACCGCGACTATGATCACCGTGGGCGCTATGACCGCCATGATGATCGCGGCCGCCGCAATGGCTATCGCCGCGGCAATAGCCGTGTTGTCAATCGTGAAGTCTTCGATACGCGTTACCGCGCGCGAATCATTCTGACCGAAGAAGTTGTCCACACGCGCCGAGGACCGCGACTGATCTGCACCGTCGATGCCCGCGGTCCGCAATCCCGCTATGTGCCGAACAAGCGTTTGCGAAAGATCGCGCGCAGAGAATGCTCGCGCCGCGCACAAGTCCGCATCGTAACCTAAATAAGCGCTTGCGTGTTTAAGCGTTTAGCCCGCCGGCATGCGTATCATGCCGGTGGGTTTATATTTTGGCGACAGCCTCGTTGGCCGCAGCCTTGATTAGCCGCAAAGGCGCGTTCGCCTTTGTCATCACGCGGATTCCGAAATAAGCCGCCATTAACAACCCCGCCATCGCCTCACGGCGTTGCAGGTCTTCAGCATAGGGGTGTGATTGGGCAAGCGTTTTGCGAAATTTTTTTTCAACCCGCTTTAGCGAAGCGCTGACGAGCGTCTTCGTTTTTTCATCCAGCTGCGCCTGATCCGTCGCAGCGTTGCAGAGAAAGCATCCCGATCTGTCGCCCTTTTCCGCAAGCGCAATCAGGCCGTCAAAAAGCGAAGCAAATCGCTGCTTGGCGCTACCGGGACCAGACAGCACCGCATCCGCATGCGCCAGCTCCTCTCCTACATACCGCGACAACGCGGCGAGATATATTGAACGCTTGTCCGGAAACAGCCTGTAAAGGCTCTGTTTATTCAGGCCGGTCGCTGTTTCGATCGCCTGCATGGAGGCGCCTTCGAATCCATTACGCCAGAATACTGACATGACGCTGGCGAGCGCTTCTTCTGCATCGAAAGTTCTGGGGCGCGCCATTTGGGCCTCTCAAAAACGTGAATTTGGCGAGTGTTTCTAATTGTTGACCATTCAGTCCGTAATTACATATACAGAGCTGCGCAATCGCGCAAGATGAAAACAACAACGACCCTGGCCCATCCAACTGATGCGCGCCGGGGCGAAATTTGGAGAGACCCGATGCCCCGCCTAACTCAACTTTCCGATGCGGATGCGTCCGCAGACGCCACCAACCTGTTTAAAGCCATCAAGTCCAAAGTCGGCATGGTGCCGAACCTTTATCGCGTCATGGCGCACGAGCCGGCCGTCCTGGCTGCTGCGCTCAATTTCAACGACACATTGTCGGAAGGCTCTTTTGAACAAACCACCCGTGAAGCCATAGCTCTGGCGGTCGCTGGCGCCAACAAATGTGACTACTGCGCCTCCGCCCACTCGGCGATTTCAAAAAACATGAAAGTCGACAACGCGGAAGTCATCGCACGATTGAAAGGCAAGTCAGCCGATCCAAAGCTCAATGCTGTTTTGCGTTTTGCTGTGGCAGTGGTGGAAAAGCGCGGTCTTGTTTCCAACGAAGATCTAGACGCCGCTCGCGCCGATGGTCTCACCCAGGCGGAGATTGTTGAAACAGTTGCAGTTACTGTCGCCAATATTTTGACGAACTACATCAACCATGTTGCGCAGACCGATATCGACTTCCCCGTCGTGCATACGCAAGCCGCGTAACGCATGACGCGAAACGGCCGGGCCACCCCCGCGCCCGGCCGTTTTATTTTTTCATATCGGATTGTTAAACAGCGGCTTCGACTGCTGAACAAATTTCATCGACGACAGATGTAACCAGCGCCGCATTTTCGCCTTCCGCCATGACGCGGATCAACGGCTCAGTCCCAGACTTGCGAATAACCAACCTGCCGGATTTGCCGAGTTTGTTCTCACCGGATTTAATCGACGCCTTGACGCCATCCGCTTCGAGCGGATCACCGCCTTTAAAACGAACATTGCGCAGCAACTGCGGATATGGCTCGAAACAACGGCAAATCTCACTGACTTTGCGCCCCTCGCCGACTACCACCGCCAGAACCTGCAACGCAGTTATCAGTCCATCGCCGGTCGTGCCGTAATCCGACAGCACCACATGGCCAGACGGCTCGCCGCCGATGTTCATGCCTTTGGCGCGCATTTCTTCGACAACATAACGGTCGCCAACCTTGGTGCGTTCGAGCTTCAGCCCCTCGCCAGCGAGAAATTTCTCAAGCCCGAGATTGGCCATAACCGTCGAAACAATGCCGCCGCCTTTTAAAGCGCCGTTTTTTTTCCAGGCCCTCGCGATCAGCGCTAATATCTGATCGCCATCTACGATACGGCCTTTTTCGTCGCAAATAATGACGCGGTCAGCATCGCCATCAAGCGCAATTCCGATATCGGCGCGATATTCAAGGACAGCGGCTTGCAGCTTTTCCGGCGCCGTTGAGCCAACATTTTGGTTGATATTAAAACCGTCCGGCTCAACGCCAATCGCTTTTACTTCGGCGCCCAATTCCCACAGAACAGTCGGCGCAACCTTATATCCAGCGCCGTTTGCGCAATCGATGACAACCCTCACACCCTCCAAAGAGTGACGGCGGGGAAACGCCGCTTTAGCGAATTCGATGTAACGCGCGCCCGCATCATCAACGCGCTTGACGCGCCCCAGATGAGCAGAGCCCGCACGGCCAGCCTCAGGCCCCTCTTTCATCAGCCGTTCGACTTCAATCTCGGTCTCATCTGAAAGCTTGAAGCCATCGGGGCCAAAAAATTTCACGCCATTGTCGTGATAAGGGTTGTGCGATGCTGAAATCATCACGCCAAGATCAGCGCGCAGCGACCTTGTCAGCATCGCCATAGCAGGCGTCGGCAACGGACCCAGCAGGAACACGTCCATGCCTGCCGCCGCAAAGCCTGCAGTCAGCGCCGGTTCGATCATGTAACCGGAAAGGCGGGTGTCTTTGCCGATCACGACGCGATGACGATGGGCGCCATTCTTGAACACGCGGCCAACAGCCATGCCGAGCCGCAACATATTGTCAGGCGTCATTGCACCCGCATTCGCAAGGCCGCGAACGCCATCTGTGCCGAAAATTTCCCGTTTGCCGGTCATCTGATCGTCGCCCCGCATGGGCTGCCGCTCCCGTTAATGTCCGAGCCTATCACTGGAGGCTCGCCAATGCCTTAACGCCGCAAATCAGGATTTTCTATGGCGTCAGCGATATTTAGCGCCTGCCGGGTCGCGGAAACATCGTGAACGCGGAAAATACTGGCCCCGCGCCGGAGCCCCGCCAGCGCCGCCGCCAGTGAGCCGCCCAGCCGTCCGCCTGCCGGCCCCTCTCTGTCGAAGGCTGCGATAAAGCGCTTGCGGGAAGCCCCCAGCAGGATGGGACGGCCAAGCGCAGCAAAACGGTCGAGATTGGCGAGCAGGGCCAGATTATGCGCAACGGTTTTACCGAAACCGATGCCTGGATCGACGATGATCCGGTCCTGAGACACACCAGCGCGCACCGACGCCTCCATCCGGCCGGAGAGGTAAGCATAAACCTCTTCAACCACATCTTTATAGGTTGGGTTTTGCTGCATGGTTTTGGGGTCGCCCGCAGCATGCATTAGGACGATTTCGCATTTCAGCACGGCCGCCGTTTCGAGACTATCCTGCGCATATGTAAGCGCCGTCACATCATTCCAGATTGTCGCGCCGGCGGCGACTGCCTCGCGCGCAATTTGCGGCTTTCTGGTGTCGATGGAAATGCGAGCCTTACACTCAGCGCGCGCCAATCCTTCCATGACGGGCATCACCCGTGCGCGTTCTTCGCCCGCCGAAACAACATCCGCTCCGGGACGTGTAGATTCCCCGCCAATGTCGAGAATATCGGCGCCCTCTTCAACGAGCTGCAGCGCATGCGCAACCGCCGCCGCCGAATCGAGATATTTTCCGCCGTCGGAGAACGAATCGGGCGTCGCATTGACAACGCCCATGATCGCCCAGTCTTTAATCACGCCGACCCCTTCCAAAGCGACACCCCGCTCAACTATGCACCCCCACACCCTTCGGTGCGGCGCATAAGGGCAACGCTTCATCTCGTTCGCCCTCTCTTCCTTATGCGCAAAGGCTTATGCTGGTGCAATGGAAGTCAAATCGACGGCCGATTACACCGCGCCAATCCACGAGCTTGGCCAATATACCGCATGGATGCGCCGCGACGCCCAGCACGCGCCGATTGATCTCGTCTGGACCAGCATCGCCCCGCCCGCCAACCCCAAGCCGCATTGGATGCTTCCGCATGGAGAACCCAGCATTGCGATCCGCCGCAAACGCGACCGCAGCGGTGACATTTGCATGGTTGATCTAATGATTTGCGGTCCATTTTCGTATGGCGCCATTTACACGCCGGCGCCCACCGAAGAGTTGATCGGCGTCCGTCTCAAGCCGGAAACATCGGCAACCATATTTGGAATCGCACCAGGGGATTATCTGGATCAGGCGCCCGCCGAAGCGCCGCTTAAAATCAGACGCGCCTGTAGCCGTACGTTGAGCGTTGCACAGTCATTGTCTGTGCTGCAAGTCATCAACGCATTGTGCTTGGATCTGCTTGGCTTTGGACGGCAAGCACATGGCAATTGTTCGCCGGAACGCCGGGCGGCGGAACTTTTGCGCCAGTCTCATGGACGGATTCGCTGCGCTGACATTGCCGCTCAACTTGAAATTAGCGAACGGCATTTAAGGCGCCGCTTTCGCGATCATTTGGGGTGCTCGCCAAAGGCCTACGCCAACCAGCTGCGATTGACGGCGGCAGCGCTAACGGCGGAAAGGTCCGCAAAACCCGACTGGGCGCGCATCGCCCTGCGCACAGGCTTTCACGATCAGCCGCATATGATCAACGCATTCCGGGAGTCTCTCAGCATGTCACCTTGCGAATTCCACCGCGCTAGGCGAGTCTTGTCTCAGCCCTCTTAAATGTCCGTTTTTTGCAAGACGCGTTCGCATAGTTCGCGCATGGTGCAAGTCCCCACCCACGGCGGGCAGCCCGCCCATGACCGGAGACTTCCATGCGCATCGTCATTTTACCGCTTGTCCTGCTAGCCCCAATCGCCGCCAAGGCGCAGCCCGATTCAGTCCCCGAAACGCTGAACTTTGAAGGAAAAACCTGGCGCGTTGCGGCTCAAGAAGCGCGGGTTGAAACATATGATGGCCGTGAAACCCTTGTCTTGCGCGGCGGTCGGATCTGGCTTGACAACGTCACCTTCTCAGACGGTGTTATCGAATTCGACGCAGCCTATGACGAGGTGCAGGGATTTATCGGCCCCATGTGGCGGGCCGAAAATGACACCCGCTTCGAGGAGATATATTTTCGCTCACATCTCAACAATAAACCAGATGCGGTTCAATATACGCCCGTCGAAAATGGAAACTCCGCCTGGCAAATTTTTTCAGACGGAAATGCGCTCGCGTCTGCTTCACAAGTTTATGATGGCTGGAACCATGCAAAAGTCGTCGTCAAAGGCGACAAGGTTGATTTCTTTTTAAACAGCGCCACGCCATCGCTGCACATTCCGGATATGAAAACTGACATCAAACAGGGCGCCGCCGGGTTGAGGGTCTCGGGAAAGGTGACGGTTCGATTTTCCAACGTCGCTTTTCGCGCACTCAAAAACGGCGAAAAAACTGTCGGAGAAGCGAAGGAAGCCGCGCCGCTGCCCGGCGGCCTCATCAACGAATGGTCTGTCTCTTCGGTTTTTCCAGAAAGCGTTGTCGCCGAGCGACTCTCATTGTCCGGCACAGCCGTTGACGGGCTGACTTGGCAATCACTGGCCGTCGAGACCAATGGCATCGCAAACATATCAAGACTGCGCAATCGCCTGCCAGACGCCGATGGTACGGTCTTCATCAGACAGTCAATCACCTCAGACTCCGCGCAAATGAAAGAGCTTCGTTTTGGCTATTCCGATCGTGTCCGCATCTATCTGAACGGCAAACGGGTCTATTCCGGCGATGCTGGCTGGACCGCGCGAGACTATCGTTTTTTGGGAACCGTGGGCTTCTTCGACAGCGTCGGCCTAGACCTCAAACAAGGCGACAATGAATTGCTCGTCGCCATTTCCGAGACTTTTGGCGGGTGGGCCTGGGCCGGCGCCATAGAGGATCAAGAGGGAATTCAACTAGGCGATTAGCGTCGAGACAATCTCCCGTTTCGCGTTCATCCGGCGCCCGCACTCAAACGCAAACGCCAAAAAAATTTGAAATCCGCCCTATGCCCCTTGCGGGCTGGGCTCCATGCCGCCAGTTCCATCGTCTTTTTTCTTCTTGCCGTCAGATGGGGCGCCGGCTGTCGGCACCGATGAGGGCGGCGTATGGTCTTTTGGATCAAGCGGGTCTTCGCGAACAATTTCGCCGCCATCGAGCAGCTTTTGAATTTCTTCGCCCGTCAGCGTTTCAAACTCCAGCAGCGCTTGTGAAATCTTTTCCCAATCATCGTGGCGTTCGGTCAGGATGCGCCGCGCCGCTTCATAACCTTCGGTCACGAAACGTTTGATCTCGTCTTCAATAAGTTTGGCTGTATCGCCAGAAATCGCTTTGTTCCGTGAAATGCTCTGGCCAAGGAAGACTTCGCCTTCATCCTGAGCATAAGCGATAGGCCCAAGCTTTTCCGAGAGACCATATTGCGTGACCATCGCGCGGGCGAGACGGGTCGCCGTTTCAATATCGGAAGACGCGCCGGAGGTGACTTTGTCCTTGCCGAACTTCAGCTCTTCGGCAACGCGCCCGCCCATCGCCATGGCGATGCGGGAGGTCATTTGCTCCAGCGACATGGAATAGCGGTCGCGCTCGGGAAGGTACTGCACCATACCAAGCGCACGGCCGCGCGGAATGATCGTCGCCTTATGCACGGGATCGGACGCCGGCATGGAGATGCCCACCAATGCGTGCCCCGCCTCGTGATAGGCGGTCAGCATTTTCTCTTCGTCGGTCATCACCATGGAGCGGCGCTCAGCGCCCATCATGACCTTGTCCTTGGCGTCGTCGAATTCTTTCGCCGTCACGAACCGCTTGCCGCGCCGCGCCGCTAAGAGCGCCGCCTCATTCACGAGATTGGCGAGATCGGCGCCGGAAAAGCCCGGCGTGCCGCGTGCGATGGTGCGAATATTAACGTCCGGCGCCAGCGGCACTTTCTTGGCGTGAACATTGAGAATTTTTTCGCGGCCCGTCACATCCGGGTTCGGCACGACAACCTGACGGTCGAAACGGCCGGGGCGCAGCAAGGCCGGATCAAGAACATCCGGGCGGTTTGTGGCGGCGATCAGGATGATGCCTTCATTCGATTCAAAACCGTCCATCTCAACCAGCAACTGGTTCAAAGTCTGTTCGCGCTCGTCATTGCCGCCGCCAAGACCGGCGCCGCGATGACGGCCAACCGCATCGATCTCGTCGATGAAGATAATGCAGGGCGCATTCTTTTTCGCCTGTTCGAACATATCGCGCACACGGCTTGCGCCGACGCCGACAAACATTTCCACGAAGTCCGAACCAGAGATCGTGAAGAAAGGCACGTTCGCTTCGCCGGCGATAGCGCGCGCCAGAAGCGTTTTACCTGTACCCGGAGGGCCGATGAGCAAAGCGCCTTTCGGAATCTTTCCGCCGAGACGCTGGAATTTCATCGGGTCTTTCAGATACTCGACGATTTCCTCTAATTCTTCTTTGGCTTCATCGATGCCGGCGACATCATCAAAAGTGACGCGTCCCTGACGTTCGGTCAAAAGCTTCGCGCGCGATTTCCCAAAGCCCATGGCTTTGCCGCCGGCGCCTTGCATCTGGCGCATGATGAACAAAAAGAAGGCGAGGAAGATGAGCAGCGGTAGAATGTTGATCAGCAAAGACAGAAGAAGCGGAAGCTCTTCTTCTTTTACAATTTCTGTATTGACGCCGGCCGCGTTTAGTTTCTCGGCGGCGGCCGTCTGACCGTCTTCAGGGATAGTGGTGATGTAGTCGCCGCCCTCGCTCAGCTTACCCGTCACCTGGCCTTTCGCGACCTCGGCGCTGGTGATGCTTCCCGCGTCGATACGGTCGACAAATTCCGAGTAGGTCAACTGGGTTGGCTGCGGTCCCGGCGTGTTGAATTCAAATAGCTGCAGCGCCACGACAAAAAAGACGATGACAAGACCCCAGATCAGAATATTGCGTCCGTTCATTCGTACTATCTTTCCTCTTGGTCATGGCGCGCCAAACTCACCGGAATGGCGCAATAAGATAAAGGCTATAGCCTTAGATAGGCGTTAAGAATTGCCAGCGCCATAATCTTCGGCGCAAATTGCGCCAATTCTACGGAAATCTAACAACTCCGCCTTGAAATCGCTCAATGACCAGTGACCTGAAATTGGCCGTTTCCGCACCCTTAGATGGGAGTGCGGGTGAGGCAATCAATACGCCGCGCTGATAAAGTCCCGGCGCTGCCGCGAGCCCCTCAGGCGGACCAGGGAATAAGCCGTTTTGTGCGCTAAAATCGGCGTTATCCGCCATCCCGAGCGGCGCAATTTCAACACCATCCGGCAATTCAGGCGTCACGATGAAGCGTCGGTCCCACAAAATCGGCGTTTTCGTATGAATTAGGGCCTTTGCCGGCACCCCGGCGCGACCCAGCAGCGCGGCCGGTTCGCGCATGACCCAAAGACGCCCGCCCCAGCGCCGGATCAGCGCGCCCGCCAATGTCGCCGCGCCTTCGCCGGGCGCACCAAATACATCGGCAGCGGCGGCCTCTTCCGGCGCGTAGTCGCCGCCGCCTACGCCATGCAGCAGGCGCCGCGCCAATCCGGCGGCGCTAGGCGCATTTTTATCCCAGCGATCTAACGATGCGCCGCCCCAAGCGTAAAAGCAGCCGCCAAACCTGTCGAACAAAAGATCTTCGCTGCGACGAACGGCGTCATCAGCGCGTGCTAATTTCTGTGCCGAGGCGGCAAGCGCTTGCGAGCTTATCAGCTCCTGTTCGGATAAGGCGGCTAACAGCGCCCGCACGCGCACACGTTCATATCGGTCATCGAGATTGGAAGGGTCGTCGACAAACTCTTGTCCCAAGCCCTCCAGATAGGCCGTGACGTCATCGCGGCCAGCATCGAGCAGCGGTCGCAACAAGCGCAACGGTTCGCCAGCGCCCGAAGCGACGAGGCTTTCCTCTCGCATGGCCGAAAGGCCGCGCTGGCCAGCGCCGCGCGACAGCCGCATGAAAAAAGTTTCAGCCTGGTCATCAAGCGTGTGTGCGGTAAGCAAGGCGCCGCATTGATGCGCTTGCGCGGCTTCAATCAACAGTCTGTAACGCGCCTCGCGCGCCGCCGCCTGCAAGCGCGAGGCCGGTTTATCGCCTTCCCAGACAAGCGTCCGATGCGCAATGCCCACCGCCTCGCACCAATGCTTAGTTTGCTCAGCTTCGTGTTTCGCTTCGGGCCGCAGGCCATGATCGACAGTAAGCGCCAACACTTCCGCGCCAGCCTCCTTCGCCCACGCTGCGCAAAGCCTCGCCAGCGCGATAGAATCGCGTCCGCCGGAAACGGCTATTGCAATGGATTGCGGCGCGCTCGCCGCCCGCATGCGCGCGGCGAAGCTGTCAGCGGTGAGTTGTGTCGGCGGTCTGAAATCGTCAGGCACGCGCCCTACTTGCAGTCGATCCGCGCCATCTCAAGATCAGCGCGCTGCAGGACAGGCGCCGGCGCATTCGGATGTTTCGACTTCATAGTCTTGAATACAGTGCAAGCTTCCGTCGACTTGTCGAGACGGGCGAAGGCGGTGCCAAGCTTTAAATATGCTTCGGCTGAACGTTGATCGTTCGGATAGGCGCGAATATGTGCGATGAAGGCGTCAGCCGCAGCAGCATTTTCGCCAAGCGCCAGATGAATTTCACCCAAACGGAATTGCGCATCCGAGGTCCGCTGGTGGTTCGGAAATGCTTCAACGTAAAGGCTGAACGCCGCCTTGGCGCGCTGGTAATCGCCAGCGAGCAGGAAAGCGGATGCATAGTCAAACGCGGCATTGGGATCGAGCGGCAGCGCAATGTCGTCAGCCGCCGCCGACGAACCGGCTTGCTCGCGCGCAATTTGATCCGCAATCGGATCGACTGTCGGATCGGCGCCGGGGACCAATGACACCGGCCCGCCATTCGGCGCGCCGCCAAAATCACCTGGCGCGGAAAAATTCGCATCGCCAGCCAGCGCCGCAGAGATTGAATCGAGACGCATATTTGCTTGATCTAGCTCATATGTCAGCGTTTCAATTTCGCCGGTCATGTCCTGAATTTGATTTTCAAGCTGAGAGATGCGCAGCATCGCCTGTGTCTGACCCGCCAACGCTTGCTCCGCATTGGCCAGCCGCTCCTGCAGGGCGCGAATATCGTCCTTGGTGCCCGCTGAAGCTGGCGCCGTCGTCACGAGCAAGACAGAAAGCGCAATAAGTACATTTTTGATCGGCATCATGATAACTTCCTCGAACTCAAAATGGCCTTCAATGAATGGCTTTGTGATTATGGCACAAAACTGAGGCGAAAAAACGCCCTGGCGGGTCGTTCTGGAATTGAAAAAGGCGCGCCGGCATGGTGCGGCGCGCCTTTCTTCAATCGTGTGCCGGCGCGCGAGACTTAAGCGCCTGCGCCGCTGATCGTGGTTGTCGCGTTACGGTTAACAGACCAAGCGGCCTCAACTGAGCGGGCATCAATCGGGCGTTCCTTGCCGTAGGAAACCGTGGTGATGCGCGAGGAGTCAACGCCGAGACTGACAAGGTAAGCACGAGCCGCTTCAGCGCGGCGAGCGCCAAGTGCGAGGTTGTATTCGCGGGTGCCGCGTTCGTCGCAATTGCCTGCGAGCAGAATGCGGGTTTCCGGATATTCTTTCAGCCATGCAGCCTGACGGGCGAGCGTGCCTTGAGCTTCCGAGCTCAGCGTGTAGGCGTTGTAAGCGAAGAACACGCGGTGACCGGCGGCGTTTTCGAGATCCGCCTGGCTGCCCGGAACCGGGCCGGTCGGCGCAGTCGAAACGCCCGAGTTGGCGCCCGCATTCGGATCAACGGCTGGACCGTTGCTTGCACAAGCCGAGATCAGCGCAAGCGACGCAAGAATCCCCGCAATTTTGTAGAATTTCATCATTTTTCTAAGCTCCACTTCCCCAAAAACGGTCTTCAACCGCTGGGCTCTCTTGATCCGGCCCGGCGAGCGCGCCCCCGCCCCAAAGCCTTTGTTAACTCATCCGCACGCTATTGCGGCGCACAATCGCTACGGCAGCTTAATTCCCCCGCCTTACAAATCGGTATCAGGCAAATAAATAAATTTACCCAACATTTTGAATCGTAGCGAGACATGCGTCAGCAATCAAGAACGGCTGTTCCGGCGCGAAAATGAAATTTCGTTTATCCTTAGGCGGAAAAACCCCTTTACTTTAACTGTTTACGGCAAAAGCGGCGACCAGGCCGGGTCAGAAGCATCGCCCGGCGTGCGAACACGGCGTAAATTCCGCCCGGTGAGGTCCACAGACCACAGCTGAGATTCGCTCCCGGAGCCGTCCCGGCGTGACTGGGTCTGGCGATAAAACAGCAGCACCCGGCCATTGGGCGACCAGGTCGGCCCCTCTTCGAGATAGCTTTCCGTCAACAGCCGCTCACCGGTGCCGTCCGGGCGAATGACGCCGATATAAAACCGGCCATTATACATCCGCGTGAACGCAATCAGATCGCCGCGCGGCGACCAGACCGGCGTTTGATAGCGGCCTTCGCCAAAGGTGATGCGCTTCTGGTTCGCGCCGTTTGCACTCATCGTGTAGATCTGCTGCGTGCCGCCGCGATCGGATGTGAAGGCGATCCGCTGTCCGTCTGGCGACATGGTCGGCGATGTGTCGATGGCGGGATTGTCGGTCAAGCGCGTCAGGCGCCGCGTCGACAGATCCATATTGAAGACGTCCGAATTGCCGTTGCGCTCCATGGACATGATGACTTCGCGGCCGTCCGGCGAAAAGCGCGGCGCAAACGTCATGCCGCGAAACGTGCCGAGCTGTTCCTGTTCGCCTGTTTCGATGTTGAAGAGGTAAACCTGTCCGGGTTTGTTATCGAACAGCGCCATATAGGTGATCTGTTGCTGAGTCGGCGAAAAGCGCGGCGTCAGCACCTGATAGTTCAACCCGTCCGTCAGCGGAATCGGATTGGCGCCGTCCTGATCCATGATCATCAGGCGTTTGACGCGTTTTTCTTTCGGCCCGGTTTCATGAACGAAGACGAGGCGCGTGTCGAAATAACCATCTTCGCCAGTCAGGGTTTTGTAGACGAAATCAGCGACTTTATGCGCTGAACGGCGCCAGTTATCGGCTGGCGTCTTGAAAGCGACGGCGGCGAGTTGCTCGTCGGAATACACGTCCCAGATGCGCGTTGAAACCTGAATACGGCCGTCGGAAAGTTCTTCAACCTCGCCAACAATCAACACTTGCGCATTGATGATGCGCCAATCAGCAAAGCGCGGGCGCACATTCACGCCTTCCGGCTTTTCAATGTAAGCGCGCTGATCGATCACCTGAAACAGACCCGAACGATCCAGATCGTTCATGATCACGCCGGTAATGTCGCGTCCCAATGATTGGGTTTGCTCATCGGCGCCGAGAAAATTCGGCGCGGCGACAGGCATGGGATCGACATTGCCTTGCGTGATGTCCACATGCACCCGCGCAAATGCAGGCGGCGCTAATAACAGCGCGCAAATGGTCAGGAGAAGGTTTCTCATTTTCATCATCTCTTACTCTCTTTCTGCCCCTGAACTTTCATTATTCGACGTATTCGCAAAAGCGATCAAACCGGCGGGATAAAGGTCATCGAGAAATCTTTCCATGAATCATAGCGATCCGGAGAAAGAAAACTATAAGGCGCGCATTTCGTCACGGCCGTTATCGCCTCGCGCTGCGCAACTTTCCAAAATCTGTTGCCGGACAAGTTGATTTGCAGCTCGTTTGTAACACGCGGCGGCGACGCCAAACTGCCGTCGCGATTCAACTCAAATTCGAGATTAACAACCAGCTTTTCGGGCTCAGGCGCGCCGACGATTGTGCCGACTGCCCAGCAGCGATAGATCGCAGCGCGCATCTTCGCTTCATCGCTGGCTGTCAGCCGGTCGCCGGCGCCGATGGCGGCGCGCGCCCGGTCGGCCTGCTCTGTCGTCTGCGACGGCGTTTCGCGCGGCTGTTGCGCGTTGTTTTTCTTTGGGTCGAGATCCACCAGCGCCTTTTCCAGCGTATCGAGAAGGTCGGGCTCCGGCTGTTTCACCGGCGGCTTCGGCTTGGCTTTGGGCGGCTCAGGCTTTGGTTCCGGTTTTTTCGGTTCCGGCTCCTTCACCACGGGCGCCGGTTCCGGCTCTGGCTCGGGCAGCTTTTCAGCCGGTTTCTCCTCAGCAGGCGCTGGCTGTTCTTCGACGACAGGCTCGGGAATATCCGGTTCGGGCTCTTCCTCGACCACCGGTTCCGGCGGCACCGCCGGCACGCTCGTTTTGAGCGCCAGTTCCGCCTCGGCAATCAGGTCGAGCGGGATGTACGGTTCAGGCGCAACATCGGGAAGCTTGACGAAATTCGGCGCAAGAAACCCCGCCCCAACAATGGCGAGGTGAAGCAACACAGAAGCGATGACGCCAAAACGCATGTACTTGACAGGCCTTCGTTACAAATCTTCGCCGAACGTCAATTCGTTTCCTGATCGGTCACGAGACCGATATGGCGGAAACCCGCAGCGTTAATCCGGCCCATGACGCGCACAACATCGCCATAGGCTCGGTTCTGATCGCCGCGAATGAAAATGCGCTGGTCGTAACCAGTCGTCGCGACCGCTTCGAGATGGGCGACGAGATTTTCATATTCGACCGGTGTTTCCTGCACATAAATCGTGCCGTCGGCCGACACGGTGACTGTCAGCGGTTCACCCTGATCCTGAATTGGATTGGCCGCCGTTTCTGGAAGATCGACTGCGACGCCGACCGTCAGCAGGGGCGCCGCCACCATGAACACGATCAGCAACACCAGCATCACGTCGACCAGCGGCGTCACGTTGATTTCCGCCATGTGGCGCGTGCGGCCGGGACGGTGCCGCCCGCCGCCGGGATTTAGATTGGCGCCCATTAGCGCGCCCTTTCGTCAAGCTGGCGCGACAGGATCGCAGAAAACTCGTCGGCAAACCCCTGCAAGCGAACCGAGTAGGAGTTGAGCGCGGAAGAATAGCGGTTATAGCCGACAACCGCCGGGATCGCGGCGAGCAGACCGAGCGCCGTCGCGAAGAGGGCTTCGGCAATGCCGGGCGCGACAACCGCGAGGTTTGTATCTTTGGTGAGTGCGATCGCCTGGAACGCATTCATGATACCCCAGACTGTGCCGAGCAGGCCGATAAACGGCGCCGCAGAACCGACCGTCGCGAGAACACCTAGGCTGCTCTCGGCTTTCTCCAATTCGCGCGATACGGTGACATTCAAAATCTTATCGATGCGATCGCGCGCGCTGATCACCAGCGCGTCATTCTTGCCTGTCGATTTCGACTGACTCCACTCCTCCATCGCCGCAGCGAAGACGCGCGCCATGGGGTGATCGAGCTTGTCACGGGTTTTGCGATACAATTCGTCGAGCGGCTTGCCGGACCAGAACTGGTCTTCAAATTTCGCCGATTTTGATTTCAACCGTCCGAAGGTCAGCGACTTGTCGATGATCACCGCCCAGGACCAGACCGACGAGATGACGAGGATCCCCATCACGGTCTTCACGATCGGGTCGGCGCGCAAAAACAAACTCCAGAGGCTGAAATCGCCCCCCATGCCGGCTGCTGCGCTTACGACTTCTGTTTCCATTGTCTCACATATCCCTGATGCCGCCCGCGAGTGGGCGGGACTAATACCGAAATCTCTACCGTCTGCGCCATCCCCATCTCAGGAAATCGGCGCACACGACCCTTATGCGCGTTTTCGCCCCGCGCCGGGCAATTCCATGGTTAACACTGAAACTGTTTGCATTTAATCCCTTTATGGCGGGAATTCGGGCAATTGCAGGGCTTTGGGAAGGTCAGAATCGCGGCTTTCCTAAGTTTAATGACGGTTAATGAAAGGTTTACGTCATTTCCGGTCGAAAAACCGGGTCGCAACATCATCGGGAAGCCGCCGCGCCCGCCCAGAGAGATTCATGCAGGCCGCCTCAACCTCAGCGCGTGCGAGCAGCGTTTCCTCCCGCCAGATTTCCTGGGCCAGCTCCATCCGCGCCCCTTTGGCGGAGACGAAACGGGTCCGCACCTCCAGCAAATCGTCGATCTTTGCGGGAACGAGCCATTCCGTCGTCATTTTCCGGACCGCGAAGGCGAGCGGCTCGTTGCGCTTTAGCAATTCCGAATGATGGACGCCGCAGGCGCGCAAGGCTTCGGTTCGTCCACGCTCAAAGAATTTGAGGTAGGCCGCATGATAGACAACGCCGGAAAAATCCGTGTCTTCGTAATAAATGCGGATGGTCAGGTAGTGGATCGGGTCTTCGCTCATGGTGAAAGTTTGACACTGCTCGCATGCGAGCCGCAAGGCCGACCGGACGTGCAGAGCAAACCCTTGCCCCGCATGGAAAACGCAGACTAGTCAGAACAAATGAAAGTGCTTGGCAATCTGGATTGGCGCCACCCCCTGGTGCACGCGCGGGTGTTCATCGCCGCACAGACAAAAAAAGCGCTTGGCGCAGCGGGCGTCTGGCGCGCCCTGAGCTTGGCGGAGACCGCAGTGGTTCAAACGGACGCCGTCGGGGTCACCGGCGATCAGCCGCCGCAACGCCGCCTGATCTATAAAACGCCGCGCCCGGAATTTGTTGACGTTGAAAACTTGACCTACACGTCAGCGGGCATCGCCATTCATGACGGTCAGTATGCGGCGCGCTATTCCATTCGCACGCCTTCAATCCTGCAAATTCTGAAGAAGCCGGAAAGCGCGGTGTCAAAAATAATCGCGCGCGGCACAGTGGTCGAATGCGAAACGCCCTATACCTATGGGGACTGGGTCGGCGATTATGTGTTATCGCTTGTGACGGCGCAAAATCTGATTGAACCGCTGGTGCTGCCCGCCTATCTGGCGAAGAAGCCGTATGTCATTCGCGACGTCGAAGCGCTGAACATTCAATACATCGTGGCCGAGAAACCGGTTTGCATTGAGACTGCGCGGGTATTGCGCAAACGAACGCCAAGCTATTATTGGGGCCCGGCGGAGGTTGACGCCTATCGTAAGCACTTCGCCATCACTCCGCCGCAAGCCGCTTCCGGATCGATCACCTATCTCGCCCGGTTCAACACCGTCAGCGAGACGGCGCAGCGTGCATACCCGTCGAAGGAAGTCGCGCAGATTGTGACCTCCCTTGGCGGCGAAGTGTTCGATGCGCGCCAGTCATCCCCCGAGCAGTTCAATGCAATAGGCGCGAAGATGGAAACCGTGATCGGCGATCAAGGATCGGCGCTATTTGGCGTTATGCACTGGCGCACCAAAAACGTTATTGAACTGACGCGGCGCGACTGGTGGCACAACGCTAATTTATTCATCGCCAACGGATCAGGCGTTGAGAACTACGCCGTCATCGCTGTCGACGGCTTGAATGAAGCCGCGTTGCGCGCGCGCATTGAGGGACATTTGCGAGCGTTCGGCGTCACATTTTAGACTGACGCGCTACCTGCCGCTTGAATAAACCGTCATATTCTCGAGCACGAGGTTTGAACCGCTCTCACTCATGATGAGCATGGCGGCCATGCCGATGGTGAACATCGTCCACACCGCACCGAACAGCAGCAGAAAAATAATCGAGCGGTTGACGCCGTGAGAGAGCACGGCGCGGTCCGACTTGTTCGGATCGTAGCGCACCGCGACTTGCGCGCCGACAGGGAGCGCGTCGTAAATCTCGCGGTGATAACTCTGGCCTGAGCTGCCCGAATATCCAAACGCGATGGTCTTGCCGGTGCGCTCAACATGATCGGGCGTGTAACGATATTCGACCTTGGCGCGATAGGTGGTGCCGTCATCATCGCTGCTCTCCACGAAATCCGATGCAATGATGGTTCCCGGCGTCGTCGGCCAATGCGCCGCCTGCTTGCCGTAAAAATAGGAGTGGAGGCCGAACCCCAATATCAATACGCCGACCGCCAGAAACACGCCGAAAAACAGCGTCAGAAAAATCGAACCGCCCATGGCGCGCCCTCCCCGATTTCGC
>BQJG01000043.1:0-22500 GCA_021604585.1 Hyphococcus sp.
TGCACCGCAGTTTCGCGAGGCGTGTGTTTTTCGATCGCTGCTTCCATCGACCCCTTGCCTTAACGGCCGGGCGAGAAGCTCGCGCGGCGCTTAGGAAGCTTTCGCCAGTTTGCGCTTCACTTTCAAGGCGGTTGTCGACAATTGCGCGTCATCCGCTTTGGTCAGGAACACATCAAGGCCGCCAACATGGTCGACCGTGCGCAGTGCGGAAGCGGCAATCTTGAACTTGAAGCCCTGGTCGAGCTTGTCCGAATGCAGCGTCACATTGCACAGATTCGGCAGAAAGCGCCGCTTGGTTCTGTTTTTCGCGTGGGACACGTTATTACCCGTCATCGGGCCAATACCTGTCAATTCACACCGCCGCGCCATGGGTCTAGCCTTGCTTTTATGGAGCCACGCGCCAATATCCGGCTGCGTCAGCCCGTTCCGTGAAACCTTGAAATTGAGCCGCGCTCCTTAACTGAGGCCCGGCGGGGCGTCAAGCGCTTTGCCCCCTGCAGCGACGGTTCATTTCGAAATAGGGGCTGGGGCGACCGGAGGGGTCTCAAAACACGTCGCTTGGCACCCGAATCCCATAAATGAGGGTGTTTCGCTATACGAGCCTCCCAGATCGCAGGGCACGGGGATAGCCACGCGTCACGGCAAGACTTTCAGGCCCGGCAACCGGGGGGTACCGTGAAACTTGCTTAGCCCTCTAAAAAGGAGTTGTCATTATGTCCCAACCGGACGAAATGGGCCTGACTCGCGAAGCCGCTCTTGGCTATGAGCAATATTTTGTCCCCGCTATTTTCAATCAATGGCCGCCCGTGCTTATGGCGGCGGCGCAAATTGACGAAGGCGACAATCTCCTTGAGGTCGGGTGCGGTACTGGCGTTCTCGCCCGCGAGGCGACCAAGCTGGTTGGCTCAACCGGTAGTGTTACAGGGTTCGATTTGAGCGAGAGTATGCTGAGCGTTGCGCGCGACATCTGTCCAGGAGTTGATTTCCGGCAAGGGAACGTCATGGCTTTGCCATTCGATGACGCTGCTTTTGACGTTGTCATGGCTCCATTTATGCTGATGTTCGTACCTGACCCGGTTAAGGCCGTTGAAGAAATGTGGCGCGTTTTGAAACCTCGCGGTCGGTTTGTGGTCGCCGTTTGGGACAATTTGAAACGAAGCGAAGTATATTCCGGGCTTGTTGAGATTGCTCAAGCGCGAATAGGCGCCGATGAAGGGTTATCGCTTGCTTGGCCTTTTTCCCTTGGCGAAGAAGGAAAACTGGAAGAGATATTTCGCTCAGCCGGAATTAGTCAGGTCAAAATCGACACCCGCGATGGTCGGGCAATTTTTCCATCGTTAGAACAATTTGTGCGCACCGAAATTCAGTCTTGGGTGCTTTCGGATAAGGTTGATGAAGATAGTGTAGCGGCAACGATCGCTGACTCTAAAGTGCGTTTCGCGGCCTTTTGCGATTCGGACGGGGCGATTGACATGCCGCTGCATGCGCTATTGGCCTCTGCTAGAAAAAACTAACGCCAAACAAAGCCCCTTATTCCAGTGCCCTCTTCCTCCTCCTTTGATGTCTACAGCCCTTCCGGCAATGGCAGGCTTTGCGCCGTGCTGGGCCCGACCAATACGGGCAAGACCCATTACGCGCTGGAGCGGATGCTTGCCCACAAATCCGGGATGATCGGCCTGCCGCTCAGGCTGCTGGCACGCGAGATTTATGACCGGATCATCGCCATCCGCGACCCGCGCGAGGTGGCCCTCGTCACCGGCGAGGAGAAAATCATCCCGCCCAATCCGCGCTATTGGGTGGCGACGGTCGAGGCGATGCCGCTGGAGCGCCCGGTTGAATTCATGGCCATTGACGAGATCCAACTCGCCGCCGATCCCGAGCGCGGGCGGATTTTCACGTCGCGCCTGCTCCATGCGCGCGGGCGCGGCGAAACCTTGCTGCTCGGCTCGCACACCATGCGGCCAATCCTGCAGCGGCTTTTCTCCAATATCGAATTCATCTCGCGCGAGCGGTTTTCAAAACTCACTTACACAGGCCCGAAAAAGGCGACGCGGCTGCCGCGCCGCTCGGCGATTGTCGGCTTCTCTGCGGACACGGTTTATTCACTCGCCGAACTGATCCGCCGTCAGCGCGGCGGCGCGGCGGTGGTGCTCGGCGCGCTTTCCCCGCGCACCCGCAATGCGCAAGCCGAACTCTATCAATCAGGCGAAGTCGATTTCCTGATCGCAACAGACGCAATCGGCATGGGCCTCAACATGGATATCGACCATGTGGGCTTTGCCGCCTCACGCAAATTCGATGGCCGCCGCCCGCGCAATCTGACGCCGTCGGAAATCGCGCAAATCGCCGGGCGCGCAGGCCGCCATATTCGCGACGGCACATTTGGCGTCACTGCGGATTGCCCTGCGTTTGACGAAGATCTTGTCACGGCGATCGAAGACCACCAGTTCGATCCGGTGACATCCCTGATGTGGCGCTCTGAAGTGATCGATTTGTCGTCGCTGCCAGCCCTGTTCAAATCCCTCGACAAGCAGCCGCCGCATGCTTTGTTTACACGCTCGCGCCGCGAGGATGATGAAGACTCCTTGCAACGCCTCGCCTCGCGCGACGAAATTCGTGATATGGCGAAAGGCGGCGCAGCCCTCGCCACGCTGTGGGATATTTGCCAGATCCCCGATTTTCGCAAAACCGGCGGCGACCAGCATGCGCGCCTGCTGGGCGAGATTTTTGAACTTTTGATGCGCGATGGCCGCATTCACGATGACTGGCTGACGCCCCGGGTTGAGCGGCTCGACCGCATTGACGGCGATATTGACGCGCTTTCCGCGCGCATCGCTCATGTGCGGACGTGGACCTATCTTTCCCACCGCGCCGCATGGCTTGATCGCGCGCCTTATTGGCAAGAGCGCGCCCGCGCGATAGAAGACAAGCTCTCGGATGCGCTGCACCAAAAGCTGACGCAAAGATTCGTCGACCGGCGCACGGCTGCTTTGTTAAAGCGACTTAAAGATGATGAGCCCTTGCTTGCGGGCGTTACCGACGACGGAGAAGTGATTGTGGAAGGCCAATTTGTCGGCCGGCTTTTAGGGTTTGAGTTTATCGTCGATCCGCGAGCGAGCGGCGCCGAAGCGAAATCCTTGCGCGCTGCGGGTGAAAAAGCGCTGCGTCCTGTGCTGGCCGCGAGAGCGGCTGCGCTCGCAAACGCCGAAGCTGGTGAACTCCGTCTTGAAGATGACGGCACGGTCTGGTGGCGCTCTGCGCCTGTCGGGCAGTTGCAAAAAGGCCCGGCGCCGTTGCGTCCGTCGCTGGCGATTTCCGGTCTCGCAGACGTGACGCCGAATTTGCGCGGCCGCGTCGAAGACCGGTTGAAAGATTTTGTATCGGCAAAGATCGAAGGGCTGCTTGGCCCGCTGGTCGCGTTGCAAACCGCAGCCAACGCCGAATCGGAAACCGGGCTTAAAGGCATCACAAAAGGTGTTGCGTATCGTCTGGTTGAGAATTTCGGCGCCACATCGCGCACGCAATTCGGCGATGAGTTAAAACAGATCGATCAGGAAGAGCGATCCAAGCTCAGGAAGCTTGGCGTGCGCTTTGGCGAGTTCACGTTGTTCATGCCGGCGCTGTTAAAGCCCGCCCCTGCATCCTTGCTGACATTGCTGTGGGCGCTGTGGACGGATCGCAAAACCGGCGATGTGCCGCCGCCGCCAGCTGGCCGCGTATCCATTGAGATGAGCGAAGCCCTGCCCCACGCATATTATTACGCCTGCGGCTATCGCCCGTCGGGCGCGCGGGCCGTTCGCATCGATATGCTGGAGCGGTTGGCGGGCCTCATTCGCACAGCACGCAATGAAGGCAATCCGCGCGAAGGATTTGCCGCCAGTGCGCAAATGATGTCGCTGGTGGGCTGCTCCGGCGAAGACTTTGAAGCGATCCTCAGATCCCTCGGCTTTCGCAAGAATGTGGTGAAACGTAAGGCTTCGGCGGAACCGCCAAAACCCGAAGCCCCTACAACAGCAGCGTCCGAAGCCAAACCGGCAGACGCGCCAATGGAGAATGAAACAGCGCAGACCTCTGCCGAAGACGTGGCGGCGCCCGCTCAAGAAACATCGCCGGTAGAGACACAAGCCGCGAGCGAACCGGCGCCGTTGACTTCCGATGCGCCGCCATCCGACGGCGCGCTAGCGGAAACTATCGAAACACCTGCGGCAAACGCAGCGGCTTCACCAGAGGTTGCGGAAGAAATCGAAGTCACCTTGTGGCGCCCTGCGCCAAGACGGCCAAAGCCTGCCGCCAGACCAAACCGTCAACAGAATGCGCGCGGCGGCGACCAGAACGCCAAGGGCGCGCCTGGCGCAGGCGATAGAAACACACGGCGCAACAAACCGGGCGGCGATCCTGGCAAAGATGGGCGCAACAAAGATGGGCATGGAAAACCAAATCGCGGCAAGGATGGGCGAGGTAAGGATGGCCGGGGCAGAGACCGCGACCGCAATGGCGGCAAAGGCCAGACCTATACGGCCGCGCCACGCCGCGAGAAAAAGGCCGACCCGAATTCGCCATTCGCGGTGTTGGCGGGGCTTAAGGATCAACTCGGCGCCAGCAAAGCGAAAGAGCCCGAGAAGGCCGAATGACCAAGGCGGCGGCCGCAACCAACCCGGAGAGCGAAAGCCAGCGGCTTGATAAGTGGCTCTGGCAGGCGCGATTTTTCAAGACTCGTACGCTTGCATCGAAATTTGTCAGCGACGGCAATGTGCGCATCACGCGCGGAGAGAACACGTCACGCGCCGACAAGCCGAGCGCCATGATTCGCTCTGGTGAAACACTCATCTTTACACGGAATGACCGGTTGCGCATCATCCGCATCCTCGCCTGCTCGGAAAGGCGCGGCCCAGCGAGCGAAGCCCAGACGTTGTATGAAGATTTGTCCCCGGTGACGCCGCCGAAAGCAGCGGTAGAAACCCTCCCCTTCGCCAGAGACAAAGGCGCAGGCCGTCCGACCAAAAGAGATCGCCGCGCACTGGCGTCGCTCAAATCCGACCGTTAAAGGAAAACTGATGTTCGACAAATTATTCGCCCGCTTCAAACACGCTGCGCCGGAAAAAGAATCCGGCGATGACGCGCTTGCCCTATCCGTCGCCGCGTTGCTCGTCGAGGCGGCGCGCATGGATGAGCATTACGAGGCGAGCGAAATCGCCATCATCGACCGCACGCTCAAGTCTAAATTCGGTCTCGACGATGCGGGCGCCGCTGCACTACGTGCAAAAGCCGAGACCGCGCAGGCGGACGCCACCGACATTCAGCGCTTCACCAAGGTTGCAAAGTCCATGAGCGGCGAAGAGAAGATCGGACTAATAGAAACACTGTGGGAGATTGTCTTGTCCGACGGCACCCGCGATGCGTACGAGGATACGCTGATGCGCCGCATTTGCGGCCTGATCTATGTGGACGATCAAGATAGCGGCGCGGCCCGCGCCCGCGTCGCGGCCCGCCTTAATCTATCGTGACGATCAGCAGCCCTAAAGCCTGCGACAATGCTGGCGCAAAATTGACACTTGCCTATACTCGGCCTGCTTGCGTCCCCGGCGCGAGCGGGTAAGAAGAAGAAAAACCGCGCGAAGTAAGGAGCGCCCGCGACATGACCTATGTGGTGACCGAAGCATGCATCAAGTGCAAATACACCGACTGTGTTGAGGTGTGCCCTGTCGATTGCTTCTATGAAGGCGAGAACATGCTGGTGATCCATCCGGACGAATGCATTGATTGCGGCGTCTGCGAACCGGAATGCCCTGCCGAAGCCATCATCCCCGATACCGAGGCTGGGGCCGACAGATGGGTGGAAATGAACGCCAAATATGCGGCGGACTGGCCCAACATCACCCAGAAGATCGACGCCATGCCCGGCGCCGACGATGTCGCCGAGGAAGAGGGCAAGTTCGATAAATATTTCAGCGAAAAGCCTGGCGCGGGCTCTTAAGGCGGCCCTGAACGGCCAGAGTAATCGCGCGCTGCGGCAAAGCGCCAGCGGCAGGTTCCGCCCCTGAAACCAGTGGCGTATCTTGAAATTTTGTGCTAATATCCTAGCTGAATCGCGGATCATTTTGCGGCGCGCGCCGTTAAGCCGGAGTCTTCGGACTGTCTTATAAGCCCATGCAATTACTGAGTTTAATGCTCCCAACCTCACGGGAACACGGCTCGGTTTCGCTTGGCCGCCAGAGCGCACGCCATTGAGTCGCCGGCAGGTTGCGCCGCCGCCTCATGCAACAGAAACGCAGGCATTTGGTTCACCCTGCCGGCCTGATTGCCGGCGTTGAATAATCCCGCCGGCCTTGGCCGGCATGAACGAGCAAGGTCAGTCATGGCGACGAAAGCAGCGACAAAAGCAAAAAAAGCGGCCGCGAAAAAGGCTCCGGCAAAAAAAACGCCGGCGAAAACGGCGAAAACGAAAAAGGCCCCGGCACGGAAGACATCGGCCAAAAAAGCCGCTCCTGCGAAGAAGAAAAAGTCAGCCGCAAAACAGGCGAGTCCGAAGCCGGCCGCGAAGAAGGCTGTAAAAAAGACCGCTCCGAAGCGAGCCGCCAAAAAAGCGACCGTCAAGACATCAGCCAAGAAAGCCGCCCCGGCGAAAAAGAAAGCGGCGCCAAAACCCGCGCCGAAAGCCGCCAAGCCCAAAGCAACGAAAAAAGCAGCGGCGCCGAAAGCCACGCCGAAAACATCCGCAAAGAAAGCGCCCGCCAAAAAGGCGGCGAAAGCCAAGGCCGCGAAGCCGGTAAGGCCAAAGCCGGTGAATGTCGGTCAGGCCCCGCGCAAGACCACCCTCGCCGCATCGATCCCGGTGCCGACCGCAATTCCGCCGAAGGACGCGCCGCAAGCGGACGCCGCCGCATCGGTGAACACTGAGGCGTCGCATACCGCCAAACAAGACTTCAAGGTCAATGAAAAGATCGTTTATCCGGCGCACGGCGTCGGCAAGATCATCAGCCTTGAAAAGCAACAAGTCGCGGGCATCACGATTGAATTGTTTGTGATTGATTTCGATCAGGAAAAAATGAAGCTGCGCGTTCCGACTGGCAAAGCCAAGGCCGCCGGCATGCGCGCACTATCTGACGAAAAAACGGTCAAGGATTCGATAGCGCTGCTCAAGGGACGCGCACGTATTAAACGCACAATGTGGAGCCGCCGGGCGCAAGAGTATGATGCTAAGATCAATTCCGGCGACATAAAGCTGGTCGCAGAAGTCGTGCGCGACCTCTATCGCGGCGAAGATCAGCCGGAACAAAGCTATTCGGAACGCCAGCTTTTTGAAGCGGCCCTTGACCGCATGGCGCGTGAAGTCGCAGCGGTGCGCAATGTTGATCTCGGCAAAGCGATTGAAGAGCTGGAGAGCGTTCTCAAGAAAAAGCTTGCCGCAGCGGCGGCGAGCGCAGCCTAAACGCTGCGTTCAACCAAGCCGCTCGATTTGCAATGGATGTTTCAGGTCAATTGACGGGCCGTTGATCGCGCCGACGTAACCGCGAATGCGCACTCTTGCGTTCTGTAATTCGCCCAGATCCATACCTGCCTTCAGCCATTTGCCGTAAAGTGCGCTGGCGGCGCCGGCGGTGAAGTCCGTGCGGTAGTCGTCTCCGAAATTAAGATAAAAACGGGAGCCGTGCTTTTCTGCGCTCTTCACGCGCCCCTCGATCAGGTGAAACCTGCCGATGGCGCCCGAGGCGTTGTCGGCGCTGAAGACATGATAGGCAGGCAACGCCCAAACGCCGCGCAACGCCAGTCTCGCCCCACTTTCCAGAACGAGAAGTTCGGTAATGCGGACATTGTCGGCGCTTTCCGGCGCCACACGCACAGCGCCTTTGGCGACTAGAATGGATTGCAGACTTTTCCCTTGTATATTTATCGCAGAAATGCGGTGAACGCCCCAGCGTGTCGGCGGCAAGACGTCGGTGATGTCCAAAGCGTCTGAAAGCAATTCGCCAAGCGCCTGCCGCGAAGCTTCAAAATGCGACGGCGCGCCTTTTGTTAGCGTATAAAGCGGCGGCGCAATCACATCGGCGAGCAGAAATTCCTGATCGCCCAAGACAAACCGCGCGCCGGACAACGCTTTTGGCTGTACACCCGCATTCTGCGCACGGGCCGGAAACGCCGCCAGTCCAGCGAGACCGGCAAGAACGCCGCGCCGCCTCATCCGGTTGTGACTCGCACTTTGGACTGCGCCCGGCGTCCGGCAGCGTCAACAACAGTCACATTGTAAAAACCGGATTGTCCCGGCCGCCAGACAGGGCGTCCACTCGTTTCTTCTTCCGATAAGGGTTCGCCATTCACATACCAGCGATAGTCGCCCTCGCCGCCCCGCGCCGCCAGCGAGAATCCGCGATTATCCGTGCCCAGAAAAATTTCAACACCATTCCGCGGGAATACGATCTGCGGCGGAACCGCATCCGCCGCACGCTCGAACCGCGCCATGAAGGCCAGCGGCGGCTCCTCGGATTCCTCGCGCACGCCGCCGTCACTCAATCCCTGACGATCCAGCATGTCGAAAACATCGAACAATAATGGCGCCGCAGTCGCACGGCCGGTGGCGCCTGGCCGCGGCGCGCCGTCCGCGCGCCCAACCCAGACCACAACCGTATAGCCGCCGCCATGCCCCGCCGACCAAGCATCGCGATAGCCGTAGGAGGTGCCGGTTTTGTAGGCCACGCGCGTCGCCTTACGCGAAAGATCCGCTGGCGCGCGCCCTTCCAGCGCAGGCGCCCCCGCCAAAATGGAAGAGACACGCGCCGCGGTGCGCGGAGAAAACAAGCGGTATGATTTGTGCGGCTTTGTTTCATCATCCGCAGTCCAGATCAGCGGCGCGATGTCTCCGCCCGATCCCAGACCCGCATAGAGCGTTGCAATTTCTTGCGCTGTGACGCCTGCGCCGCCAAGCGCAAGCGCCAAACCGGGCGAGCGATCAGCCCGATCCGGCGTTTTCAAGTCGACGCCCGCCGCACGCATCAGCGACGCAAAGCGCGACGCTCCAATCCGTTCCAGCGCACGCACCGCAGGCACATTGAGCGAATGTTGCAAAGCCTCACGCACATGCACTTCGCCGCGAAACGTGTGGTCAAAATTTTCCGGCGTATAATCGCCGAAGGCGCGCGGCATGTCGTCAATCACAGTCTCCGGCGATGCATAGCCATTCTCAAAAGCCAGACCATAGATAAAAGGTTTCAGCGTGGAGCCCGGCGAGCGCGTTGCGCGCGTCAGATCCATCCAGCCGCCTTTGACGTCGAGCCCTGACGATCCGACGCTGGCGCGCACGGCGCGCGTCTTGTTTTCCACGATGAGGAGCGACGCCGTCGCCCCATCATCGAACTTTGTCACATAGTATTTGAGCATCGCTTCGGCCTGGCGCTGCAGTGCTGCATCAAGCGTCGATTTGATAACGCCCGGTTTTTGCGATTGCGTGAGACGCAAGGCTGAATGATATGCCAGGCGCGGCAACGGATGGCGCCGGTCAGGAAGCCGCGCATCACTCGCCTCCTCCGCCAGCGCAATAGACAATGCGCCCGCATCGCTCAGCTTTTTCAAAATCTCTTTTCTTGCAGCCTGCGCTGCAGCCGGGCGCAGATCCGGACGGCGCGCTTCCGGCGCCTGCGGCAGGGCGATGAGCAATGCTTGCTCCGCGTCCGTCAGGCGTATCGGTTCTTTATCAAAATAGATGCGGCTCGCGGCGCGAACCCCTTCGACATTGCCGCCATACGGCGTGAGCGTCAAATAGAGTTCAAGAATTTCCCGCTTGGAGAGCCGCCGCTCGATTTGCATGGCGCGGATCATCTCCGCCAGCTTCGCCGTCAGCGTGCGCTTGCGCGGTTCAAGCAGACGCGCAGTCTGCATAGTGATCGTGGAGGCGCCGGAAACGATGCGGCCGGATTTTGCGGATGTGACGCCGGCGCGCATGACCGCCAGCGGATCAACACCCCAATGTTTATAAAAACGCTGATCCTCAATCGCGATCAACCGATCAATAAAAACAGGATCAATCTGATCGAGATCGGCCTCGAAGCGCCACCGCCCTTCCTTCGTAGCGAAGGCGTGCAGCCACTCGCCATTGCGATCTGTAACCAGCGGCGACAAGTCGCGCGCGTGATTCAGCGGCGGCGGGAACAATAGATCGAGGGCGGCTATAATAATTAGCAAGACCGCAATAAATAGCGCGCCTCTCCTCCCCCATTCATGAGGGAGGAGCCTGAACACGTCGCGCAGCGACGTGGGCAGACGGAGGGGGTTATTTCCGGAGACAGCACCCCCCTCGGGACACCTCCCCCGCAAGCGGGGGAGGAAAGAGAGAGCGCTGCGTTTCATCATTCCGCCTTAGCGATAGCGATGCGGCCGACTTCAGTGCGGGCAAACTCGCCCGGCCGATACATGTCTTCGATGACCGTGCCTGGCATAACGAATTGTCCCGGCGTTACAGCCCGCACAACATAAGCGAGGGTGAAACGGTTGCGGCCATTAACATCGACCGCCGCCACAAACCGGTCATCGCGGGCTTCCGCCACACGCGGATAGGAGAGCGCGCCGATCCATTTATATGGTCCGTTGTTGTTTTCGCCGCCCGCATCATCCGGGTTGAGCACTGTCTCAATCTCAAGTCCCGCCGGCAGCAGATCAGCGATCACGGCCGGGTGCAAACGCTGATCCGATGCGACGCCGCTGATCACCACAACGAGGCGGTCATTCTGTCGTACGGCGTTAAGGTCCGCAGGCCGGCCGTCACGAGTCGCGATGCGTTTGGTCAGGGTAAAGCCCTGAGCAGCAGCCGGGGGCGCCGTTTTCGGCGCGCCGGATACTGTCAATGAGCGGAAGACCTGACCCTCGCCGTCATTACGCCATGTCACGCCATCAGAGATCTCAATCTCGTTCGGCGCAAAAGTCGGCGCGGGCGGAAGATCGGCCAGGCTTTGCCCATTCATGGTCAAATCAACCGAGCCGCTGGTGCGAAGCAATGCCTGCGCCGCAAGCAGGGTGAAGGCCTTTTCCTGCGTGTGCATGCGGTTCGCATCTTTCATGACTTCCGTTAGTTCCTGGGTGAGCCTCTCGGTCTTGTCGGACTGACCCGTTTCAACGGCGAGCGCCAGAATCCCCGCCGTGTCACGCAAGTTTGTCTGGTAATAATCACCGCGATTCTGCCAGCCTTTCGCAGCCATCGCTTTGTTGAACGCACTGTTGGCGCGCGCCCTGTCGCCCATCATGGCGAGCGCGGCGCCAATATGCGCGCGCGCCAGCGGGCTCGGCGTTTCATCAAGCAACGCATCATGGAAGTAGCGCAGATCCGAAAGATCTGCGCGGCCTGCACGCGCCAGCACATAAAGCGCATATGCCGCTGAACGGCGGCGCAAGAAGTCGCGCGTGTCGTTATTGTCGGAAAATTGCGGGATCGTCGTCTGGTAGCTGGCGAGATACCAGCGATCGACACGGGCGATGTCGCCAAGCGAGTCATAGGCGCGGTCGAGCGCTTCTTGCGGCACCGCATAGCCTTCTTTTTTGGCGCGGTAGAGGAAATCAGTCACATAAGCGCCCAACCAAGGCGACGCCCAGCTGTCGCCAACGCGCCAGAGACCGAAGGCGCCGTCCGGCGACTGACGATCGAGCAACTGGTTCACCGCTTTTTGCACGCGCGGACGCACCGCACGTTCCGGCCCGCGACCAACCTCGCCGCCAAGCACGTCAACGAACAGGAGCGGCATTGCTGAACTGGTCAGTTGTTCCGAGCAGCCATAAGGATAGCGATAAAGCGCATCCAGCAGCGGCCCCGGCTCAATGCCGTTGAGCCGCGAGAATCCAACAGAGATTTCCGCCGAGCCCGGCACATAGGCGTCCGTCACAGCCTTGGTGAGCTGGAACGTCTCGCCGGGATTAAGCGCCGCGGTCCTGACTTCAGTGACCGGGAAGTATGGCGTGCGCGACTGGATCGGATAGGAACGCGTCACCGCGAAGCCGGCCGGACCTGAAACGCTCATCTTCACGGCGCCGATACCGACCTCGCCAGTTGAAAATGAAAACGCCTTGGTTTGCTTTTCGCCTTGCGCGAGTTTGAAGACCTCGGAGGTTGAAAGGATGACCGGCCCCTCGCCCGTCAGCGAAACTGTATAATCGCCAGCCGCGCCGTCCACATTGTCAATCAACAAAGTCGCAGTTGCATTGTCGCCGGGTGCAAGAAAGCGCGGCAGTGCAAGTTCTGCTGGCACTTGATCACGCACGGTCAATGGTTCGGACGCAGAGCCGAGCTTATCCTTCGACCAGGCGACCGCCATTAAGCGCAGCTCACCATTAAAGTCCGGCACTTCGATGGGAACGCTCGCTTTGCCGCCGGGGCCAATTGTGATGCGCCCGCTGAACAGCGCCACCGATTTTGTCGGCACAACGGTGAGACCTTCACCGCCCAACTGGTCGCCGCCAAACCGCGCCGCCGCGCCAAGATTAGCATCGAGGATGCGGCCATAGTCGTCGCGAATATCAACGCCGAGGCGTTTCTTGCCATAATAATAATCGACCGGATCGGGTGATGCGAATTTCGTCAGGCGCAGGATGCCTTCATCCACCGCAGCAACCGTCATCATCACCGTCGAGCCCGGTGCGGCGCCCGCCACCGTCACCGGCAGATCCAGTTTTTGCCGCGGCCGGAAAACCTCCGGATCGTTGATCGTCACCTGTAATTTGCGCGCAGACATGTCAAACGGCACATAGCTCACCGCCATGGCGCGGCGCGGCACAGGACGCGCGCCCGGATCGCGCGGCGTGACCACCGTCGCCATAACATAGAAGCCGGCGCCCCAGCTTGGGTCCGTATCAACGATGATCTCGCGGCCCTTGGCTTCAACCTTCATCCGCTGGACGAGATGCACCTTATCCGTCGCGATGACAATCGTCGCTTCGCCTTCATAAGGCGGGTTGAGGAACAACCGCGCGCGCGAACCGGGCGTCACCTTGTCGGTTTGCAAGGTCATTGCCGCCTGATCGGGCGACTCTGCGCCGGATGCATAAGAGCGCCAGCCAACGTAAAAACGGATGTCGCTTTTGGCCCCCCCCTTTCCTTGGCCGCCCGCCTGGCTTGCGGTCAAACGATAGGTGCCCGGATCAATCCGCTGGGAGACGAGTGTTGCAATCTGTTCCGCGCTGGTTTTGCCACGCCCTTCGGCGACCAGAATATCGCGGAAGGACCGACGCCAGCGCCATTGGCCGTTCTCACGATACCAATCAAACCAGTAGTCTTCTTCAACCAGTTTCCATTCGATTTCGCCTTCCAGCGGCTGTCCCTGCCAGTCGAGCAGCACGGCGTTGACCTCAACCTCTTCGCCCTGACCGAAACTCGATTCGTCATTGGCGAGTTTCAACCCCACATAGACATCGTCCGGGCGCACCGGAATGCGCGCGCTTTCGCGCACAACCCGTCCGCCCGGCTCGACAACGCCAACCACAACATCAGCGCGCATGGGCGCGCCGTAACCCTTCGGCGCGGAGTCAACATTAAGGGCGACGCTGGCTTTGCCTTCAGCGTCAGTGGTTGTGTTTGGCAAGGTCAAAAAGCGCTCGTCAAACCGGCCGTTCACCGGCCCGAAACGATACTTGGAAAAATCCGGAAAAGGATTGGGGTCGAGCCGCAAACGCGCCTCGGCTTCAACGCTGAGCGCGCTTGCTGGCGCGCCATAAAGGTAACGGCTCTCAATGGAAAGCTCGCGCGCTTCGCCGGGCCTGATCGGCGATTTCTCGTCGCCGGTGATTTTGACCTCGAGCCGCTGCGGCACAAAATCTTCCACCGAAAATGTTGTATTGCCGACATTGCCATCAAGACCATCGGCCTCAACAACAATTCCCCACACGCCGCGCGGCGCCGAAGCCGGCACATCATAGTCAAAATTAAAGCCGCCAATCTCGAGCTTTTCGATCCGGCGCTTGTCCGCCTCGGTGCCGTTCGGACGGCGAATGGTGACGGTCAATGGACGGTTTTCAATCGCAACGCCCGCATCATTTCGCAGCAAGCCGGACACATGCACCGTCTCGCCGGGTCGATAAATGCCGCGATCAAGATAGACAAAAGCGTCAACTTTTGACGGCGCGGCGCGGCCGCCCACATTGCGGTCAGACAGGTCGAGCGCAGCGCGATCGAGATCGAGCGCAGCAAAATCTTCCTGTGGACCATAGGCCATCAACATGCGCGGCGTCAGCGGATAGTCGCCATTGACGACCGCGCTATCAAAACGCGCGCGCCCATCGGCATTGGTGATGGCGGTCGCCAGAATGTCGTTATTTGCAGCGATCAGCGATAACTCCACGCCGCCCATCGCGCGCGCGGTCGAGATCGACCGCACAAATACGTCCATACCATCGCCGCCCGTGTAACTGGTGAGCGCCATGTCGGTGAACAAGATCCACCGCCACGCCTGCGCTGCGCGATATTCGTCCGCTCCCGGAGAGACATCCTTGAGGCGCACAAAATACGCGCCGGGGTTCAACTCGCCCAGCGCTGCGCCGAGCGCAAAAACCGTTGTCGCGGTTTCGTTGCGTTCGCCGGGCGTCGCGATCTCGCCTTTCCACACGGGAACGCCGACATCCTGGCCGTCTTCCTGATCCCAGACATAGGAATAGCTGTCTTCTCCGCTCGCTTCACCAGCGACAATGTTCTTGCGCGCCAGCGAACGGTCGGAAACGCGGTAGACAGAAATTTCCACTTTCTCGACATTGACGGTTTCGATGCCCATGCCGTCGGCCTCAAGGCGCGGCAAGATAACGCCATCACCGGCAAAGCCTGCATAAGCAGGCTTGTCGCCGAAGGCGACGACAACTTCTTCGGCGCGCTCCAGCCGTTCACCTTTTCCCGAAGGCAGGCCAGCGCGCAGCCGCACACGATAATCCTTGTCGAATTCAAGACCGGCGAGACAGAGCGAGGTTCCGTCAACTTCCAGCGCCGACCCGTCGGCCGGCGTGACGCGAACAAAATCCGCGTAGTTGACATCGCCGCTGTCATTAAGATCGCGATTGAACTGGAGACATGCTTTCGGCGCATCGCCGCCCATGTCGAGGCGCAAGCGGCGATAGGCGAAATTCTTGTCTTCGACGACTTCCGGGCGTTCGGCATTGTCTCCGCGGCGCTGCTGGAACGGGCGGCGAGTGGAGTTGCCGCGCGTCTCACCGGCGATGACCTGTTGGGAATTCGGATCGCCGCGTGAACCTGAATCCGGAGCGATGGTTCGCCCGAGCAGCAATCCCACGGCAAACGCCGCCATTAAGCCGCCGGCAATTAGTACGCCTTGTCTGCGCGCAATCATAAATTCTCCCGCCTTCATACCCATGCCGCGCCCAGCCTCTGAGCGCGTTCATCTCGCCAGGTAATTATGGCGGTTAATCAACCGAAGGAAAACGATTCCAAGACGTTTTGACGAAAATAAAGGCTGACGACCCGGCAGCGGATGGTTTTGGTGCAGCGCGATAACCGGAGCGTTTTCCGGAAAAGTGCCGCGCGACATCGTCGCGCAGTCTTAAAAAAATGCGGGCTTCGCCCGCAGGGCGGTTTTCCGCAGAAAACGCGACAATCCTAAAATCAGGCCAAAAATCCGGAGCCTCAAGGCTCGAAATAATCGGCGATCAGCCCTAGGGTGCCCGGCGCTGCTGTCCCCGTAGCTCAGCAGGATAGAGCACCAGATTCCTAATCTGGGGGCCGTGAGTTCGAATCTCGCCGGGGACGCCAGCGGTCCAAAAATCAGCCTTGAATGCGCAATCGGGCCGCGGCGCGTATATGGAGAATAGCGCCGATGTTTAAGCGGCTGAAAGACTGTCACAATATCGCCGATATGCGCGCGCTGGCGAAACAGCGTCTCCCAGGCCCAATCTTTCATTATATTGACGGCGCGGCGGATGACGAAATCACCTATCGCCGCAACACGGCGGCGTTTGACGATTGCGATCTGGTGCCGAATGTCCTCGCCGGCGCCGACAAAATCGACATGTCAGTGACGGTGTTGGGGCAAAAACTGGCGATGCCGGTTTTTTGTTCGCCAACCGCGTTGCAGCGGCTTTTTCACCATGATGGCGAGCGCGCCGTTGCGCTTGCGGCGGAAAAATTTGGAACCATGTTCGGCGTTTCTTCGCTCGGTACGGTGAGCCTTGCAGAAATCGGCGCGCTGATTTCAACACCAAAAATGTTCCAGTTCTATTTTCATAAAGATCGCGGGCTCAACGATGCGATGGTTGAGCGCGCAAGGGCCGCGAAATTCGATGTGCTTGCGCTTACTGTCGACACGATCACGGGCGGCAATCGAGAACGCGACCTTCGCACGGGCTTCACTTCGCCGCCCCGCCTGACGCTGAATAGCTTGCTCAGTTTTGCGGCTCATCCGGCCTGGGCCTATAATTACTATGCGCATGGCGGATTTGAGCTTGCTGAATTGAAAAACCATGTGCACGAGGGCTCGAACATTTCCGTCAGCGTGTCGGAATATTTCTCTTCCATGCTCGATCCGACGATGAACTGGAAAGATGCAGAAAATTTGCGCGCAAAATGGGATGGAAAATTTTGCCTCAAAGGCGTGATGAGTGTTGCTGATTCTCGCCGCGCCGCCGATATGGGCGCCGACGCGATTATGGTCTCCAATCATGGCGGCCGGCAGCTCGACGGATCACGCGCGCCGTTCGATCAGATCGCGGAAATCGCCGATGCTGTGGGTGACCGGATCGAAATAATTTGTGACGGCGGCGTTCGCCGCGGCACGCATGTGTTGAAAGCGATCGCCGCCGGCGCGACGGCCTGTTCGGGCGGGCGCATGTATCTTTATGCGCTGGCCTCTGCCGGACAGCCGGGAGTCGAGCGCGCTCTATCGATTATGCACCGCGAAATAGAACGCGACATGCGCCTGCTCGGCATATCCAGAATTTCCGAATTGAACCGCAATATGCTGCGTTATCGCTGAAGAAAAAAGCATCTATTGGGGCTTCACAAATCGGAGAAAGTAGTTTTCTTCAAGACCCGGCACTTCGACGTCGTCCGCCAGCTTGAAACCGATATACTCAATTTCCGAGATGACGCCGGCCTTGCCGAAACGCACATGCTCCTTATCGGCGGGCCGCTCTTCTCCGGGTTTCAAGTCGTAATCGACCAGCACTAATGAACCGCCTGGCTTTAGCGCGCGCAGCACCGATTTCATGACCGTCTCACGGTCGCCGAAATAGTGATAGGTGTCTGCGATGAAAACAATGTCGATTGAATTGGCCGGCAGCGTCACATCGTTTTCGCGGCCGAGGACGGCGGTAATATTTTCGGCGCCGGCGTCATCAGCACGCTGATTGATCAACTCAAGAAACAGCGACTCAATATCTTCCGCATAGACCCGGCCCGTGGGCCCAATCGCCTCAGCGAAAAGCAGCGTATAAAGACCTGTGCCGGCGCCGATATCGGCAATGGAATCACCCGGCTTCAGCCCGAGGGCGTTCACGACCTCATCGCGCGCGCTGTAAAGCTCACGGCTGCCGACCTCCATCCGTTCCAGCCAAAGGTCGAGATTAAGCTCATCGCTATCCGCCTCGGCGGTTGCCGGTTCGCTCGCCTGTTCCGGCGCAGGCGCCGGGGTGCATGCCGCCATCCAAACGGCGAATAACGCCGCAGCTCTGAAATTCGCCATCGCGCCCCACATGCGCCCATTCTCCGTTTTTTTCAGAACGCCGCAACGGCCTTTCACCGCGCCGAATCCAGCCCTGAAACCAAGCCGCCTCACCTTACCCCAAGCGTGCAAGGCCGCAAATGTCTGATTTTCTCAAATAATTCTGTCGTCAACACCAGCGAAATGAATAGCACCCGTTGCAGCGTCACCAATGACGCCAGCCAAATGAAGGCTGGCAGAGAGCTGGCGCTCACGGCCGGCAAACAGTCAGGATTATGCGGCGCGACTCGCTCGCTTGTTGTTCCAGCCAGCGATGCTTTGCATGACGCATTTGACCAGCACGGCCTCAAAACGCGCGTGAGACAACGTATCGCTGGCGCGCTCACGCGCTCGGGCGCGAAATGCTGCAATACGGTCGTGATCGACCGCAAGGGCGCACACGTCTTTGACAAACTCGTCCCGGCTCGCAGAAACCATCAGGTCTCCGTTTGGGGCCAGCAATGTTTCAAATCCCGATGCTGCGTAGGCGCTTGCTGCGCAGGCAGCGCCATGTTGAATCGCTTCCCCCAGCTTCACGCTGGCGCCGCTGCCAGACCATATGGGACAGAGCACCAGCAGCGCATTCTTATACTCTTCCTTCAGATCATCGACAAATCCGGCAGTGCTCAGTCCCGGCCTTGACGCAATTGCGTCAGTTCCTTCTCCCACGAGACGCACCATGAGATCAGGCGCAATTTTGTGAATCGCGGGCGCGAGCTTGTCAGCAAGAAACAATGCAGCTTCTTCATTCGGACGCCAGCGGGTGGATCCGACGAACAATAGGTTTCGCGCATCTGCCTTTGGAGCTATGGGCGTAGCATTTTTAGCGGACATCGCGGGCAGCAAATACGATTCAACCGGCGCAAGCAGGCGGCGGTCACTCTCTCGAATAGCAAGGACGCCATCAAACAACGATGCGCAACGGCGCATATAAAGCTCAGTCACAGGGCGCACGAGTTTAGTCAGTTCTGATTTGGCCTCTGGAATCGCATCCGTATCGATCACGCAAGGGGCCAGGTCGAAACATGCCGCACCGGAAGATCTAAAAAAGCTGCAGAAAAGCAAGTCGAATGGGTAATCGCGATAAACAGCCCGCACACACTCTTGAACGGCTTTGTCGCGCCTGAATTCACGAAAAGTCAGATGATAACGCGCCCACCCTAATCTGCTCTTCGGTTGAGCGAACTCGGCCGCGCCCAGATAGTCCACTCCTGATTTTTCATGTTGCTTTGGGTCAGCCACAAGCTGCATGGTTCGGCATTCGCCAAGGCTGCTCAACACTTCGTGGATCGCCGCCAACCTTCGGCCGGTGCCGTAAACCGTAGAGGGCGCATCCGAAGAAACCAGTAATGAGCGAATAGGCCGGTCGCCCCGTGCAGATTCGAGCTTGAAATTTCCGTCATTCACCACTGCGCCTCTTTTACGTGCACGCTAAACATCTGAAAGCGCCGCTGCAGTTTGGCCGGCAAATTTGTTCAATATGTGATGAAGGCGGCGTGCAGCAGCTTCTGTAGTCAACCGTTTTAAAAAATCGGCATAGGCTTCCTTCGCCATGGACGCCCGCATGTCCGGCCTCTCAAGCAGCATGCAGATCGCGTCCACCCATTCATTCTTTTCCGTCACCAGCATAGCATTGCGGCCGCTTTCATAGAAAAGCGCGTGGTCGGCCGCGGCGCTGGTTACGACAGCAACTCCCGCATCCATATAGGCCAGCAGTTTACCGAAGGACTTGCCCTGACTGGCCGCAAAATCGGGATGGATCGGATGCAATCCAACAGCGACATCACGCAAGGAGGAAAGGAACGCTTCATAAGGCAGATAAGGGACTTTTTCGATCTTTATCCCGGCCGACATAAATTGCGCCGCATACGCCTCCATCGCTGGCCCGCCATTCCAGCCATACAAACGGAACACAACATTCCGAATACGCTGCTTAACGGCAGTCGCGATGTCAAACACCAGCGCAGCTTCAAGCGGATATAAGTGTGGGTAACCTGCGGCCCAAGCAACAACGCATTCACGTTGAGCGGAATCCGCTGGCGGCGTTGGGGTTGGAGGGCTCCCTGTCCAGATGACTTCAACATTCCCGCTATACTGGCGGCACCAACGTTCGATGTTGCGGCTGCCCGCCACCACAAGAGCGGCCCCCCGGCATGCTCTCACAATATGTTCGGTCTGGCGCTCATCCAGATAGTCCGGATCATCGATGTCGAAGATCAGCTTTCGCCCCAAATAATATTCAGCGCGGTTCAGCTCATGCCGGGTCAGCTGCATGAATATATAATTGGGGTTAAACAATTTGATGATTCGCCTACGCTGAGAAAGTTCGAGCTGCTTGGGAATGATCTGCGTATTCCAGCCAAGCTTTTTCATTTCAGCGGCAATATCGTATACGCGCAGCTTGCTCGAACCGATGTCCTTCGCTTGCGAGGGAAGAAACAGGATACGCCCTGCGCCGTTTTGTCCGAAGCGGCTCACGACAGAGGCCCAAACCGCCATTTCTCGTGCGCGATGCCCGATATACGATTTGAGCGAGGAAGACTCCATGTTGTTCCCAGTCTCTGCCTTCCCCCGTCATGAGCGACGCAAGAAACATGGTCAAGCACGAGTAAGCCAAGAGTCGCCAGTGCGCCATTGATGTCAGTGTCGCCTGTCTGCCAAGTGACTCAAATGAATAAGCCGACAGGAGCGCAAAACAAAAAAACGCCCTGACTAAAAAGTCAGGGCGTTTTCAACTCCAGAAGGGTTTCATTCGTCTTGGCAGGCCCGGCGGCGACTTACTCTCCCACGCCTTAAGACGTAGTACCATCAGCGCTGGGGACTTTAACGACCGAGTTCGAGATGGGATCGGGTGGAGGCTCCCCGCCAAAACCACCAGGCCGGCGAAAACGAATGAGATGCGAGAGTGCAAACCTAACGTAGCAGCAAAAGTCCGTAAACGAACCGTTCGCCGCGCATGAGCAATTACTTTCATGCCTGTCAGCCGAAGATGACAGCATGAGGACAATCAAGACAATCGAACAATTAGTACCGGTAAGCTTCACACATTGCTGCGCTTCCACACCCGGCCTATCAACGTGGTGGTCTTCCACGGTTCTCAAGGGAATACTTGTTTCGAGGCCAGCTTCCCGCTTAGATGCTTTCAGCGGTTATCTGTTCAATACATAGCTACCCAGCTGCGCCATTGGCATGACGACTGGTCCACCAGAGGTATGTCCATCCCGGTCCTCTCGTACTAAGGACAGCTCCTCTCAATATTCCTACACCCACGGCAGATAGGGACCGAACTGTCTCACGACGTTCTGAACCCAGCTCACGTACCGCTTTAATTGGCGAACAGCCAAACCCTTGGGACCTGCTCCAGCCCCAGGATGCGATGAGCCGACATCGAGGTGCCAAACAATGCCGTCGATATGGACTCTTGGGCATCATCAGCCTGTTATCCCCGGCGTACCTTTTATTCGTTGAGCGATGGCCCTCACACGAGGAACCACCGGATCACTATGGCCGACTTTCGTCTCTGCTCGACTTGTCAGTCTCGCAGTCTAGCGGGCTTATGCCATTGCACTCGACGACCGATTTCCGACCGGTCTGAGCCCACCTATCGCGCGCCTCCGTTACCATTTAGGAGGCGACCGCCCCAGTCAAACTACCCACCATGCAGGGTCCCGGAACCGGTTTCACGGTCCGCGGTTAGACATCAGCGACAACAAGGGCGGTATTTCACATTGCGGCTCCACCTGAGCTGGCGCCCAAGTTTCAAAGCCTCCCGCCTATGCTACACATGGTGACACTAATGCCACTGCAAAGTTGTAGTAAAGGTGCACGGGGTCTTTCCGTCTAACCGCGGGTACTCCGCATCTTCACGGAGAATTCAGTTTCGCTGAGTCTGCATTGGAGACAGTGTGGAATTCGTTACGCCATTCGTGCAGGTCGGAACTTACCCGACAAGGAATTTCGCTACCTTAGGACCGTTATAGTTACGGCCGCCGTTTACCGGGGCTTCAATTCGGAGCTCTCACCCCTCCTCTTAACCTTCCGGCACCGGGCAGGCGTCAGACCCTATACGTCGTCTTACGACTTCGCAGAGCCCTGTGTTTTTGTTAAACAGTCGATACCACCTGGTTTGTGTCCCCCGCCCAGAGTTGCCTCCAAACGGGGCTCCCTTCTCGCGAACTTACGGGAGTAATTTGCAGAGTTCCTTCAATGCAGTTCTCTCAAGCGCCTTGGTATGCTCTACCAGTCCACCTGTGTCGGTTTAGGGTACGGTCTATTGAAGAGGCTATTTCCAGGGACTGATTCGCGGCCCGACCAATCCAATAAGGTCGAACAACTTACTCAATCCGTCACACATCTTCTGGCTCAGGAATATTCACCTGATTCCCATCGGCTACGCCTTTCGGCCTTGCCTTAGGGGCCGGCTAACCCTGCGCTGATTAGCATTGCGCAGGAACCCTTGGACTTTCGGCGAGAGTGTCTCTCACACTCTTTATCGCTACTCGTGTCAGCATTCTCACTTCTCATACCTCCACGGCCCCTCACAGGTACCGCTTCATCGGCATAGAGAACGCTCCGCTACCACGCACACTAAAAGTGTGCATCCGAAGCTTCGGTGCATAGTTTAAGCCCCGTTACATTTTCGGCGCGGGGACCCTTATTTAGACCAGTGAGCTGTTACGCTTTCTTTAAATGATGGCTGCTTCTAAGCCAACATCCTGGTTGTTTTGGGATCCCTACATCCTTTCCCACTTAACTATGACTTGGGGACCTTAGCTGTCGGTCAGGGCTGTTTCCCTTTTCACTACGGACCTTAGCACCCGCAGTGTGTCTGCCG
>BQJG01000043.1:27500-30616 GCA_021604585.1 Hyphococcus sp.
GCGCGTCGATGGTTTCGTCCGGCGCGCAAGTGAACGGGTCGGCGGTCATGCACTCCGAAACGCGAAGCGCCATCGCCTCAGCGCCTTTCTGACCCAGCCGGCGCACCACGTCGCGCTCTGACAGGATGCCGACAACCTCGCCGCCCTTATCACGAACAATAACAGCACCGATATTTTTTTCGTTAAGCACACTAACGGCGTCCGAAATGCTGTCATCAGGATAGACAGCAAAAACTTCGGCGCCTTTGGACTGAAGGATGTGTTTTGCTTTCACATCAAGACTCCTTGCTGCTTGACGATATTCTGAACCCGGAACGCCTTCCGGGCAAGTCCGAAACAGCTTAAATTAACGCTATTTACGGCGAAGAAGCGGCCATGCGTTCAAACAATGGATAGAATAACACGCCAAATAAATACCCGCCCAAATGCGCCTGCCAAGCGCTGGGACTGTTAAATAGAACCTGGCTCAAAAAGGAATTGTCGAGCAGAAAACTCGCCAAAACGATATCAAGAGTCGCCACCGCCACTGCGACAATGCAATATCTTGTCGATCGATTTTCACCATGATTGCGCATCACTAATATCCAGACGCCCGCGCCGAACAAACCCGCCGCAGCGCCGGAGGCGCCAATCATTGGCGTATAGGAATGCAGATTAGCGGCGACGAAAACAAATCCTGCCGCAAGCCCCGACAAAAGGAAAAAAGCTATAAACGCCGCAGACGCATCACTTTTGCCTGGCGTCGCGCGCGACTTCATCTCGCGAAAAACAAATGTGCCGGCCGCCAGGATCGCGATCACATTCATCAGGTAATGCACCAGATTGATGTGAAAAAACATATGGCCGAGATAGGGCCTCACCACCCCTGCGAGATCCCCCGCCTCCACCGCACGCAATATGCGCCCCGGCGAAATCTCAACCATTCGCCACACTCGCCGCACCGCCCGCACCGGCGCCAGCGCCGTGCCGATCTGAATGACAGAGAGCAGTAAAACGATTCCGGCAACCGCATCCGGGACGGCATTCAACCAACCCAAGCGCTGCATTTGGGGTAAAAATCTCAGGGCTTTGTTTCCGTCCGTAACGAATTGGTAAAGAGGATTAACGAAGCCGCCGTTTTAGCGCAAACCTTTGTTCACCAAAGGCCCGTAGAGTCCCGCCAAGCAACGACGCGCGACAGGCCGACCATGGTTAATCCCCCGCCGGACAATAAAATCGAGCCAAAAGCTCCAGAAAACGACGCAGACCGGCGCCGGCATCAGCGCGTTGATCTCCCGTTGAAAGCACGCTTTCTCACCGAAACCGGCGACGAACGCGCGGCGGTAGTTCTGAATATCTCTGCGGGGGGCGCCATCTTGCGCGCAAAATTCCCGCCTGCCTTTGGGCAAAGCGTCGTGCTCTATATCGATCAAATTGGCCGGGTCGAAGCGAAGGTCGTCCGCTCGAGCAATGACAGTTTCGCGGTCAATTATCGTAAACGCCGCGCCAAGCACGCAAAGATCGCCGATAATTTGACTACAGCGCTTCACAATCGCCGCCGCGGCGCCGACCGGCGCAAAAGTCCGCGCGTTACTCATGACGCTCCGGCAACCGTCTATCTTGAAGACGGACGACAACTCCAATGCGCCATTCTCGATATCTCGCTGACAGGCGCTTCTATCGAGATCAATCCACGACCGCCGCTCGGCATGCATCTCATTTTGGGACGCATGACGGCGAAGGTGGTTCGCCGGCACGAAAAAGGCGTCGGCGTCGTATTCACCGGCGCCGCCGAGCATATGGAAGAAGTCATCGCGGATGCGGCGGTAGAAGACCCGTTCGATACAACTGGCGCGGGTTTTGCTCAGTCATTCGGCAAGAAGGGCGTGCGCGCCCCGGAATGAATGAGGAAAGCTGATGCTCGCAGCAGAAAACTGGTGCATTAAAGTGCAGGAAAAGGTCTACGGACCTTATACGACTCAACAAATGCGTAAATTTGCACGTGAGGGTCGCCTTGCCGCTTGGTCGCTGATCTCACCTGCAGGCGGGCGCTCCTGGCGCGAAGCGCGCAGCGAACTCGTTTTTTCCAATTTCTTTAGCGCCGACAGAGACAATGCAGCCACGCCAAAAGCCGTCGTTCAGTCGAAATCGTTCGGACGCCGCAGCGACTGCGACAGCGTTATTAATGAAGATGCGCCGCGGCCTCGTCAGACAACAAAACAGGCCAGCAAGGCGAACACGGCGCGTGCAGCCAAAACCGACAACGCGGCTGACGTCAGCAGCGCAAACTTTGTCGTCATCTTTGATGTCGTGAGTGCTGCCGCGAGCCGTGTTGAAGCGGCGATGTTGAGCCTTGGACCCGCCTTTCGCATCGCCGACAATGTCTGGCATGTGAGCTGCGAATTGACTGCTGTTGGCGTGCGCAACGCAATCGCGCCCTACCTGCGCGGCAGCGAATCCATTTTCGTTGTAGACGCCAGTCGCGGCCGTAGCTCCTGGAGCAACTACGCACCGGAACCGAATGCAAAACTTTCCGCCGCTTACTTCCGGAACATGCAGCACTAAGGCTAGCCCCGGCCCGATCCATTACCAGCCGGCTTCAATAATCTCCGCCCATTAACGATTGAGAATTTTTTCTGACGTCTCGAAATTTTTTCGGCGCAGGACTCAAAACGCGTTATAGTGAAGACGGTGACTGATTCGCGAGAAACGCCTTTTAAGGAGTGCGGTCGTCGGTAGGCAGTGTAACAATGAGGGCGGGCTAAGCGCAGCTAGCGCGTGGCGTCCTTCGCACTGTCTCTTTCACCCGCTCTCCCTCAACTTTCAGCAATCAGCGCCTTTTTCTCATCCATTTGTTATTTGGAGGCGTAAATGGCCAAACGCACGGCGCGCCGGTCGGCGCGGCGCATGAATGAACATGCGCATTACGGTGACGAGAGCAATGTCCGCAGGCTTTTCGAAGAGCCTAAATGGTCCCCTGTCGACGACCAGAAAGATGGATACAAGGACCATTCCGGCCAGAGCGATCAGAAATACCGAAAAAATATCCGTGCACAGAACGAGTCCCAGCAAAAAATGCTAGACGCCATCGATGAAGCGCCCCTGGTTTTTGCGTCTGGCGCCGCCGGCACCGGCAA
>BQJG01000044.1 GCA_021604585.1 Hyphococcus sp.
GGCGCCCGGCGCTGATGCTCGCCCCGTTTCCGCCGCCCCCGCCGTCCCGGGGGAATTTGCGGCGGAGAGGCAAGGAGCGAGCAGCCATGACATCACTTGAAACCGCAACCGATACGCCCAGCCGCGCCGCCCAGCGAACGAACGCGGCCAACACCGGCGCAAAGCCGCGCGGGCGCTCCGGCAGGAGGAAGCCGGGCGTTGATCTTTATACGGAGGTGACGGCGAAGATTGTGAAGGAACTGGAAGCTGGGCGGTTTCCATGGGCGCAGCCTTGGGCGGCGCGCGGCGAGGCTGCAACTATTGCCGCAGGCTTGCCGAAGAATGCACAGACAGGCCGCGCCTATTCCGGGATCAATATTCTGTTGCTCTGGGGCGCCGCCATCGAAAACGGCTTTTCCGGCCAGACATGGCTGACTTTCAAACAGGCGAAAGCCTTGGGCGGTTCGGTGATGAAGGGCGAGCGCGGCTCGATGGTCGTTTATGCCGACAAGTTTATCCCGAAGGACGAGCAAGTCAGAGTCGAGAAAGAGGGCGGCGACGCCGCTTTTGTGCCTTTCCTCAAACGCTACACAGTTTTTAACGCCGCACAGTGCGAGGGTTTGGCCGAAGAACTTACCGCGGGCGCCAAGCCCCTGCCGGAATGCGATGCAATCCCGCGCGCGGAAAATCTTATCAAGGCGACCGGCGCCGATTTCCGGATCGGCGGCGACAGGGCGTTCTATGTTCCGTCACAGGATTTTATCCGCGTCCCGCCGCAACCGGCGTTTTTCGAGCAGATCAATTATTATCGCACATGCTTTCACGAGCTTGGCCACTGGACCGGCCACGCCTCGCGTCTGAACCGCGAGTTCAAAGGGCGTTACGGATCACACGGCTATGCAAGGGAAGAACTAGTCGCCGAATTGGCGAGCGCGTTTGTCTGCGCCTCGCTTTCCATCGCGCCGACTGTGCGCCATGCGGATTATCTGGGCGCATGGCTAGAGGTCTTGAAGGAAGACAACCGCGCGATTTTCAACGCGGCCTCGCTCGCCTCCAAAGCGGCGGATTTGATTCTCGGCTTTGAGAATCCGGCGCCGGACGCTGACGCTTCCGGGATGAAGCGCAACCCATGAGCGCGCGTGAAGAAAAGCCGGAAGCAGAAGAAACGGACGCGGGGTCGCAAACGCTTATGCGCGGCGTCGCGCCGATCACCTTGCGCGACCGGCTTCTATCTCTGGCGGCGGCGCCCTTGGCGCCCTGCGCCGCTCAAAAAAGCTGCGATGTCGGACTCTTTGATCTCGAATCCCGGCGCCAGATCGACCTTGTCGATGAATTGCGCCGTCTTGACCGCGAAGCGGCGTCTCAATCCAAACCATCAGCAACAGGAGAATGAAGGATGGAGTTTCAAACAATCCCGCTCGACCGATTGGCGGTCTCGGCGCTCAATATGAGGGCGTCGCGCAAGAAGCCATATCTCGACGACATCCTGCCGTCGATCCGCGAACGCGGCGTTCTGGTGCCGCTGCTCGTGCGTCCCAACGGCGAGCCGGACCATTTTGAAATCGTCGCCGGACGGCGGCGGTTTCTGGCGTCGAAAGCAATCGCAATCGAGACCGGCGAGGCGCGCGATCTGCCCTGCAGGGTGCTCAGCCAGAGCGATGACGCCGCCGCCGTTGAGGCCTCGATTCTTGAAAACACTGCGCGGCTTGAGCCGGACGAAATGCAGGAATTCGAGGCGTTCAAAAAGCTCAACGACAAAGGCAAAAGCGTTGAGGAGATCGCCCGCATTTTCGGGGTGACGGAACTCACCGTGAAGCGCCGCCTGGCCTTGGCGAGTCTCATCCCCGGCATCCGCAAAGCCTACGCAGAGGACGAGATCGACGGGGCCAGCATCACCGCGCTCACCCTCGCGAGCGTCGCCAAGCAGCGCGAATGGTTTGAGATGTTCAAATCGGCGGACACGCGGGCGCCACGGGGCGGGCAGTTGAAGCGCTGGCTCTTGGGCGGCGGCGAGATCGAAACCGGCGCCGCGCTCTTTTCTTTGGAAGATTATGACGGCGATATTTTCGAAGACTTGTTCGGCGAACGTTCGGTATTCGCCGACGCCGAAAAGTTTTGGGTCCGTCAGGAAGCGGCTATCGAGGCGGAGAAGGAAAAACTGCTCGTCAGCGGCTGGAGCAAGGTGACGGTCCTGCCGCGCGGAGAGTTTTTCCATTCATGGGAGTATGATCAACGCCCCAAAAAACAGGGCGGGGAAGTGTTCGTCGAAATGCGCCATTCCGGCGAAGTAGCGTTCATCAAGAGCTACGCGCCCCGGCGAAAAACCCACGCGGCGAAAGAAAACAAACGCACTGAGCGACCCGAATGCTCCGCGCCCTTGGAGAATTATGTAGACCTTCACCGCCACGCCGCCGCGCGCGCAGTGCTCTTGAAACACCAACAAATTGCGCTGCGTTTGCTGGCGGCGCATCTGATCGCGGGCGCGCCGAATATCCGTTGTCAGCCCGACAGACAGGCGGCGCGGAAAGAGGAAACGGCGGCGAGCGTCGCGGCGTCGAAAGGGCAGGAGGCGTTCGAAAATGAGCGCGCCGAAATCGGCAAATTGCTCGATCTTGACGAGCCTTCACACATCACCGGCGGCAATGAAGACGGCTGGCGATTGGCTTGCGTTTTCGCAAAAATGATGACGCTTTCGGACGCGGACATCGCCCGTATTCTGACTTTCGTCACGGTGGAAATCATCGCCGCCGGTCATGAGGCCGTGGACTGCCTTGCGCGCGTTGTGCCTATCGATATAGCCGCATGGATGACGCCCGACGACACGTTTTTTGAGCTTTTGCGCGACAAAAACATGACCAACGCCATGCTCGCCGACATTGCGGGCGACAGCGTTGCGAAGGCGAACCGCGACGCGACCGCGAAAGCCCAGAAAGCGATCATTCGCGATTGCCTCGACGGCCGGAACGGGCGCGAAAAAACGCCGAACTGGCGTCCGCGTTGGCTGCAGTTTCCAGCGCTGTCCTACACGCAAGCTGGAAAACCCGGCGCAGTCAAACGCGCCGAGAAAATCTCGCCGCTTTTTGCGGGCTAGGCGATCGCGGGGCGGAGCGCATTTCGCGCTTCGCCTCGTCATTGTGGAACCTATGGCCGTGATATTCAGATCATCAAAGCCACGCTTTCAATCAGCGCCGCCGTTAATTCGCGCGTTGCCGGTCCTGCTTTTCTAGCGCCATTCGTCTCCCGCGATTTCGCTTGAGCCAAGACAACCAATCCCGGCCTTTGATCGCGCGAAACTGAACGACGACCGGCCCGCCCGAAACCGGCGTTGACGGATTTTTTCCTCTGGCCCCGATAGATTTTGGGGCCATTCATCGCGAAACAAAAAATCCGCCCCCGCCGGTCCTCCGCTGCGCTTCTGCCCGTCATCGAATTCGATGACGGGTTCAGGCGGCCCGGCGCGCCGTTCTCCTCGTTTCGCGTCAGGCCGGGGAATGGCTCTCCGGCCAAGCAATAAGGAGACGAAAAGATGGCTCAATCACTTGGAACCGTAATGAAACGCGAGAATGGCGGCTTTGAAGGCACGCTGGCGATGATGACTTTGAATACGAAGATCACCATCGTTCCCAATGAGGCGAAGGACAACGAGCGCCAGCCCGATTTCCGCATCTATGCCGCCAATTCAAGCGGACGTAGGGGCAATGAAATCGGCGGCGGCTGGAACCGCGTCGGGAAAAATTCCGGCAAGCCTTATGTCTCGCTCACCTTCGCGCATCCGGCCTTTGGCGAGAAACGCATATTCGCCAATCTCGCCCGCGCCGCCGGCGCGGAAAGCGACGAAACGCTCGCCATTCTCTGGAACCCGCAAAGCTGAGCGCGGCGTTCGCCGACAACAATGCCCCGCGTGAGAAATCGCGCGGGGCCTTGCCTGCTAATGTTGGGAAGCGAAGCAGAGCGCCGGCGCCTCCTCACGATTAAATACGCTACTCAGCCGTGTCCTTGGGAATTACTTTTTGAATGAGGCGTTCAGCATTCTTTTGGCAAATGCTGCCTGCGCCGAGATCGGTTTTTTGATTAGCCCACACGAACTTCACGATATCATCGTCCTGATCAGCACGCTTCACGAGGTGAACATGTTCGAGCCTCTTTCCTTCGCGTGACAGAGCGGCGAATGGATCGCCGCTGTTGCGGTCGAAGAGGGCTTCTCTTGGTAGCTCTCCAAGCAGAAAACCTCGCAGAGCCTTTGCCGATATTCGTTGTTCCTCCCAGCCGTCTTTCGACCATCCTTGCAAAACATCGCCAATGTGGTCCATTCGCGCCGACCAGAACCAACTCGGCCGCGAGTTCCGCTCCGCAGCAGAGGGGTGTAAAACCACACTTGGCATTTCCGAACATACCTTGTCGAAAAAAGCCTGCATCCGCTCTTGAAACGACTCGTCTAATGCGAAAACCTTGGCGGTGACTTCGTCCCAGTTTTTGGGGAAATCGCTGCGATTAAAGATCAATGGTCTGTCGCGGCGGCGCGTCGAAAATACTGCCAGGAATTGAATATCTGCATATCGTCTAAGATAGCGGGTGAATAATTCGCTGTTCCAGTTCTTCCAGCCATGCGGCTCGGAACGCAAATAGCTGCAGCCGCCATCCGTAAGCACAATGCCTTTGACGAGCGTTCGCGAACTTTTCACCTGGTTGCGCGCCGCGCTCATTGCGCGCCAGACGACATGGTCCTGATAACGCTTCTTCGTTTGAGGCCGCGGGAAATGATAGGGAAATGATTCTTGACTGGCGTCATACGCAATATGAAAGCTGACGCCTTGGCGCCTATCCCAAAACTGACGACTCCAGCTTCGTCCTCCTTCAGCCTTGTAATGGCGCAGCCAGGGCCGGACCTTTTCGTTGAAGAATAGCGGCATTTCTCCGCGAGACGGAATCGCTGGCCGCACATCCTCGCCTTCGACCCATTCCTCCACGCGGAAAGACAGGCCTTTGAGATCGATCCCAACTGCTTCGGCGATGCGTATCACTTCTTGGAAAAAGAGGTCTTCGGTTCGAGCCGCTTCAAGGCCATCCTGGAAAACGGTTTTGATGTCGGCGATAAAGTCAGGCGCGTCCGCCCACGAGTCCGTAAACAAAATATCCGGGCAAGCGCCGTCTTCGAGCGCTTGCTCGTAACGCAATTCCCCAAACCTGTCTAAGGCATCCAGAAGTGCGATTTCCCACTCTGTCGCAATCGCAGCATTTCCGCCTTTGATGAGTTTCCTGATGATGCTCTTGTAATTATCTTCGGTGAGGAGGCGTCCAACGCGGAGCAATCCGTCTTCCGTAGTGCGCGTTGAAAAGATTGGCACAGAGCCTCCTGCAGGGTTGGCTTCACAGCAGTCCAGATACGGCCTAATTTTTAGCGTTCGGCCTCGCCGTATCAATAGGGTGACTATGATGCGTTTAACCTAGCGGCGAATGCTGCGGAAGCATTCGCAATCTTCGGCGCCTTATGATCACTCTTGACTGGCGTGGCGCCCATGAAAAGGCGTTCATTTGATAAATAACATCGACAATCACCCTTCACTATCTTCTTTCACACCCCGGCGCCTGAAGGCGCATACCGGCCTGCGGCCGGGAAGGGGGCCAAGGCCAACCATATCAGTGCTTTAGGTTTCCGCCGACCTGGGTACAAATCGGCGAATTCGCTGTGTACAATTTTCACGGCGTCCGTTGAAATCCTCCGCTTCGACCGGGCGTTATGATCCGATTAGGCTGTACACGCATTAAAACGCTACTCCCGTTCGATATTTCTCTCCTTTTGCCGGAGGCTTAAACGGATGCCGGACATGCGCGAAGGGCCGTCTAAAGTCGCTGCGAGACGCTGCAACAGGCGGGCGATATTGGGCGGCTGGATGGCCTTTTTGGACTGCGTTTCGGCGTCGTTTTCGGGCTGGATTTGCGCCGCTTTGGCGCGCAAATCCGACGAGAATACCGACGAATTTTCATGCCCGCGCGCCTGAATAATCTCCGGTTGTGGCGTCAGATTCTGCTGTTTTTTGAGATCGAATCCGAGCATTTTCGCTTCTTCCTGCCACATGGAAAGCAAAGCCTCGCGGTTCATTTCCTGCTTCGGTTTTCTGGTCCTGAGCGCCGCCATTTCCATGCCTTTCGTGCTCGTGTAGCCGTAGGTTTCGGCCGCTTTTTCTATTTGCTGGCGACGCTTCGAGAAGGCGCGTTCCACCTCTTTGGGGATAGCGCTCACGCGGAAACCGTCTGCTTCTCTTATTATGTCGACGCCCGATCTTTCGAGCCCGTTTGCGAACTCCGCGCGATAAATCCGGCCCGCTTCCTTCTGCGCGAGGTAAAGCTCGCGGCCCACAATCGCGCCCCAGCTTCCGTCATGGCGCGGCGCCAGATTGAAGATGAAGGCATGGGTGTGGAGCTGGGGATCGAGGTCGCGGCTCGTGTGATGATCGAAGGCCGCGACCAGCACTCCAGCGGTCCGTTCTTTTATGCTTCCGCGCCGTCCGCGGCGGGCCCAGACATGATTGTTTTCGAGGTGACGGAGGGCGGTGTTGACCGCTTTTTGGTGGGCGGCTTCGATGGTCTGGCGCTCGCTTTCAGATGAAAGGGCCCACAGGACCGAGGCCGATTTCGGGGAGCTGAAAGTCATATCCCAGCCTGCCGTATGTGTGATGCCGTTCGCCAGAATAAGCCGCTCTCCGGTCCTCGGGTCGAGGCCTTCAAGCGCTGCTTCGAAGTCGGATTTCGAGACCGGGCCTTCCAAAGAAAGGCGTTCAGCGGCGCGGCCTTCCCAGCGTCCGGGGGCTTCGCCCTCGCGCGTGTAATAGCCGTCCTTGCCCATATGCTGGTAGTAGGCCGCCGCCGCGGCGACGCTTTTGCGGACGGATATCGAGGCGACCATCAGGCGTCCTCGCCGCCCCGGATGAAGGCCGCATCCGCTTTCGAGATCGCGCTTTCGGGCTCGGTTTTTACACCGAGCTTGCCGTAACTGGCGCGTTCGGTCGCCCGATAAGTCCACTGCGCCGGCTGGGAAGCGGGCCGCAATTGCTGCTGGCGAACATACGGAAGATCGAGTTCGTAGGCGTCTTTTCCGGGGCCGAGCAGCGCGATCCGAATGCTTTTTTTGCGCGGGCCAAGTCGGTTCGATAGGTCGGCGGCGGTCACCACGCGACGGGTCTCGCGGTGAATGCTCTCCGTGACCGTCGTATGGGCGCCGCTGGATCCGGTGCTGCGCACTTTATATTCGACGTCCTGATCGCCGATCATCAGGCTCGCTTCCTCGGCGCCGCGCCCGAAATTAAGTCGCGTAATCACCTGCGTCCCGATCATGCCGATCCAGGAATCGGCGCGCTCGCGGCCGTAAACCGAACGGATCTGGGCGATATCCTGCGCCCCCAGAACCACGATCACGCCCTTCGAGCGGCCCATGTCGAGGAAGGTCGAGAAGTCGCTCATGCGCGGCAATTGCGGGAATTCGTCAAGGAAAAGCCAGACGCGGCGGGTGCGCGATTCCGGGAGCGACGGGCTGCCGACAGCGGAGGAAAGAAGACCCAGAAGGCCGCTGATCCATGCGTTCGAGAGTTCCGGATATTTGGCGTCGCGCTGCAGGATCACTGGCTTCGCTTGATCTAAATGCAGCCATTCGTTCACCGAAAACTGAGGCGGGTGGTCATGTCCGCCCCAGCTCTCAGCGAGGGCGCTTACCACATTGAGATGCGCCTGAAACGTGGTCAGCACGCTTTGCGCAGTCTTGCTGGACGGGTCTTTCAGCACGCGCATGGCTTCGGGATGATAGGACTGCGCAGTTTTAAAGAGCGCCGCCGCGTCCTGAAGAACCATGTCCCTGAGATCAGCCCAGCTCCATTGTTTAGGCTTTTCGGCCTGCAATTGCGCGATGCAGGCGACGAAGATTTCGCGCGCGGCGTCGGACCAGATCGGATCGTTGCTCGCCGGGATAAACCGCGCCGCCAGTTCCCTCGCATCCTGTTTGGTGCGGCAGTCGGCGGCGACGTCCCAGACGAACGAACGTTCGTCCTGGGGCGCCATCAGCGCAGGTTCCGTCGGCATGGTCGCCGTCATGTCGCCTTTTGTGTCGAGCACCAGCACCTTGTCGCCGCGCTGGATGGCGGCGTGCATCAGATGCAGCATGGTCTGGGTTTTGCCCGCGCCGACGCTGCCCCAGATCAGCCAGTGTCTTGTCTCGCGCTCGGCGCTGATATGGATGCCCGGCGGGAATTCCAGTCCTTTTCCGAAGCGACGGCGCTCGCTCGCGCAGGCGCTGCGAAGCTGTGAGCGCGCTTCACCGCCCGTCAGATAGCGCCGCCCACGGACGACTTTTGCCTTCGGACGCTCCATGCGCGCGGCAAGCGCGAAGGCAAACAGGGAGAGGACGCCAGCGCCGGACAGCGAAACCAGCGCCCAATAGCGGACGTTGAAGGCAGATAGAGAGCCAGTGTCGGCGAAGCTGTCGCGGCAAGCAACCCAGACATGGGTGGCGTAGGCGTCGAGGAAAAAGCTTCGCGTCCGATAGTTTGCGCACTGCGAAACAAAGTTCGGATCATATCTGGCGAGGCCGCCTTCCGGGACGCGGCCAACAGGCGTCCATCGTTTGAAGCCGGTCTCGAAGACGGCGAGCGCCGTGGCAAAACTGACAAGCGCGGCGAGAAACAGGATTCTCTTTGAATTACTCATGGGGGGAACTGTCCTTTGCATGCTCGCCGGTCAGCACCTGCAGCAGGGCCTCGAACATGGCGAGAAGCCTCTCTGCAGAGGCCGATTGCTCTTCCGTTTTTCGGGAAACCGCTTGCACTTGCTGGTCGATGGCCGCGAGGCGCCGCTCAATGCTCAGCACGCGCACCGCCTGTTCGCGGGGATGCCCGTTAATGAGCCCTGCAAGAATGAGTTCGCGTGCAATGGCGGTCGGACGGCCTTTGACGATGTTTGCGTGTTCGTGAAGCCGTTCGATGGCGTGGGCGGGCAAGCGGATCGTCAGCGGCCGTGTTTTAGCACCGGTCACTCTGGTCCCGCCTCGCCTGTATGGCGGCGCTCCCTCGCCGCCATCCATTCGTAGAGCGCCCGCCGGCGGTAACGCACGACACGGCCGAGCTTCAGAAATTTCGGGCCGCCGCCGCGTGAGCGCCAAGTGGCGAGCGTCGCGGGCGGCACGCCCGTGACTTTCGCCGCCTCCGCGGCGTTCACCGCCTCGTCGAACCAGCCGGGATTGGCGCGAGCAATCTCTTCAAGCGGCGGCGGAGCGGGCGGATGAACATGTGGTCTTTCGGCCATGGTCTGGTCTCCTCGTTACTGAAACGAGGACGAGGCCAGCACAGGCGAAATCGGCGAAATAGCGAGGAAATTTCGTCAAATTCACAAGAACTTGCGCACATGGTTGAAAACCGAAAGCGACGGCGTCAGCCTCCAGCCAATCATGGACATGGCAAGTACCGCTTGAGTGTAGGAGATGCACGCTCGGCAGAGCATGCCTAGACTTAGACCCTTCCTGTTGCGGCTGCCTAGGAAGAAGGTAACCAAAACCCCGGATGAGACTGATGAGCTTATCTCTTTGCCGCAAATAGATTCGAAAATAGAGTCAAGTAAAAATAGGCTTATAGATTATTTTGTTACTCAAATTTCCCCAAGGGGTTGAAGTTCCAATCATGCATGGTCAATTGCGTACAAATCAGGAACAGAAATCGGCTCTGCACCAAATTTAGCCTATAGCAGCGCCCTTTTTCGAGAGGTTGCGCCATGGGCATTGCAGAAGACTTCAAGACCTTTCTCGACAATATAAAAATCGACAACGCAGCCACCATTTCGCTCCGATATGGCGAGGTCACTGCGGCGCTGAACAAAAAATTTCGAGACACAGAATCAAAGACCGCAAACAGCCTGCAAGTAGGTTCTTATGGTCGCGGAACGGCGATCAATGGCGTGTCTGATCTAGATATGATTTACATAATGCCCGCGAGTAAGTGGGACAGTTATAAGGACGGCAAACAGTCCGAGCTGCTTCGTGACGCTAAAGACGCCATTAAAGCACGATATCCTTCAACCGTTGTAAAAGTGGATCGGCTTGTGGTGCGCGTACTTTATAAAGACTTTCATATCGAAGTTATGCCGGCGTTCAAACAAGAAGATGGTAGCTATAAGTACCCAGACACTAAGAACGATGGATCGTGGAAGACTACCAAACCACAGGCCGAGCTTGATGAGATACGCGAAAGTGACGCGCGCAAGAACAACAATCTTCGTCGTCTATGCAAAATGGCCCGAGCGTGGAAAAACAAGCATGGCGTGGCGATGGGCGGGTTACTGATCGACACGCTAGCGTATAACTTCCTTGAATCCACAACTGGGTACGACAACAAAAGCCACTTGTACTACGACGAAATGTGCCGGGATTTCTTTCAATATCTCGCAGATCAGCCAAAACAATCAGAATACGCAGCGCTTGGTAGCCGACAGCGCGTACGCGTAAAGAAGCGATTTGAAAGAAAAGCAAAGAAGGCGCGCGATCTGTGCCAAAAAGCAATAGATGCCAGCGGCCAAAGAAATGAGCGCCAAAAATGGCGAGACGTATTTGGTAATGGTTATCCGGCCCCTGAGGTCAGTGCTAATGAAGAAGCAAGCTCTTCGTACAGCAAAGCGCAATATCAGAACACAGAAGAGTTTGTCGAAGATCGTTTTCCGATTGATGTGCGGTATCACCTTAGAATAAATTGCGAGGTTACCCAAAAAGGTTTTCGCGCTGAAATGCTGCGAGAGTTGGTCAGAAAATACTCGTTGTTGCGACCAGATAAGAAATTACGGTTTGAAATCACGGACAGCTCCGATTTGCCAGAGGGGACAGAGATTTATTGGAAGGTGCTGAATCGTGGCCCCGAGGCCAAGCGGCGTAATATGATCCGGGGACAAATTGTACGTGACACAGGGGGCTGGGAGAAGCGTGAAGAATCAGATTTCAAAGGTGACCACTTTGTTGAGTGCTACGCCATTCTTAATGGCGTTGTTGTAGCTCGTGATAGCATTCTGGTTCCCATCAGTGCGAACAAAGAAGTAGTCTTGAAAAATGTCGGATGAGGTCGATGTCTCTTTAGAGGACCAAATACGAGAGTGTTTTGGTCGCGTTGTCTATTCTCACAAAACTCATGAGCGAATGGCGGAAAATTACGCCACTAAACTCAATAGATACAAAGTCGCACAAATAGCGCTCACAGGTCTCGCGAGCACCGGCGCGGTTGGTGTTTTTTTCACCGATACGCGATGGATTGAAATTGCGACCGTACTGCTGTCGTTCTCGACGCTTTTTGTATCCACCTATCTGAAGAATTTTGATTTGGGCGAGCTTACACAGAAGCATCGTGACTCTGCATCAAAGCTTTGGAATGTTCGCGAATGCTATTTGTCGCTATTGACGGACCTTCCATTGCTGGAGAGAGAAGCTGCCATAGAAAGGCGCGATGAGTTGCAGACCGTACTTGCAGCAATTTATCAAGCAGCGCCCCAGACCAATGGCAAAGCGTATCAGCAAGCGCAGGATAGATTGAAAAACAAGGAAGACCTGACTTTTACCGCAGAAGAGATAGATTGTTTTCTGCCACTTTCGTTGAAGCGAGCCAAAATTCATCCTTGACCGTCCAATAGCGCGCTGTCTGTTCCGATTGTCGATAATTGCGACGTCGGCGCTTTCGAAAGCAATCCGCGAAAATTAGGGGGGGGGGCGCTGTGTTTGAGGCAGCACCTTGTTGTTCTGGTAGAGGTTTAACGAGAACTAGAAGGTCGCGAATTCAATCCGCGGCATCCTTTGGCTTTCCCATTGCGACCCCTGGAGCTTCTCCATTTGTGAAGATGATGCCAGCTTCCTCGAACGCGCGGCGGATGGCAGCCAATGTCGCGCGGGTTGGCGCGGTGTAACCTTGTTCAAACGTATTGACTGTCGTCGCCGAAATCCCTGCTGTATCCGCTAAGTCACGGATTCCCCAGTCTAAAAAGGCGCGCGCCGCCCTGCATTGTTCTTTTGTCAGCATGGCGGTGACTGTAATTTGGCGACAGTGTTGACGCCATAAACCGTAATTGGTACAAGGATACAAGATTGTATCATAGCACCAATCGGAGGCGCGCATGACGACCCGCCGACACCTTCTACAAGGCGCAGCTTCGTTGATTGCGCCCGCCGAATTCGAATTTGGAGGAACGCCCGAATTTTCGCTGAGCGACTCTCCCTTTGGTATTCTGATCAACGAATACCGCGAAATTCTCGATCAGCTTGACCGCCTGTTCGCCGTCCGCAACCGGGTCGAAAAAATCGCCTTCGCCCGAAAAGGTGATGCAAAGGGCTTCCCGGAACTGGACGTTATCGATCAAAAAGCAAACGCGTGGTATGAGGCCGAGAAAAACATGATCCGGCTTGCCTCGCGCACCCGCGCGGCTTCTGTCGATGAGGTCGTCCAGAAGCTGATCTTGTGGCGGCTCGTTGATTTCGACCGAGGTGGCTTCGACGAGCCCCGCGACATGATTCCCTTTTCAGCCTATCGCGATCTGCTTTTCCTGGCCGGAAGAGAGTCGCTGACGCAGGACGCAGACGAAAAAGCGCTGGCAATCGTATGGGACGATGAAGCGTTTAATTACTCCGCCAACGATGATGATGATTTCGACGATGACGAAGCGTTTTACGGCGAAGACGAAGAAGAGTGAGAAACGGTATTTACGGGCGTCGGTTGCGGTAATGAACAAAGCGAACGTCTGCCGGTTATGTTTAGGTTCCGCTAGTGTCCTTTAGACCGAAGAATTTCGCCCATTTTGCGCTGGATCGTCGCAACACTTGGAAGATCGGATTCGTCAAACTCCTCAGCGGCGCACTTCCATGCCTCATAGGCAAGCAGCTTTTTCGGAAGATTGGGCTTCTCTGTTCGAAGTTGCAGCAGCGCTTTATTGATGTTGCTCCATGCAGCCTTTTGCGGTCGGCCGCGTGTGCTTTGTAAAGAATTCAACCCTCTTACTTTTTCAAGGTTCGCTACCAGTCTTGCGCAGTCATCCTCCTCTAGAAAAGGCGGTAGGGGGATTTGGCGCAGCGTAAACCAGCGGCGCAATTTATCACGCGGCACATAGATTTCTTCGAGATAGCGCCGTCCGGCCTTCGGGTAGCGATCGAAAGGCATCTTGGTGAGCGCCGCGAATGCCTCTTCCTGACCTTCTGGTCTGGTTATGTCATCCAGCAGGGCATGCCATTGCGAGGCGTCGCCGGGCAATGCGTCGAGCGATTCCATGACGCTGGCGATGGTCATCCGGTTTGCGCCGAAATATTGCTGCGGTTTCGGCGAGAGTTTCCGTTGGGGGGGTGTCATTTCCGCGGGCGGCGTCTCTATCGGCACTTGCAGCCAGTTTTCAGCAGCGTCGCGCGCCTCTCGCGCGGCCTTGTCGAATAGATCGATGGGGGAGGGGTCGAATGCGCCGGAGAAGACGGCGCGCGCCAGCATGTCCATGATGTCGGCGCTTTCGAAGCCGGCATGGTTTTCAGCGGCAAGCCTTGCGGCCCGGCCGAGTTTCAGGAAACGTTCATCGAACGGCGAAATGTAAGACGGCATGGCGTTCATCCTCATACTCTACAGGTCCATCATTTGGTCTTTCTTTCACTTCAGTTTTGTGCTGACGGCCCTCGGTTGGCATCGCGTTGCGGATAAAAGCGACGGCTCGTTCCGCTAGTGCTGCGCGAGCGTCCTCTGCATAGTGGATGTAACGTTGCGACGTTGAGAGCTTGCGGTGACCGAGCGCCGCCATGATCTCGGCGGCCTGAGCGCCCTGCATCGCCATGTGAGTTGCGAGGGAATGGCGCAAACCATGAAGGCCGATTCCTTCAGGGAGTTTCGCTTCGGTCCGCACGACTCGCCAGTCTTTGGTGACATTGATGCATCCGGGCTCGCCTTTTCGGGAGACCGGATAAACGCGGCCCGCTGCGTCTTTGCGCATAGGCGGAAAGACCGGCCCGTCAGATCGGCAGCTTTGCTGGCACGATAGAATTGCGCGCGCCAGTTCAGGCAACCCGATGATGCGCGATTTCGCCGTCTTCTTCCCGGTCTTGTGCCGCTTGGAGGATTTAATGATGACGCCGCGCTGCAGGTCGATCTCACTCCATAGAAGTCCGGTGATTTCGCTGCGCCGTGCGCCAGTGAGGGCAATGAGCCGGAATATGTCAGCCACGGCTGGCCGGATGCGGCTTTCACGCTCCATCGCGTCGAGGGTTTCGAACAGCTGCCGGTAATCCTCAGCATTGCGCATGACGATATCGCGCTCGCCGTCGCCGCCTTTGTCTATGTCGCGGGCGGGATTACTTTCGACCAGCCCCTCCTTTCCGGCCCAGGAATAGATTGCCGCGAGGATGCGCATGGATTGCCGCGCGGTTCCTTCGCCGCCGCGAACGATGGAGCGCGCGCGCCAACCGGTTTTCACGTTTCTTGCCGTCTTTCCGGTAGTGATTTCCCGGCGGGTTTTTTTTACCTGCTCGGTAGTCAGCTTGCGGGCGAATTTCTTGCCGAGAAGGGGGCGCAGGTGGTTCTCGATTCTGCCTTTGTCTGTCTCGCGTGTGCTCTGAGCCTTTTCCTTGAAAGTCTCGCTTGCGAGATAGGCGTCGAAGAGTTCCCCGACTGACATTTCCGCTTGTGCGACTTTTTTCTCCTCCAGGGGATCGCCGCCCTTGCGGACAGTTTCGGACATTTCCTGCGCGCGCTGGCGCGCCTGATCCGGCGTTAGAGACTCAACCTTTCCGATGGTGGCGCGCCGGCTTCGGCCTTCCACCGTCCTGTATTGGAAGACGAAGCTTTTCCGGCCGCTAGGGAACACCGAAAGCCCGAAGCCCCATGGTTTTTCGTCCCAGACATAATAGCGCTCAGCTTTTGTTTGGGAGGAGGCGATCAGGCTCTTGGTGATCCGGGGCATTCACCGCTCGCTTTCGTTCGTTCCGGTTTTGCTTACCCAGACGCTGGGTAAGCGTATGGTAAGCAGGATCGCTCAAATCGAGACAGATTGTAGCATTACCTCCGGACTGCGTCATCAATATAATGGCTTTATTTTCAGATATTTATCCAATTCCCGCAAGGTCAGGCAAACACGCGCAAATCGCTTACCGCTGCACTGTCACGCCGGAGGTCGCGGGTTCAAGTCCCGTCACTCGCGCCATATATCTCCAGAAATTTGACCCTAAGTCGCCTCCACAAAGGCTTTTTTTGCGGCAGGGCTTGCGGGAAATGCAATTATTTATCGTTAGATAACAATAAGTTGCGCACATATTGAGGCAACGCAAATCAAACTCCAGGCGCTGATATTTGCAGGATTCTGCGCTTGCTAAGACAGTCTATATAAGGATATCTTTATATCGTTATATTTTTGGCAAAGGCCGCCGAGCATGAGCGAAATTCGCTATTCTTTTGAACTGTTTCCGCCCAAGACGCCCGACATGGAGGCGCGCCTGTGGGACAGCGTCGATCGGCTGTCGGCGCTCAATCCCGCTTTTGTCTCCGTTACCTATGGCGCTGGCGGCTCGACCCGCGAGCGCACGCTCGGGATTGTCGAGAAGCTCGCGCAGACAACCAAGCTGAAGCCAGCCGGACATATCACCTGCGTTGGCGCCACGCGTGCGCAAGTGGACGATGTGCTCAAGCGATACTGGGCGGCGGGCGTGCGCAGCATTGTTGCGCTGCGCGGTGACGCGCCGGAGGGCGCAGGCGCGCCTTATACGCCGCACCCGGATGGTTACGCGTATGCATCCGACCTGATCGTAGGCGCGCGGGAAATTGGCGACTTTGAGATTTCCGTGGGTTGTTATCCCGAAGTGCATCCGGACGCGCCGAATTTGGACGCGGAAATTGAAAATCTGAAAAGGAAATTCGATGCGGGCGCGACGCGCGCCATCACGCAGTTTTTCTTTGAACCGGAACATTTTTTCCGTTTCGTGGATAAAGCGCGCGGGGCAGGGATTACGGCGCCAATTGTGCCCGGCATCATGTTGCAGTCAAATTTCAAGGGTCTTGTGCGCATGGCGAAGCTTTGCGACGCAGAGGTTCCGGCGAGAATCGCCGCGCTCTATGACGGGTTTGATGATGATGTGCAGACACGCGATCTGATTACAGCGCAGCTTGTCGCTGAACACTGCAATCGATTGCGCGAAGGCGGCGTCTCCGATTTCCATTTCTACACCATGAACCGCGCGAGCCTTTCACTGGCGACGTGCCGCCTGCTTGGCGTCGCAAAAGCGGCGGAGGCGGCGTAATGAGCAGGACAGATCGAATTGCTGCGCTAAAAGAAACAGCAAAAAAGCGCATCCTTATCCTTGACGGCGCGTGGGGCGCCATGATCCAGCGCAAAGGCTTGACCGAAGCGGATTATCGCGGCGACAGGTTTGCGGATCATCCGGGGCAGATGAAGGGCAATAACGACATATTATGCCTGACGCGGCCTGACATTATCAGCGAACTGCACGAAGAATATTATTCCGTTGGCGCGGATATTTCCGAGACCAACACATTTTCCTCGACGGTGATTGCTCAAGCCGATTACGAGCTTGGCGCCGATGATGTGATTGCGATCAATCGCAAAGGCGCGCGCCTGGCGCGCGCCGCTGCTGATAAGTGGACCGCAAAGACGCCAGACAAGCCGCGCTTTGTCGCGGGCTCCATAGGGCCGCTGAACAAGATGCTTTCCATGTCGTCCGATGTAAACGACCCCGGCGCGCGTAGCGTCACCTTTGACGAAGTCTATGACGCCTATCGGATGCAAATTGAGGCGCTGAACGAAGGCGGCGTCGACCTCTATCTGATCGAGACGATCACTGACACGTTGAACTGCAAGGCTGCATTGAAAGCCATTAAAGACCTAGAGGGTGAAGGTCTGGAACCATTGCCAATCTGGATTTCCGGCACGATCACAGACCGTTCGGGGCGAACCTTGTCAGGCCAAACCGTCGAAGCGTTCTGGAACTCCGTGCGTCACGCAAAGCCGTTTGCGGTTGGACTCAACTGCGCGCTCGGCGCTGATCTGATGCGCCCGCATATTGCATCCCTTTCGCGCGTCGCTGATACGCTGATCGCCGCTTATCCGAATGCCGGCTTGCCGAATGCGTTTGGCGAGTATGATGAAACGCCGAAAACCACATCGGGCATGGTCGGAGAGTGGGCGCAAAGCGGTCTCGTGAATATTCTCGGCGGCTGTTGCGGCACCACGCCGGACCATATCGCCGCCATTGCGCGTGCAGTTGAAGACGCCGCGCCGCGCGACATACCGGAGCGTCCGCGCGCCATGCAGCTTTCCGGCCTTGAACCATTTAAAATCGCCTGAATGTTATGACCAAACAGACCGCTACTTTCGTCAATATTGGCGAACGAACCAACATCACCGGCTCTGCCGTATTTCGGAAGATGATCGCCGAGGATCGCTATAGCGATGCGGTGGAAGTTGCGCGTCAGCAGGTTGAAAACGGCGCACAGATTATCGACGTCAATATGGACGAAGGCATGCTAGACGGCGTTGCCGCCATGCGCACCTTTCTCAATTTGATTGCCGCCGAACCTGACATCGCTCGCGTGCCGATTATGATCGACTCCTCCAAATGGGAGGTGATCGAGGCGGGCCTTAAGTGCGTTCAGGGAAAGGCCATTGTGAACTCGATCTCGCTAAAGGAAGGCGAAGAACCGTTCCTGAAGCAGGCGCGGACGATTTTGTCTTACGGCGCCGCAACCGTCGTGATGGCCTTTGACGAGAAGGGCCAGGCGGAAACGGCAGACGAAAAAGTCCGCATCTGCCAGCGCGCCTATGATCTGTTGACCAAAGAAGTCGGTTTTCCGCCCGAAGACATCATCTTCGATCCGAATATTTTCGCCATAGCGACCGGCATAGAAGAACATAATGATTACGCGGTCGCTTTCATCGAAGCGGCAGGGCGCATTCGCAAAGCGATGCCGGGCGTGCATGTTTCTGGCGGACTTTCAAACGTATCCTTCTCATTTCGCGGTAACGAACCTGTGCGCCGCGCCATGCATTCGGTATTTTTGTATCACGCGATCAAGGCCGGGTTGAACATGGCCATCGTCAATGCCGGCCAACTCGACATTTACGATGACATTGAGCCGGAGCTGCGCGAACGGGTTGAGGATGTCATCCTCAATCGCCGCGAGGATGCAACGGAACGCTTGCTCGACATTGCGGAACGCTATCGCGGCCAAAAAGGCGACGTGCAAAAGAAGGATCTTTCCTGGCGTGAAAAGCCTGTCAATGAACGGCTTAGTCATTCGCTGGTGCATGGCGTCAACGAATTTATAATTGAAGACACCGAAGAAGCACGGCTTCAAGCAGAACGCCCGCTGCATGTGATCGAAGGCCCGTTGATGGACGGAATGAGTGTTGTCGGCGATCTCTTCGGCGACGGCAAAATGTTCCTGCCGCAAGTGGTGAAATCCGCTCGCGTGATGAAGCAGGCCGTCGCGCATCTGTTCCCCTATATGGAAGAAGAGAAAAAGCGCCTCGGTCTCATGGATAAATCCAATGGCAAAGTCGTCATGGCGACTGTCAAAGGCGACGTCCACGATATCGGCAAGAATATTGTCGGTGTTGTGCTTCAGTGCAACGGATATGAGGTCATTGACCTCGGCGTCATGGCGCCATGCGACACGATTCTTGACACCGCGGAAAAAGAGAACGCAGACATTATCGGTCTCTCCGGCCTTATCACGCCGTCGCTTGATGAAATGGTGTTTGTCGCAACGGAAATGCGCCGGCGCGGGATGACCAAGCCGCTGTTGATTGGCGGGGCGACCACTTCTCCCGCACACACCGCCGTAAAAATTGAGCCTGGTTATTCTGCGGCGCCCGTCATTCATGTGGCGGACGCAAGCCGCAGCGTCGGCGTTGTCTCTGCATTGATGTCGGATGAGGCGCGGCCGAAGCTCTGGGAGGAGACCAAAGAAAAATACGCCAAGATGCGCGCGGCCCGTGAAGGCGGGGGGCCAAAAGAGCGGCTGAGTTTGGCGGCGGCGCGCGAGGCGCGATTTAACCCCAATTGGGAGTTGCACAAGCCAGTAGCGCCGTCATTTACCGGCGCGAAAACGATCGGCGATGTCAGACTCGAAGACGTGCTCTCGTATATTGATTGGACGCCATTCTTTATGAGTTGGGATATGCCTGGGCGCTACCCGCAGATTCTAAAGGATGACAAGCGGGGAGAAGCGGCGCGTGGACTGTGGCGCGACGCGCAGGAAATGCTCGACAAGCTGGTTGCGGAGAAATGGCTGACACTGAAAGCAGCGGTCGGATTCTGGCCTGCCAATGCTGTCGGCGACGACATCGTCCTGTGGAAAGACGAAAAGCGCGATAGCGAGCTTTCAAAATTCTTCACCCTGCGCCAGCAGATCAAGAAAAAGGAGGGCGCCAATGTTGCTCTCTCCGACTTTGTTCGCTCAAAGGGCGAGGGCGCAGACTGGATTGGCGGTTTTTGCGTTACTGCCGGGCATGGAGAAGTTGAAAAATCGGAGGCGTTCAGGAAAGCCAACGATGATTATTCCTCAATCATGGTGAAGGCGCTCGCAGACCGGTTCGCGGAAGGGTTTGCCGAGTATCTGCATGCGCGCGTACGCCGTGAATATTGGGGCTATGCGCCGGATGAAAAATTTTCCGTCGAAGAGCTGGTCGAAGAGAAATACGCCGGCATACGCCCGGCGCCAGGTTATCCGTCGCAGCCGGACCATACGGAAAAGGAAGTCTTGTTCGAGTTGCTTGATGCGCCGAAGCGCGCTGGTGTCGAACTGACCTCTAGTTTCGCTATGACGCCGCCCGCAAGTGTTTCCGGTCTTTATTTTGCCCATCCGGACTCGCATTATTTTGCGCTTGGCCGCATCGCAAAAGACCAGGTCGAAGATTATGCACGCCGCAAGGGCTGGGACACAGACACTGCCGAACGGTGGCTCAGCCCAGTACTGAACTACGCCCGCTGACCGGTCGCCAGCAATTCCCTCTGGGCTGCAATCTCTGTAAGAGAGGGCAAACGGAAAATTTGGCCGCGTGTCGGCCTGGAGGAATTCACCATGAGCGGTAATTCAGAACAATTCGAGCGATGGATTCGCACGTCCTTTGTTGAGATGAACACCACCCTTGAAGAAAAGTATTTCGCTCAGGAACGCCGTGAAAATGTCGACGGCGTCGGCGACGCCATCAAGGCGCAAATCCGCGACGAAGGCCGCGAACATATCGTTGGTCTTGTTGAGGAAGGCAACACGGACGAAGGCTTCGAAAACGCCTTCGATCTTCTTGGCGATGTCGGGCTCTACATGGCGTCGCTGCGCCGGCACGAATTGAGCAATCCGGCGCGCGAAGAGAAGTCGCCCTTTCCCGAAGCGTCAGCGCTCTCGTTACATATCGCTGCTTCCGTCGGCATGGCGCCGCGCTTTTCAACGGCGCATCTGGCGATGCGCAATGCGGCGGTGAATGGACGGCAGAAAAGTTTTACCTCGCTCGATGACGAGTTTGTTTTCCTTGACTACAATACGCGCGGCATTCTCGCCTTCATGCGCATCGCCGATGCGCTGACGCGCATTTTACCGCTCGGCGTGTCGCATCCCGTGACGGAGACTTTACTTGAAGACGCCGCAAACGGATTGAAGGACGTCATCAAGTACAATGACGCATTGTTTGAAAAGCTCGACACGGACCGGTTTTTCTATTCGGTCCGGCCCTATTACAAGCCTTATCGCGTCGGGCGTCAGGAATATCGCGGGGCCAATGCGGGCGATTTTTCCGGCATCAATGAAATCGATTTGCTGCTTGGTCTTTGCAACGCCAACGACCCTTATTACGCACAGCTTTTGGTCGATAAAATGTTGTTTATGACGCCGGTGGATCAAGCGAGCCTGCGCGATTGTATGCGGCGGCGGAGTTTGCTAGCGCAGTTTTTGGATGAGGCGCACGCGTCTTCCAGGGAAGCCTGGTTCAAACGCAACGCCAGCGCATTTTTGGAAGTTTGCCGCTTGCATGGCGCCACAGCGGCGCAACATCACGACCAGCTCGTGAAATCATTTATCGAAAAACCATCAGCCGCGCTCGCCGAAGACAAGTTGGCGCAGGTGACTGCGAGCGGCCCGCCCTTGCCGGTTCTGCTGCGTTCGTTGGAAGTGCTGCGGGATATGCGCCTCGCCGCCAACCGCAAAGATATAAAAACCAGCTATGATAAAATTGAAACGCTGAAGCGGCTTGTCGCCGGCTAGTCTTCGTCCATGCCGTCAATGCGGATTTTTGAGGCAAGCGCCGCGCGGATTCGTTCGCGCTGCGCTTCGGTTCGCTTATTTGCTTCCTTGCGCGCGGCGTCCAATTGCTTGGCCTTAATCGCCAGCGAGTCGAGATAGGCATAGGTGTTGATGAAGGCTGCGGGGTCCGATTCTTTCGCGTCTGCGATGTCCACGACCCGTTTCTGCAAGGCTTTGCGCTCTGCTTCGAGGCGGGACAGTTCCTCGTTCACGGCGGCGAGGCGGTGGCGCTCACGATCGAATTTCATCTCCGCGATTTTTTTGAGTTCCGCCAGTTGATCAGTTTGATCGGCCATAAGAACCCGCTTTCTTGCGCATGGCGTCGGCGAAGTGAATCGCGGCGGCGACAGCTGCATATTGTTCGCGTTTGACTTCCTCGCCAATTTCTACGCTGGCGTGAATGGCGCGCGCCGTTGGCGGATCGGAACGGATCGGAACGCCGGCAACTGCTGCGATTTCGCGAATCTTGGCGGCGATTTCGTCCGTTCCTTTGGCGACACATATCGGCGCGCCGCCGTTCTTGCGTTCCCATTTGAGCGCCACCGCATAGTGGGTCGGGTTGACGATGATGACGTCGGCCGTTGGCACGTCTTTCATCATTCGGTTGCGGGCGATTTCCTGACCGCGCTGGCGGCGGCTCTGTTTCATCGCCGGATCACCCTCCTGCTCCTTCATCTCTTTTTTTAACTCTTCCAGCGTCATCTTCAGTTTGCTGGAGTGCTGGTGGCGCGCCCAGGGCAAGTCGACCATGGCGAGCGCCACAGAAAATAGGACAATCATACCGGCGAATATGACGCCTTCTTGCAGAATTTTTTGCGGCAGGATTTGCGCAGGCAACAGCGCATCGGACGGCAACATGGTCACGCGCTGAGAGAAAATGACGCCAAACAACAAGCAAACCGCAAGTAATTTGACCGCGCTTTTGGCGAATTCGCTCAAGCCGTCGGGACCAAACTTTTTCTTTGCATTCGCGATAATGGAGAGGCGTGAAAACTTCGGCTGAATCTTCGTCGGCGCGAAGGTGAGAGATTGTTGCGCGAAAAGCGAAGCGAGAACGCCAAGTGCTGGCAATAACAAAAAGGGGGTCAACGCCTGCAAGCCGACATTCGACAGCGACCCAATAAATTCAGCAGGTTTTCCCGCGAAAGCGAGTTTTACGAAACTTTCGGGGTGATCGAACATTTGCGAAAGATGAAAGGCGAGGGCCGCCGCGGCGCCGGTGCTGGCGACGGCGAGCGCCAGATAAAAGCCTATATAGGCCGCCGCGACGTTGACCTCTTTCGATTGTGCAACATCGCCTTCCCGCCGCGCCTTGTCGATGCGCGACGGTGTGGCTTCATGCGACTTTTCCTGGCCGTCATCGGATGGTTTCTCGCTCATAGCGCCCCTGCGAACAGATCGAAGAGGACGCGCTGAAATGAAGCGAGCCAGTCAAACAGAATGATGGGGGAGGCGGCTGCGAATAAGGCAAGGCTGGCGAGCGTGATCGCCGGGGCCCCGACAAAAGCGGCCATCAATTGCGGCATGGCGCGGCTCGCCGCAGCCAGCGCCAGCGAATAGAGAAAGCCGAGAATGACAAAAGGCGAAGCAAGGGCAAGCGATTTGAATAGCGCGGCGCCCACACGCACGGTCGACCAGTGACCGGTTTCTTCCGCGCCGGGAAACATTCCGAAGGGGAGCAATTCATAAACATCGACGAGGGCGCCGACGAGTTGAACGTGAAGTCCGGCCGCCGCCGCCATCGCAACACCGCCCATCACGAGGATGGCGGCGTAAGGCGATTCAGAATCAAAGCCGACCGTTGGCCCGAATAGCTGCGACAGGGAAGAGCTTTGCGCGATGATCGATCCGGCAATCTGCAAAATGAAAACCATAAGCCGCAGGGCGAAGCCAACTAGGATGCCGGACATGAATTCTGCAGCGTAGAGCGCAACGACACCGGCGGCGGTTTCTGGCGCGGTCATCTCCGGTGAAAGGATCAGCGGAATCAGCACCATGGTGATGGCGAAAGCCGCGCCAAGCCGCGCGCGCATGGGAATGGCTTTCTCGCCAAGACCCGGCGCCAGAAAAACCACAGCTGAAACGCGAGTGAATACAGCGCCAACAAGGATAATGTAGGGCGCGCCCGCGTCAACAATCGGCGCTAGCGTCGCCAAGAAGTCCATGAGATCACGCGGTCCCGATCAACAACGGCTTAGCGCCCGTGTCGATCTCTTCGTAGGACAGAACAGGATTACGGATTTTCTTGGCGTGCAGGACAGCGCGAATGAAGCGGCGGCGTTTGGCGGAGGTAACCACCGCCGGATACAGCTGCCGCGCCGTCGCCTGATTGATTTGCGCGACAACCGATTGCGCAAGCCGGTTAAAGTCTTCCGGCGGTAAGGCGACATCGCTATGGCCGTTCGGACCCTGCGTCTCGTGCTCTGCGAAGGTGGATTCCCAGTCGAGGCCAACCTGAATGAGTGGTAAAGAGCCGTCTTCGCTTTGCAATGGCGTGACGAAATTGCGCGAAATGCGCTGGCGTACAAATTCGCTGACGTCTTCGGCTGTGTTGAACAGGGTGCGGCCCTCGGCGATTGTCTCCAGCATGACCGGCAAATTGCGGATTGGCACGCGCTCTTCGAGCAAATGACGGAACACGGCTTGAACGAATTCGATGGGGGCTTTGTCCGGAACGAAATCATCAATGAGGCGGCGGTTGGAGGCGGCGCGTTCCGAATCCGAGTTTTTCGCAAACTCGTCGAAAATGCGCTGTACCGAGCGGCGCGTCACAAGGCGTGAGAAGTTCTGTTTGATGGTCTCCAAAAGATGTGTGGACACGACTTCCGCCGGTTCGACGACAGCATGTCCCAAAGCGGCGGCGTCATCGCGCGTGCGGCGATCCACCCAGCGCGCCGGCGCGCCATAGACAGGTTCTTCGCAGTCCTCGCCCGGAATTGGCAGATTAGCGAGATCATCGACAATCACGAGCACGCGTTCCTGGTAAAGCGTTCCCTTGGCCGCGCGCACGCCCTGAATTTTGACGATATACTCATTGGCGGCGAGGTCGAGATTATCAGTGAGCCGTATCGGCGGGATGATGAAACCGAATTCCGCCGCGATGTAGTGCCGGATCTTGACGATGCGCGGTTCAAGGCCGTTGACTGCATCAAGCGCTAACGGAATGAGGTCTCCGGAAAACTCAACGTGAATTTCATCCACATCGAGCACGTCGCCAAGCGGTTTCTTTGTGTCTTTTGCTTTCGGCGCAGGCATGACCTTTTCGGCTTTCTTTTTTTCTTCCAGATCCAGATGAATGAAATATGCGGCTGCCCCGAACCCGACTGAGCCGATAAAGAAGGGCAGGAAAGGAAGGCCCGGCATGAAGGCGAACACCGCCATGATCACGCCGACGGTGCCAAGCGCCAGCGGGTTGGCGCCGAGCTGGGCGAGCATGGCCTTGTCAGCTGAGCCTGCGACCCCGCCCTTGGAAAGCAACAAGGCTGCGGCGATTGAAATAATGACGGCGGGAATTTGCGAAACCAGGCCGTCGCCAACCGTCAGGATTGAATAAGAAGCAACCGCGTCTCCCGCGGACAGGCCGTGCACGCCAATGCCCATGCCCAGGCCGACCACAAGGTTTAACAAGGTGATGAGCAACCCGGCGATGGCGTCGCCTTTGACGAATTTCGACGCGCCGTCGAGCGAACCGAAGAAAGTGGTTTCGTCCTGTTCGACCTTTCTCCGGGCTTTTGCTTCTTCGTGAGTGATGGCGCCGGCGGCGATATCTGAGTCAATGGCGAGCTGTTTGCCGGGCATGCCGTCTAACGCAAAACGCGCGCCGACTTCGGCCATACGGCCTGCGCCTTTGGTGATCACCATGAAGTTGACGATTAGCAACACGCCAAACACCACTAGTCCCAAGAAAATATTGCCACCCATAACGAACATCGCGAAGCCGTGGATAACCGCGCCAGCAGCGTCAGGACCGGTATGTCCTTCGCCAATGATCAGCTTTGTCGATGAGACGTTGAGCGACAGGCGCAGCATCAGTGAGCCAAGCAACACGGTCGGGAAGGCTGAAAAATCCAGCGGCCGCTCAATGAACAGCGTCATGGTGAAAATCAAAATCGCCAGGGCGAAAGAAATCGTCAGACCGATATCCAGCACAATGGACGGCACCGGCAGGACCATCATCACGATGATCGCCATCAGGCCGAAGGCCAGCAACACCGTTGACTGACCGGGAGCATTGAATTTCAGGATGCTATCCATGAAGAAGCTTTCTGGGTCTCATTACTATTACGCTTACGATCCGGCGATGGCGGTCAGGACAACATTGTCAAAGAGATTGGCGAGCAGGCGGCCCATATGTCCGGCCGTAATCCAGAACACCAGCAACATAGCGAGCAGCTTTGGCGCGAAGGTCAGCGTCATTTCCTGAATGGATGTCAGCGCCTGAAACAGGCCGACGACGATGCCGACCACAAGAGCAGTCGCAATCATTGGCGCGCCCATCCACATAGCGGTCCACATGAATTGACGAAAGATGTCGGCGATTTCTGTTTCAGTCATTATGCGCGCTTCCGTTAGACCGGCATCCGGATCAGTTCCTGATAGGCCTCAACAACCTTGTCGCGCACCGTGACGGCCGTTTCGACTGCGAGTTCAGCCGCGGCGAGCGCCTCAACGACGGAATGCGGATCGGCGGAACCGGTCATATAAGCCATTGACGCCTGTTCGCCGCGAGAGACGGCGCCGGCGATTTCATGGACGGCTTTAAAGGCCGGGTTGGACTCGAGCCCCTGAACGCCATTTGCAACGCTCGCGGGGTTATCTCCCGTCTTGGCAGGCGACGCGTCGGTCTTCAGCGCGGTTTTTACGAGATTATAGCTCTGGGCGGCTTGAAAGGCTGGCATCTTCATGATGGCGTTCCTTACGATTTCAGAATGTCGAGCAGGGATGAATACATGTCGCGCGCTTGGCGAAAGACTTCGAGGCCGGCGTCATAAGAACGCGTGGCTTCGCGCGCATCGGCGAATTCGGTCATCATGTTGACGTTGGTCATCACGACGTATCCATTCTCGTTGGCGAAGGGATGGCTTGGGTCGTAGATTTCTTCGCGCGGCGTCTGGTCAAGAAACGTCCGGCCCACTTCGACCTTGTTAACATCCAAATTGCGGTCATAGACGTTTTCAAACGAGACGAGTTTGCGCTGATAACCGTGTGTATCGGCATTGGCGATGTTTTCACTGACCACTTGCAGGCGCTGCGCTTGCGCGCGCATGCCGGATGTGGCGGCGGACGTAATCTTGTCAAAAGGGTTCATGGTTCAACTCCTTAACCGCGGCGGCCAAGCGTGGCGCGCAGCATCGAAAGCGTTTTCGCGTAAACCGTAAGCGCCGTGTCATGATCGCGGACAGCAGCGGTGGAGCGTGTCATCTGATCTTCAAGCGACACGGTGTTGCCGTCAGGGGAGGCGACGCCTTCCATGGTAATGGTTTCGGCGTGAAACATTTGCTGCGACAAGCCTGAACGCTGAGAGTCCATCACCGGACTTTGACTGCGCGCATAGGCTTCAGAAAAAGGCTCCAGGTCTTTCGCTTTAAATCCGGGCGTATCGGCGTTTGCAATATTCTCCGCAATCTGTGCGTGACGTTGAACAGAGTGTCGTGCGAGCGCCGAAGCGGTCTGCATAATTTTGAGATCGGTAAACATTTATACCTCGCCTTAACCAGCAGTAAGGGATAAATGCGCCTATAAGTTGAATGAACTGTTAACCACGATTGAGCGTATCACCCATGTCGACAAGCCCCTCGCTGGCGCCGTCAAAGATTGAAAAGCTCCTGAAGAGTGCAGGGCCGCGCCGCTATGGCGTTGTTACGGCGACGGATGGGTTGTCGTTAAAAATTGCGGGGCTCACGGGCTATGCCGCGCTTGGCGATACGGTGATGGTTGCAACGGGTTCCGGGCGCGATGTGCGCGTTAAGATTGTGGCAATGGATGGCGATGTCGCCACAGGATTTGCTTACGGTTCATTAACCGGCGCCGCCGTCGGCAATGTGGCGACGCTCGACCGCATTGGCGGCGATGCGCATCCCTGCAATGACTGGATCGGGCGCATTATCGATCCGTTTGGCGCGCCGATGGACGAGGGCGCACTCGGCATTGGCGATACGCCCGTGGCGCTGGAGCATCCCGCGCCGAACGCTGCTCAAAGAAAAATGCTGGGCGGCCGCCTCTCAACGGGGCTTTGCGTGCTGGATACGCTTCTGCCGATTTGTCGCGGTCAGCGCATCGGCTTGTTTGCTGGCTCCGGTATTGGCAAGTCGACGCTCTTGGGCGATATCGCCAAAGGTCTTGAGTGCGATGTCGCCGTGGTCGCCATGATCGGCGAACGCGGCCGCGAAGTTCGGGCCTTTATTGAAGACACCCTTGGGCCAGAGGGCCGCAAAAAGGCGGTTGTCATCGCATCGACTGCTGACAGCTCGCCGCTGGCGAAAAAGCGCGGCGCGCATCTCGCTATGGCGACGGCAGAATATTTCCGCGATCAGGGCAAGCAGGTTCTTTTGCTGTTCGATTCACTCACCCGCTTTGCTGAGGCGCATCGTGAAATCGCGCTTTCAGCGGGCGAAGCGCCGTCGCTACACGCCTTTCCGCCCTCGACATTCCGCACCATCGCTTCTCTGGTCGAACGGTCCGGTCCAGGCGAGCAGGGTCAGGGAGACATTACAGCCGTGTTCTCCGTTCTGGTGGCCGGATCGGATCACAACGAACCCGTCGCCGACATGATCCGGGGTATTCTTGACGGGCATATTGTGCTCGAGCGCAAGATCGCCGAACGCGGACGCTTTCCTGCGATTGACGTTTCGCGCAGCGTGTCGCGCTCCCTTCCGGGCGCCGCCAGCGAAGAGGAAAACCTGCTCCTGCGAGAAGCCCGGGCGATCCTGCGTGCTTATGAAGATTCTGAAACTATTGTCCGCGCCGGGTTGTACGCCCATGGCGCCGATGCGCAGATTGATCGCGCGCTGGAGATCTGGCCAAAGCTGGACGGGTTTATTTCGGGATATACGCGCGATGGCGTCGCCGACAGTTACAAGCGCTTGCATGCCATAGTGCATCCGGGCGCGAAAAAACAGGCAACGTCCCTGAAAGCCAGCGCGCTCGGGTAGATTTAGCGAGAGTTTGACAGGATCAAATTAGCGATGCTGGCGCTGCCTAGCGCACCATTGCCGCCAGTCAAAACAGACAAGGCTGCTGCGCCCGGTGTTGACGCAGTTGGACCGTTTTGAATTTCTGTCTGAAGGAAAAATCGGCGCAGCGCTTCTTCAACCTTTAGCGGATCTTTGAATATTGCCGGAGTTTTGCCGCCAAAAAACTGTTCCGCTTTGCGCTCGAACAATTCTTTTTGTTTGTCGATATCGGCCGATCCAATGGAGGAGGGAAGCCCGAATGCGCCTTCCATAACTGCGCGTAAAGGCGGCTGACCCATGATTTTGAACCAGCCGGCAGTATCAACCGTACTGCTTTCAGCAATACGGGCGATCTCCCGGCGAAAGTTCATGGCGAGTCGCATGTCGGTATTCACCTCGCCAACGCCAGCCTCAAAAGCGCGCTCAAGATAGTTGTTGGCGGTCTGTTCGCGAAAGGTCTCGCTGCCAATACGCGTGCCGGTGACGTTGCCATAGCCAAAGTCGCGTGCGAAATCGCGCCAGCGTGAATCGGAAAGCCGATTGGCGAAGGATACGCTGAGGTCTGTGCCTTCTTCCAGAATTTTCTGAATGAATGCTTTTTTGTTAATCTCGTCCTCAAGGCCATAAGCGCCCAAGGCGACGGTCAACAGCCTGCGGTCGGCGACCAGTTTTTTAGCTGATGTGGCTTCGCCGATATGTTCGCGAAAATATTCGAGGTCACGTTGTATCGACGGCGATTTTTTGAATGCCTCAAATTGCCGATCAGCGGTGTTGTCGAACACGCGCCAGCCCAGATATCCGCCAAGCGGTATGGCGGGGGTGAAGGTCATGACGCTAACGCGGTTGCAATGGCGGGCGCCCGCTCAAGCAGCGCGCGCTCAAATTCGAAATGGCGCTTTACGGCGCGCATGACGACGAAAAACTTTTGTTCATGAGCCGCTTCGATGGCGCGAACGACATCTTCACCGGCCTCGCCGGGGAAAATCGATTTGAGGGGAGCCAGACCCTGAAGAATTTCACCAGCGGCCCGGTCTGGATCGGCTTCACCAGCAAGCGCCAGCTGCGCTATGTAATAAACCCGCTTTAGCGGCGTATTGGCGTCTTCCTTCTGGATCGCATCGCGCGCGCGCAGGATTGATACATCGCTGGTCCGCACACGCAGACGAGCGGCGCGATCTCCGTTCTGGAGGATCACGCCGTTGACGAGGACTTTCTCGTTCGGTTTCAGCTTGATGACGAGACCCGTCATGCGTCGATCGCTTCCTCCGGACCGCCAAGGCCGCGAATGATATTTTGATTGATATCGACCAACGGCTCAGCGTCTAAATGGCTGTCGTTGTCCGACATCAATTTTCGCGTATGGTGTCGCGTGAATTCAAAGAGGTAAAAGATCTGTGAGCGCAATTCAGCGGGAAGCTGATTGCCTTCGCTCGCTACATCAGTCGCGATGACGGTCCAGAACTCCAGGTTTTTACCCAGTGCACGGATAAAGCTGGAAGGGTCGCTATTGCGGTTTTTCTGGGAGACCACCATGGCGGTCGTTAATCTTGAAAGCAACTGGCGCTCAATTGATCGAGGCGACGCCGTCGACCGGGTTGACTGATGGTAAGCGTTCCGGGCGAGCGCGGAGGTCGTCATATCTTATATTGCCCCTTACGTGGTTCTTACCCACGTTATTTTTAGTTCCTTAATAATCCCGTAAGGGCTCAACGGCCCTTTACGGGAGGGTCAGTCTCTTATTGGAACAGACCGAGGATCGTGCCCGGTGATTGGTTGGCGATCGACAACGCCTGAACGCCAAGCTGCTGTTGAACCTGAAGCGACTGCAAGCGTGCAGATGCGGCTTCCAGGTCGGCGTCAGTCAGAGCGCCGATGCCGGACTTCAAAGCGTCGGTCAGGTTTGAAACAAATTCATTCTGGATTTCGATTCGCTTCTGAGACGAGCCGAATTCAGCAGAGGCGTTGACGGCTTCCTGGATGAGGCCTTCGATCGAAACCAGCGCTGCAGCAGCGCCAGCGGTGGTCGTGACATCGAGCGTATTCAGGTT
>BQJG01000045.1 GCA_021604585.1 Hyphococcus sp.
CTTCCAGCTCAATGTCGATCTTGCGGCGTGAAAGATTGTCCACAATCACCACGTCATGGCCCACATTCGACAGATGCAGCGCCGTCGGCCAGCCGCAAAATCCATCGCCCCCGATTACCAAAATCTTCATATCGCTTCTCACTGGCATGAACGTCAAAATCAGCCCTCGCAGCGCGCGCCAGCCACGAGGTTGAGACCTCTTAGGGCCACGTCACCGCCAGAGCAAGACGCGCGAGGGTTTGGGGTGCGCGCGGGCGCTTGTCAGTCGTCAATGAGCCGGAGAAGATATTGGCCGTATTGATTTTTTTTCAAAGGCTCGGCGAGAGCTTTCAGCTGTGCACGATCGATAAATCCTGACCGGAAAGCGATTTCTTCGGGAGAGGAAATTTTAAGCCCCTGCCGGGTTTCAATGGTTTGGACGAAATGCGCCGCCTCCAGCAGTGATTCATGCGTGCCGGTATCTAGCCAAGCGAAGCCGCGGCCCAGCATTTGGGCGCGTAGGGCCCCATCATGCATATACATCTCGTTGAGCGTCGTGATTTCAAGCTCCCCGCGCGCCGAAGGTTTGACGCGCTTGGCCCGCTCAACGACGCTCTCGTCGTAAAAATATAGCCCCGTTGCGGCAAAGTTCGATTTAGGCGTCGCTGGCTTTTCTTCGATTGATATCACTTCGCCCTTATCATCCAGTTCGACAACGCCATAGCGCTCCGGGTCGGTGACTTGATACGCGAAAATAACAGCGCCGTTTTCAACGCTTGCAGCTTCGCGTAATTGTTTGGTGAGGCCCTGCCCATAAAAAATATTGTCGCCAAGCACGAGCGCGCATTTATCACCGGCGATAAATTCTTCGCCTATGATAAAAGCTTGCGCGAGACCGTCGGGTGAAGGCTGTATGGCGTAACTGATTTTAATGCCCCATTCAGCGCCATTGCCAAGTAACCGTTCAAATGACGCCTGATCTTCGGGCGTGGTGATAATCAGAATATCGCGAATGCCCGCGAGCATCAGAACGCTCAACGGATAATAGATCATCGGCTTGTCGTAGATTGGCATCAGCTGTTTTGAGACGCCGCGGGTTACCGGATAAAGCCTTGTGCCGGAGCCGCCTGCGAGAATGATGCCCTTCATTAGTATTGTCCTTCATTATTCAACGCAGAAATTACCCGCTCAAGTCCGGGTCGCCAGTCCGGTTGCGCAATACCGAAATCGCGCTCAATCCTTGCGCAATCCAGGACTGTATTGAGCGGGCGCCGCGCCGGAGTTGGATATTCCTCTGTTTTTATGTGCGAAACCTTTACAGGTTTGCCTGCGGCCTCGAAAATTTTCTGTGCAAACCCGGCCCAGCTGACCGGTGGCGCACCTTGATAATGGTATATCCCCGCACCGGGCGCTCCGCGATGCTTCTTGCCTGCGATGAGCAACAAGGTTGCGGCGATATCTGCGGCGGCGGTGGGGCCGCCTGTCTGATCTGCAACAACATTTAATGCGTCGCGCGCTTCCGCCAAGCGAAGCATGGTTTTGACGAAATTTGCGCCATGCTCTGAAAAGACCCAAGACGTGCGCAAGATCACGGCGTCCTGATGCGCGCGCATCACCGCTTCTTCGCCCGCCAATTTGGTTGCGCCATATTTATTTATTGGAGTGGTCTGTGATTCTTCCGTCAACCGCCCTGCATGGACGCCGTCAAAAACATAGTCGGTGGAGATATGAAGAAATGGCGCTGAAAGTTGTGCAGCAGCTTCCGCCATTTCTGCGGGTGCTTCTGTGTTCAGGCGGCGTGCAGCTTCAGGTTCAGTTTCGGCCTTGTCGACGGCTGTGTAGGCTGCAGCATTGATCACAACTTGGGGGTCAGTTTTCTGTATGGCGGCACGAGCTGCGCCTGGCAGCAAAAGATCTGTATCGTCACGGCCGAGCATGATCAGTTCGGCGTTCGCACTTTGAAGCGCACGCGCGACTTGTCCATTTTTGCCGAAGACGACCACGCGCATGGAAATTCCTACGCCTTTCCTGTTTTAAGTTTTCAAGCCCTGCCGTTTGGCTACGTCAAAACCGCGTTTGCGAATTTTCTCCCACCAGCCGCGATTACCGAGATACCACTTCACCGTGTCGCGCATGCCCTGTTCAATTGTATGGGCAGGCGTCCAGCCAAGTTCGCGTTCGATTTTATCGCAATTGATGGCGTATCGCTGGTCGTGCCCGGGACGGTCGGTGACGAATTTTATCAAACTCTCATGGGGAGCATGTGGGGATGTGCTCAGTTCGCCATCAAGCACCGCGCAGATCATTTTGACGAGGTCGAGATTTGTCCGCTCGGCGCGTCCGCCAACATTATAGATCTCCCCCGGCTTTCCTTCGCGCGCGACAAGCAGCAGCGCGTCGGCGTGATCTTCCACATGCAGCCAGTCGCGAATATTGGCGCCCTTGCCATAGATCGGAATATCGCGGCCTTCGAGCGCGGCGATGATCACAACCGGGATCAGCTTTTCCGGAAATTGATAGGGGCCGTAATTATTTGAGCAGTTTGTGACGATTACGGGCAGGCCGAATGTCTCGCGCCAGGCGCGCGCTAGCATGTCTGACGAAGCTTTCGCAGCGGAATAAGGCGAATTTGGTTGATAGGGTGATGTTTCGGTGAATTCTCCGGTCGGGCCAAGCGAGCCATAGACTTCATCGGTCGAAATGTGATGGAACCGAAACTGCGCTGGGGCGCCGCCATTTCCAACGTAGCCTCGCGCAGCTTCGAGCAGCGCATAGGTTCCAATGATGTTGGTCTGGATAAAGGCGCCAGGCCCATCAATGGAGCGATCCACATGGGTTTCCGCTGCGAGATTCATCACCGCGTCAGGTTTGAACTCGTTCATAAGCGCTGACATGGCGGCCAAATCGCAAATGTCGTTCTTTGCGAAGCGATAGAGCGCATTGTCTGCAACCATGGCGACATTGTCCGGGTTTGCGGCATAGGTCAGCTTGTCGACATTGAGCACTTCATCGCCGGCGGCGATGGCGCGGCGAACGACTGCCGAGCCGATAAAGCCGGCGCCGCCAGTAACCATAAGTCTCATGCTCAATCTCCCAGTGATGCGAACAGGTCCGCTGGCCGATGGGTTTCTTCGCGGTGCAGCAAGAATCGCGCCGTAAAATAGCTCGTTTGAAGGGTGTCTAGCACGGAGCTGTCAGGTGTGAAGGGGGAGAAGATCAATAGCCTCAATTCCTTTAATTACGCCCTTTGTTCTGCATGCCTGAGGGGCTGCGATCTTTCACCTGACAATTTTGCGAGCTTATGGGCGGGTCGAGCGCCTTAAGGCACAAGGGCGCGCGGCTGCGCACGGACAGGGCGCCACAATTGCGCCGGGAAAAAGCCCCGAAATGACCCCTCATTTAGCGACGGTATCCCGGAGGTCGCGCGTTTATCTGCTGATGCTCAACGGGCTGCGGGCTTTCTGCTCTTAGCCGACATTTTTCCGACCGAAACGATTTTCGAAAGTATGCCCGCATGACCAGTCTGAAAAAACCCCGGAAACTGAAAATACCGCTTCTGGCGGGGGCAGGACTTCTTGCCGTCCTCGCTGTTGTATTTTTTTTGAACAACCGGAATGCGCAGTCTGAATTGCAAACGGCGGAGGTTACGCGCGGCGACATCGAAGTGACGATTTCAGCTGCTGGAAAAATCCAGCCGAAAAATTTTGTGGATGTGGGAGCGCAGGTCTCCGGGCAGCTGGAGGCTTTTCTGGTCGAAGTTGGCGATCACGTTGAGAAAGGAGATCTTCTCGCGGAGATTGATGAGACCTTGGCGAAAACAAAAGTTGAGGCTGATCGGGCGCAATTGAAAGAGCTCCAGGCGTCGTTTTCGCAACAGCAAGCCTCGCTTGAACTCTCTAAAGCAAACTTTGTCCGGGCTGACATGCTCTATAAGGCGGATGCGATCTCACAGGCGGAATATCAAGCGGCTGTTGCCGACAGGAAAATCGCCAACGCACGTCTGGTGCAGCTTGAAGCGCAGATAGAACGCCAGAACTCAACGTTGGAAGCTGATCTGGCCACGCTTGAATTTACAAAAATTTATGCGCCGATATCAGGTACGGTTGTTTCGCAAACTGCGGTGGAAGGTCAGACGCTGAACGCGAATCAAACCACGCCGACAATCTTGCGGATCGCAGATCTGACGGTGATGACGGTCGAGGCGGATGTGTCAGAGGCTGATGTTCTGCGCGTGACGAAGGGACAGAACGCCTATTTCACAACGCTTGGCGGCGGCAAGGAAAAATGGACGACATCAGTGCGTCAGGTTTTGCCTCAACCGGAAGTGCTCAATGATGTCGTTCTCTACAAAGTGCTGCTTGATATTGACAATGAAGAAGAGCGCCTGAAACCTGAAATGACTGCGCAGGTGTTTTTTGTTTCCGGCAGCGCCAAGGATGCGGTCATTGCGCCCGTTGCGGCGTTGCGCGATGCGCGCCAGCGGCCAAACCGGGGTGAGGGCGCTGATCAGCGCCGCCGTGAGCGTGCGACGCCCGGCGGCGTTATGGCAGCGAATGCCAGCGAACCGCAAAATTTGAAAGCAGGCCAATCGCCGGAACGTTCCGCAGCGCATGCCGGAGTGCGGGCAGCAGCGGAAGCCAATCCCGGCGCGCAGCGCAAAATGGCGACGGTCCTAGTCGGCGGAAAACCTGAACCGCGGCCTGTATTGGTTGGAATTTCCAGCCGCACTCAAGCGCAGATTTTGTTTGGCCTTGAACCCGGCGACATTATCATTACCGGACAGACGTCCGCGCAATCCGCAATGCCGCAGCCGAACAATAGTTCTCGTAGAAATCGCCCGCCCGGTATGGGCCGGCGCGGGCCGCGATAGAGGCGCCGGCGATGACCTCGTTGATCGAACTTAAAAATGTGACGCGCGTTTACGGGCATGGCGAAGCGAAAGTGCGCGCGCTTGACGGCGTCGATCTCACGATTGAGGCGGGGGAGTTCGTCGCCATTGTCGGCCAGTCTGGTTCGGGGAAGTCAACCTTGATGAACCTGATTGGTTGTCTCGACCGGCCGACTGAAGGATATTATTACGTACGTGGCGCCAATGTCGCCATGCTGGACCCGGATGAACTTGCAGGTTTACGGCGCGATACGTTCGGTTTTGTGTTTCAGCGCTACAACCTCTTGTCTACCGTGTCGGCGGCGGAGAATGTTGAAATCCCGGCCATCTATGCCGGAAACAGCGTTAGCCAGCGGCGAACGCGCGCCCGGGAGCTTCTCAATAAGCTTGGAATTGGCGACCGCAGTCATCACCGGCCAAGCGAGCTTTCCGGCGGACAGCAACAACGTGTCGCCGTCGCGCGCGCATTGATGAACGAAGCGGAAGTCATTCTTGCCGATGAGCCAACAGGCGCCCTTGATTCAGGATCAAGCGCCGAATTACTGGGCTTGCTGGGAGAGCTGCACGCTGCGGGCCGTACAATTATCCTGATCACGCATGATAAATCCGTTGCGGCGCGCGCGCACCGCATTATTGAAATCGCTGACGGTAAGATTCTATCCGATTCAGGCTCAACGGAGAATGTCGGCGCGACAGCGTCGTATGAAAAAAGAGTGGATAATTCGTCTCTACTCTTACAAGTGAGCGAAGCCGTAAAGATGGCGTTTCGCTCTCTGCATGCGAATTTGTTCCGCACGTCTTTAACCTTGCTCGGCGTGGTCATCGGCGTTTCCGCCGTTGTGGCGATGCTGGCGATTGGGGAGGGCAGCCAAAAACAAGTCGTACAGAGCATCGAGACAATGGGCGCCAACCTCCTGTTTGTGCGTCCGGGCGCGCCGGGCACGCGCATGCGCGGCTCCGCGATTGCAACGCTGACAGTTGGAGATGGCGAGCGACTGGCGGAGCTGGACAATATTATTGCCGCCGTTCCAACCCGTAGCGGGCGTGAAACCCTTCGTGTGGATGAGGCTGACTATCAGACATCGATTGACGGCGTGACCGCAGACTGGCCGCTGGCGCAAAGCTGGCCCATGGCGTATGGAGCGTTTTTCACTGAGGACGACGAAATACGCCGGGCCGCCGTCGTGGTGCTGGGCGCTACAGTCGCCGGCAATCTCTTTTCAAACCCTCAATCTGCGATTGGCGAATATGTGTTTATCGGCGGCGCGCCATTTGAAGTGGCGGGCGTGCTGTCGGCGAAAGGTGCGACGGCGTGGGGCCAGGATATGGATGATATTGCGCTGGTGCCGCTGACGACCGGCTTGATGCGCCTGTTCGGTCAGCAATATCTTTCGTCAATCACGCTTGCTGTTGAGGACACCAGACATATTGAAGAGACTGAGGCTGCGGCGCAAAGCCTGTTGCTCGCCCGTCACGGCGTTGAAGATTTTCAATTGCGCAATACGGCGTCGATACTTGAATCGGTTGAAGAAACGCAAAATGCGTTCTCCATATTGCTTGGTTCGATTGCCGCAATCTCATTGATCGTCGGCGGCATTGGCGTGATGAACATCATGCTGGTCAGCGTCAGCGAGCGGACGCGCGAGATCGGCGTTCGCATGGCGACAGGCGCCCGCCGGTCGGACATCATGATGCAATTCAATACGGAGGCGCTAGTCGTAGGCGGGCTAGGCGGGCTCCTTGGCGTCGCCATTGGCCTCGCTGTCGCGCTGGGCTTGGGAATGACCGGCATGTCGATTGCGATCACGCCAGCGCCTGCAATCCTCGCATTCTCATCCGCCCTTGCGATCGGACTCTTGTTCGGCTTCATGCCCGCGCGCAAAGCCTCGCGTCTCGATCCTGTCATTGCCCTGGCGTCGGAGTAATCATGATGCAAAAAACACTGCTCATCACGGCCGCGTTCTCAGTTGTCAGCGCATGCGCCAGCGTCTCTCCGCCAGTGAGCGAGCTGACGGTGATGCCTTCAACATATGATTTTACTGATGAATCTGTCCAGGCCGCTAAAAATGAGTCTCTCTGGTGGCGCAGTTTCGGTGATACGCAATTGGACGCCTTGATCAGCGAAGCGCTCGCTGCAAACCAGAACATTGCAGCAGGGCTGGCCGCTGTTCGCGCATCGCGCGCGTCAGTGCAAAGCGCAAACGCCTCGCTATACCCAACATTGAGCGCAGGTGCTTCCGCCTCTTCGAACACCGATGGCGGCCTCGATGACGTTTCGGGGTCGGCGCGCACATCTACGTCTTACCAGCTTGATCTATTCGGTCAGAACCGTGCGAGCCGTGCTGCGGCGGCCGCAAGCTATGATGCGCAACAATTCGATCAGCGTGCGCTCGAACTGACGGTCGAGTCCGATGTTGCATTTAATTATTTCTCGATCCTTGCAATCCGTCAGCGTTTGGATGTTGCGCGCTCAAATCTTGAAATTTCCGAACGCATTTATGACATCGTCAGGCTGCGTTATGATGCGGGCGCTGTCTCCAGCTTTGATATTTCCAGTCAGGAAGCGGCACTCGCTAATGCGCGCGCACGCATTCCGCAGCTAGAACAACAGCGATATGGATTTGAATCTGCGTTAGCGATTCTGCTCGGCCGCACGCCTCAAGGTTATTCAGCGCCGCAAGCGGAAATTCTAGCGCTGAACCCGCCTTCCATAAATCCGGGATTGCCGTCGGAGCTGCTGTTGCGCCGTCCTGATTTATTGAGCGCCGAGGCGCAATTGCGCGCCAGCGACGCCAATGTCGCCGCGGCGCGCGCGGCGTTCTTTCCTTCCATCGATTTAAGCGCGGGGCTGAATGCCGGCCTCACGGGCGGCGCCAGTGTCATTGGTTCGCTTGCGTCATCCCTGTCGGCGCCGATCTTCAGCGGCGGTCGGTTGGAGGGGGCTCTCAACAGCGCCGAGGCGCGGGTCGATCAGCAAATTGCCCGCTATCGTCAGTCGACCTTGAATGCATTACGCGATGTCGATGTCAGTTTGAAATCCATATCGACTGCGGCGCAAAGAGAAATTCAGTTGCAAGTCGCCTACGACGCCTCGCAGAAGTCATTGTCTCTGGCGGAAATCCGTTACCGGTCGGGCGCGGACGATCTGACAAGTCTGCTGAATGCGCAGTCAACATTTTTCAATGCGTCTGACAGCCTTGCACAAGGCAGGCTAGATAGGCTCTCGGCGGCAGTCGATCTCTATGTTGCGATCGGCGGCGGCTGGAGCCGCGCGGCGCAAGACTTATAATCGTGTGCGGAAATGTGTCTGGTGACGTCGCCATCCCGGCATCTTGCAGAGGCCGGGATGGTGGGCGCACGTGGTTTCGAACCACGGACCTCTACCATGTCAAGGTAGCGCTCTACCCCTGAGCTATGCGCCCGAGCAAAGAAATTCTTTATCAAATTCAACGGCATAAAGATTCTACACCGTTGGATTCATCTCGACAATAGACTGCAAAAATGTTCCCGGTCTGTGACGCTGTGTGACACCAGTGTGACTGGAAGGTGGGGGCTACCCAAAAAAAAGGCCCCAGTGCGAGTCATTGTAAATATGCAGGCGTGAAGTCTGGGGGTAACTTCATTGCCTGTTGACCTAACTCGCCTTCAAGTATTCCGAGATGGTTGAAGTCGAAGCTTTCGGTGATTTAGCGTTCTTTAGCGCGGAGATTTTAAACGTGCGTTGACACGTCACGGAAATTTTAGCGACGCTTTGTTTCTTCGGCGAGAATTATGCGCAATGAATCCAGGCGACGATCTATCCCCTCATAATTGTATCGAACCGTAGCTGAAAGCCGCCCCAAATTATCTACGTAGTCATTCAGGAACGCTTGGCTCGCCTTCAAGTCTCGAAGGTCGCAGTAAACAGTGTTTCTCAGTCCGTCCACAGAGAGCATAGTGGTTGGTGACACTTTGTCTTCCATTGGAACGAAATCAATTTTGAGCAGATCTGGATAAAGATGCGCCAGCCTGAAGAGGTCCGTGGCCCCTTCCCGATGCCATTCTCGAGCGCTTTCGCGATAGAGTAGAAACTCACGCAGATGCTTCTTAAGAGCCGTATTTTTCATGATATCAAGGCTGCCCGATGCAACCATTTCATCAAGCGCTGGAACATCGTCCGCCGGTCTTGGCAAAATATGCGACCTTGAAATCATTCTGCATTCGTATTCGGTTATGGTGCGTGAGGGCGCTTTCGAAAACAGAACGGGCCTAAGATCGGTGAGAGTATCAATTCGTTCGAAAATCTCTTTTCTTTCTTCGCTCCGTATGTCGTTTAGCTCCGAGATTTCATCATAAAGACGCCCTAGAAGAATGCGTTCACGGTCTCTCGTTTGTCGCGCATCATTCCAATTTGAAACTTGAAGACCGATAAATACGCCGACACCAACGATGACAAAGTCGAGCCCAACCGCTGTCCAATTCTGGGTCCTCAAGTGTTCGATAACTCGGCGAAGCAGCACAGATCCTCCTAAGCATTATTTATCGGGAGTCTTATGAATGTACGAATAACTTTTACGGAAGTGACAGCCACTATTCAACAAAGCAAAACCCGATGACCCACGAGGGCAACGGGCGAAAATCGAATTGAGCCTGAATACTATCTGTTGCAGGGAGTCATCTAGTATCCGCGAGCTGAGGTTGTGCACGATTCTAATCGCAATCGGTCACCGGAGTTCTCGAATGTATTTTGGCACCGTTTGATTTCCGACGCCTCAATCATGACAGCAGCACTGTCGAAAAGCGCGCTTCCAAAGTCCATTGTACTGCAAGAGGACGTTGGGACGACCAATCCAAGACAAAAAATTAGTCTGTGGGGAGCCTTCATTGTTGCATCCTTTCATATCGATTTGGCCCGTGCCGAACCTTCCAATGGCCCGGTGTCGAATATCCCCCAGCTTTGACGCTTACTTGCTGAGCAAAGAGAACAGAGTTCTTTTCTCAGCGCCACACACAGGACTCGATCGCGGGGGACGTTGATGCATCCTTGCGCTGATGTCTCGTCGGCTCCGCTGCCTTAGACGATATCACGATATTTTTGAAACTACGACCAGAAGGTAGGCTCTGCCAACAGATTGATTTATTGAATAGATTTCTGCCTGTTGTTCTGACTTCGATATTCTCTCACCGTCTTATTTAGCTTGACGGGTTTCTCTTTTTGCTATCGAGTGTTGATCTGAGGGTGGGGGCCATCACTTCGGTTTTGTTGAATTTTGTTAGCGCACTTAACGCGGGGATTGCGTGGGGCAGGGGAGCAGATTTTGGTTTAAGAACACCGCAGCAAGCCGAAAATCGGTTGGCGCGAAGTCCGATGACCATCCTGAACGAGATTTACGTTTGCGCGATGAAGCGTCCGCGGACCCAGCTTTTGAGTCGGCGGAAACCTATTCGGGCGCAAACGGCTCTGATCAGGATTTTGCAGGAAAGGGTAGCGACGAGGTTAGCCGAAGCTTCGACGGAAGCAGAGGTGACAGTGATAAGAAGCCATCAAAGCCCCCCCCGCCTCGATTTTCATGGATATGTGCGTTCTTTACAATATTCTTTTTCATTTTGGCTGGGCTCGCCTTTTTCCAATTTTTCGTCATCAAGACTTTATCTGGAGACGTTTATGACTTCTACAGAACAAGTGTGTGTCAATACGTACTCAAGAATGATTGTGAGATACCAACGCCGACTCAAGGAAGCGACGATGGTCACGCGGCGCTAATCGGTGATCCAGTCCTTGCGGACGAACACGTTTTATCTGCGTGGACGACCCAAAACCCTCCGGCATTTGTTCTTCAGAACAAGATCGAAGCCCTAGATATTAATTATTCTGTTTTGAGCATTCCCAATTTAAACACGGGAAACACGCTCCTGGGATTGTATGAACGAAACCAAACTCAAAACCCCAATAGCGTAACCCCCTCCGGTCGAAATATTGAAGCGGGCGTCCATTTCCTCCTTGCGGGTGCAAATGGAGATTTCGACGCTCGCGAACTTTACGTCAAGCTGAATCTTTCGTTGGCCCAAGCCGACAGAGCAAAGCGCGCTTTTTCGGAGCTTCATGTATTAAATGGAGCTGAGGGCTATTTCAGACTGGGTCAAATTTACCTGCATAATCCCGCACAAGAGTTTTGGAATGAAGGGTATCCATTTAGCAGCCTGCCGAAATTTGCTCCTGATACGTTAGATAGCCATGCCTTCAATAATGATTTTCTGACGTCATCGCCGCAATACGACAAAGCATACATGGCAATGCACAAATCCGTGTTGTGCAATTACACCTATGCGCTGCAATGGCGCGGATATATATCTCGACAAGGAAACTTTTCACGGTCGCGTGAGGAAGCGCTGCAACGTGATGCGCAAGCCGAATTGATGTTTGCATCTAATAATACGAAGGGCGGAATATCAGATCATTGCGAAGGAAAAACCTTTAAGCAGAGAATTAATCAACTGACCGATCCGCGTGTGATCTGGCGCTTCGTTAGCGATCGTCAGGCTTGGCCTTCAATGCAAGAACTCGTGGATAACATCCAACTTGACGAGCCTCGTTTTCAGCAATGGATTGGGCGGTTAATAAACGAATCTTATGAACTTTACGGCTTTGATGAGCAGTATCCTCAGGCACCCTATAATCAAGCGTACCCACCGCGAGATGCTACCGCTGGGTCGAAGTATTACCGTGAAAGCCCAGGAGCCGAGAGTGGGAATGCAGATTTTGAGGATACTGACGAAAGAGATCGACGAGAAAGGCTTGAATGCGCTGATAGGTCTCGTGCCGCTCTGAAAACCGCCGAAGGACTTCTCGCAATCGGCAATGTGAGGGAAGCGAAGCGGTTATTCGAACAGGCGTTGAGCGAAGGAAGAAAGTGCGGAGCTGTGTCTGCCGAAGAAGCACAAAAGCGACTTCAGGCGCTCAACTTGACCTGCGAATATAGCGACGAAAGCCTTGCACGAATTTCTCGCGGCGTGGAGAGTTTGAAACAAGATCCTCTGGACGAGCCTTGGACCGAGGACGCACTCGGTGACGTCATCAAACTGCGCGCACGCCAGCAAGCGCTAAAAGCTCACGGTTATTATGACGGTCGAATTGATGGCCGGTATGGCCCTAACACCAGCAACGCTGTGCGCCATTTCCAACGCGAATTCGGGTTCGAGGAAACTGGCGATCTTACTTCAATTGAGACTGTCTATTTGATTTGCAGTGCTGCGCAGACACGACGTGATCCGCCTTCAATGAATACGCTTGGCGTTATGTATTTGGTGGGACTTGGGACTGTGCAAGATACTGATGCGGGCTTGCGCTGGCTGAAGAACGCCGCGGGCGACAATGCTAGCGGAGGATACAATGTCAGTCGCCCGGACAGCAATGCGATGTTTAATTTGGCGACAGCTTATGGTCTTGGCACCGTGACGAGCAGCTATCGTCTTTGTGGCATTCCCGAGAGTTTCGGTATTGCTGACTCTTATTTGGAGCGATCAGCAGCGGTCGGCCACCCAATGGCGACAAGGTTAGTTGCGAAGTATGGCGCACTCTCTCCATCAGAGCGCTGGCACAAGATTCGGAACGAGTTTATGAGTGACGGTTTTTACAAAGACGAACTTACGTCTATGTCGGAGGCTTGCACTCCGAATCCCTAACGGGCTTGTCATTGCTGAGTTCATAGTTGCGTTAGCTGATTGTTATTTTGGGCTTAACGGCCATTCGAGAAATTGTTGGGTGCTGCGCACTGTCGACGATTGTCAATTGGGAGAAAAGTTATGAACAAGCTGCTGGGAGCGTTCGCATTAGTTCCTTTTCTATCTGCGTGTGTCAGCTATAGTGGAGGGAATGCTATGGTTGAGACCTCGGCAATCTGCGATACTTCGGGGCTTGAAACGCAATACAAGAATATGAAAGTTCAATCCAACCGGTCGCGTGGTGTATTGACCGAACGTGATCGCGACGACGTCGAAGTTGAAACACAAAGCATCCAGCGACGATTGAACGACTATGACGCCGAAATCGACGCTCAATACCGATCCGTTACAAATAGCTGCAAAGCGTACTCTCGTTGCATGGAAATGAACGAATACAAAGAGGCTCGTTGCCGTTCGAGTCTTGCCCGCTGGGAATCGTCTGAGCGGGAATTCACCAATCTGTCTCGGGACCTCCGTGAAATTGAAGCACAAATTGAAAACCTACGCACAGTTTCCAGAAGGTCTGGAAGGCATCGCCCGCGGGTGAATTCTTGTGAAAATGGAGAGCTTTGCTACTAAGCTATCGGTGCGCTTGGTCGCGGGTCCTCTCTTGAGAGCTTTGGGGGAGACATCTGGTTAGACGTTTAAAAATCGCCGGGGGCTTACCTTTGGCTTACCCTACGAATTTGGCTCCTCCATTGACATCGATCGTCCTTGAATGATTTTGCCTAACTGAAAATGTTACCTGCATAGGGCTCAGGTATCCTGAGTTCATGACGAAAATCCTATTGCCCAAGCACATCCAAGGGCTAACGATCCGTGAAATTTTCGACTCTACTGGGCGGCGATTTTGACACATCCGTGCTTTCAGTTACGGCGTTGTTTTTGTTGTATTTTTTGAATGTGAAACCGCTTGCTTTTCAGGGCTAGTTCCGATAGTTATGCTCATATAGAGCACAAATGCCCATGGTCCCGGTTTCGGGAGGCCCGATCAGATTCTCGGGTTAGAGGGTTTCAACACAACTAGCCCAGTGTTCTGGGCACCTTAGGTTTAAGACGACATTTTATAGGTAAGCCGAGGGCTAGTGTACTTAAAAGATGGATATAATGTTAGACGACAAAACCAAAATCTCGACAACGACTAAGATATTGAAATTGCTAGAGGAAAAGAGCGTGGATTTTTTCCACAGCCCACAACGAACGCTTTATGCGAAGGTGCCGTTGAAAGGCGTGAAGTGGGTTCTTGAGATCGGATCAGAGGGCTTCGCGGACTACCTTCAAAGACTGGCTTACAAGGAACTCGAGAAATCCCTCAGGCCAACTCAGGTGGAGGAGATCACTGCAGTCTGCCGGAGCAAAGCGCTCTATGATGGTGAGGAACGGCGGGTTTTCATTCGCACAGCCCCGTACAAAGCCGGATCACCATTCGAAGGCATCGAAATCGATCTGGGCGATGACACGGGCCAGTGTGTCCGCATCACCAAAGGCGAAATAAGGTTGACCGAGCCGAGCGTTGAATTTTTCAGGCCAGACAACTTTCAGCCTCTTCCCAGACCTAGCGAGGAAGGGTCACTTCGCCAGCTATTTGATTTCGTGAACGTGACCAATCCTGAGCAACAGATCGCCGTAATGGCCTTTATGGTTGCGGCTGCATTTCCAGAAGCTGACGACTACCCGCTGCTTTTCCTGACTGGCGAACAGGGGGCGGGTAAAAGCTTTGCCACCGAGTTGATCGCCTCGATTATAGACCCAAGAACTAGCACCAGGAAGGCGATGCCGAGGTCCGAGCAGGATATTGCGATCATAGCCGCGAGGTCTCATCTGATGGCCTTCGACAATCTCTCCTACCTTAAGACGGATGTCGCCGATATTCTGTGCCGCATATCCACTGGAGGTTCGTTTGAGACTCGAAAGCTTTACTCAAACACCGGCGTTACCGAAATCAACATCAAAAAGCCGGTGATTTTGAACAGCATCGTCGATTTGATGTCTCGGCCCGACGTCGTTCAACGGACCTTTATCGTCGAGCTGGAATCGATTGCTGCCGACACTAGAAAGGTAGCCTCCGAACTTCGAGCGGAGTTTGAACGCGACCGCCCTGAAATCTTCGGCGGTCTCTGCAGGGCGCTCCAGAAGGCGCTGGGTCGGTACTCATCGGTGAAGATTGAGAAAACGCTCCGGCTTGCAGGTGCGGCGAAACTGGCTGCTGCTGCATCGCCAGCTTTTGATAGTGACGCTGATGCCACGGTAAAGGCGTTGATCGATATTCAGGGTCGCCAGAAACAAACGCTAATTGCGGTGAATCCGGTCTGTCAGGCCATCGCGCACCTCATGGACGACCATCAGGTAACCAAGGTGATGACGCCAACGGATCTGTACAATGCGTTGACCTCGTCATTTAACCAAGAGGCAAACCCGAAACCAAATGATTGGCCTCGGACTGTCAGTGCTTTCGGCAAAGAGTTGCAGCGCCAAACTGACAACCTTCGGTCAATCGATATCGAAGTCGGCTTCAAACGATCTGGAACGGCGCGAATGATTACGCTCACACGCAAGAGTCCGCCGGAGATTACGGAAATCACAGCAAGGGTTTCAGCCGCCGCGTGACGGCAATGACGGTAGTGACGGCAGTCGTTGAATAATCACTGAGAAAAGGACCAGAGTTTTGGCTTTGGTCCTTTTTTCTTGTCTGCCTATCAGTGTATCCAATTCATGGATCAAGAAAATGGTAGCCGGTAAAAATTTTTTCAATCACAAGAAAGCAGATTGGATTCAAGAGTAACTGTTTCCTCGCGCGTCATTCCGTCCGGAACTTTTTCGAAAAGTTGCCATCTCACCAAATGCTCAAAGCTACTGAAATCAATCACAAGAAAAAGGTTATTGATTTTAAGAATTTCATGAATGACCTTAAATGTGTCTTCTAATGCTTCCTCATCAGTCCTTTGTTTCAGGTTTACATTTTGAATTGCTTTTATTCCCTCGACTGATAATGCTTTGAACATCACATAGGAACAAACCGGCCTACCTCCCTCCATTTTCCTTAAGGCGTCCAGATACGCAACAAATGCCGAAGTAAACCCCTTCTTTTGAGAAAATTCCTTCAGTTTTCTCAATGCGATGTTCGCCTCTGACGGGTCGATCACAGCTTTTTCTATTGCGCGAACCAAGGAGGACCTTTCTCCAAAACCCAACATGCAAAGCCTCGCTGAATTTGATTTTCAAATCTGATTGAGATGAGTGTATCTTGCCAACATGCGAAAGTCACGATGACCTGAAATAGCAGCTACGTGCGCTACTCCCAGTCCTTTTTCAAACAACCTCGATACTGCCTCGTGCCGAAGGTCATGAAAATGTAAATCCACAATGTGGGTCCGATTTTTGACCCGTTCCCAAGCCAACCTGAAGGCATTGGGCGACATTGGAAAAACCCTGTCATTGCCGTCATTCATGTCATCGAGCAATGTTGCAAGCGTCGCCACGGCTATCGATGATAGTGGAATGGTCCTCGGAACTCCGGTTTTGGTTTTGGGTATCCTTAGCTGTTGTGTTGTCAGATTGATGTGTTCGCGTTGAGTGTTCAAGATTTCCCCACGGCGCATTGCCGTTTCAACCGCGAGAATAACCATTGGTTTGATCAACTTATTTCGGCTGAGTTCTGCCGAGTTTAGTAGGGCTTCATATTCCCCTGATTTCAATCGGCGCTCTCTCGGGGGATTGTTCCTTGGTTTTCTTATTCGTTTGTTTGGGTTTTCTGGTATAGGAAGGCCCCACTCCTGAGCGGCTATGTCATATGCGTGTTGTATTACAGACAGTTGTCTGATGACGGTTGATCCAGTGACCTCAGTCAACCTTTGGTCACGATATGTAGCGAAATCCGATGGTTTGATTGAGGCGAGGCTTCTTTTCGCCAATGGCTCTTTGTTGAATGCATCAAGAACGATGGCTTCGATTTGTGCTCCCGCTTTATTTTTAGAAACTTCCTTTTTGTAACGCTTTAGAATTTCACCAAGGGTAATCCGTTGGAGAATCCTCGGATCGTCACGCAGGGCCCCCCGGTCAGCTTCAACCTCCATTTCACGAGCCCACGCTTCAGCTTCAGTTTTACGTTGAAAGCTTTTGGATAAGTGCGGCGCGTCAATACGTCTGATCTGAACTTGCCAGCGATTGTTTCGTTTTCGAATTGTAGCCATGAGAATTCCTCATCATCAGTGTGACACCAGTGTGACCGACTGAATTTGTGAGGATTGTTCTTGGATCGGATCATTCCTAAGACATTGGTTTCTTAGAAATAATCTGGTGGGCGCACGTGGTTTCGAACCACGGACCTCTACCATGTCAAGGTAGCGCTCTACCCCTGAGCTATGCGCCCGAACAACAAATGCGAATGTTTGCGCCTGCGTCGAAGGGGTCGCTCTCTAACGGGAAAAAACTGGACGCGCAAGCCTTGGCGGGCGGCGCGACGTCAGGCCGCGACGACGCGCTCGATTTCGTATACGAGGTCTTTCAGATGGAAGGGTTTGGAAAGCACCTTCGCGTCTTCCGGCGCCTGATTGGCGGCGTTGAGCGCCACGGCGGCGAACCCGGTGATGAACATGATTTTCATTTCCGGATCGATTTCGGTCGCCCGGCGGGCCAACTCAATGCCATCCATGACGGGCATGACGATGTCCGTCAGCAAAAGGTCAAATTCTCGCAACTGCAACTCAGTGAGAGCCTCGTCTCCCTGTGAGGCGTCTATGACCGTATGTCCGGCCCGCTCCAGCGCTTTTTTAAGAAAGCGCCGCATGGAATCGTCATCTTCCGCCAATAGAATCGCCGCCATTTACGCTAACCCTTGTGTTTTCCGCCAAATCTGACGGAGCGTCTGTCCTATATGGGGATCGCAGCCACAGCCGACCCGCCGCTTATGATCAGCTTCTGCAAAAAACGCTCCGCTGAAGCGCGCATTAACGTTATGGCCTTAACGAATCCTGCAAGTTCAAGCTAACATGCCGTAAGTCGTTTTGAATTCAAGTCTCAGGGAGCTCACCAGACCAGTAATGCCGCAAGAAACCGGGACAAACAGCTTGTTTTCGCCGCGCCGCGCCATCGAGGTGCTGGCGCCGGCGGCTGTGCGCTCGCCACTGGTCTTCGCCTCGCCGCATTCTGGGCGCGATTATCCGGGCGAGTTGCTACGCAATTCCCGCCTCGACCATCACGCCCTGCGCCAGTCGGAGGACAGCTATGTGGACCTATTGTTCGACGAAGCGCCGCATTTTGGCGCACCGCTGCTGAGGGCCTTGTTTCCACGCGCTTTTGTTGATGTGAACCGGTCGAGAGACGAGCTCGACCCGCGTATGTTCGCCGATGACGTGCCGAAATCGGCTGATTGCCATTCAAGCCGGGTGATCGCCGGTCTTGGGGTTATTCCCCGTATTGTCGCCGATGGTCAGGATATATATGGGCGAAAGCTCTATTATCTCGACGCCAAAAGACGGCTTTCTGCTTGTTATGATCCCTATCACGCAGCCTTGGGCGGTCTGATTGAGGATGCCCGGGCGCATTTTGGCTGCGCCATTCTGATTGACTGCCACTCGATGCCGTCGGCGGGCGGTGCGCCGTTCCGGCCGGGAGAGCCCCGGATCGACTTTGTCTTGGGGGATCGTTTCGGATCCTCTTGCGCACCCTCGATCATCCGTTTCGTAGAGGATGCATTGACCGGCTTCGGTTATCAGGTTGCCCGGAATGCGCCTTATGCGGGTGGCTATGTGGCGACATCTTATGGCCGACCGCGGGGCGGAGTTCATGCGCTGCAGATCGAAATTAATCGCGCTCTTTATCTGGATGAGCGCCGTATCGCCCGCACTGGCGGGTTCGAGCCGTTGCGGCAAAATATGATCCAGTTGATGGGGCGGCTGACGGCGTTTGACGCAGACGACCTTAGAGTCCCCCAAGCGGCCGAATAAATTCTCTCGACAAAAAAAGGCCGCAGATGAATCTGCGGCCGAAGTTGATAGGGAGGAAACGCCCAGGAACTGGGCAGCAGCGCCGAAGCGCTGCCTGACCGTTATAGACCAAGACTCCGCTGCGATGCAACATAAATATTGCAACGCAGCATGAAGATTCTGGGTGATATTTTGCGAAAAAGCGGCGGTTTTGCTGACCTTCGCGGTGCGAAAGTCGCCAATCAGCCCGTCACGGGGATGTCGGGCGATTGTCAAATCCATCGCGGCGTCGTAGGCCACCCGATCCTGATCGAGGTCACCCCCAGCAAAATGAGGCAGGTTCCCGCATGAGCGACAAACAGGCGCAATCGGACAAACCGGAAAAGAAAAAAAGCACGCTTGGCCGGATTGGTTCCGGGGTCGGACGGTTAACGCGTCCGAAGCGGCGCTTTGACATGCCGAAAGGCGGGCAGAGCCTGCGGGTGGTGATTGCGACCGATGCCTGGAAGCCGCAACTCAATGGTGTTGTCAGAACGCTTGATACGCTCGGCAACATTCTCACCGATTTTGGCAATGAGGTTTTGTACATCACACCGAACGACTTCCGCTCTGTGCCGCTGCCGTCTTATCCGGAAATCCGGTTGTCGCTACTGCCTAACCGCAAGGTTGCCAAACTGATCAACGATTTTCAGCCGGACGCCGTCCACATCGCAACCGAAGGACCGATCGGACGCGCAGCTCGCCGCTTTTGTAAACGCCGCGGTTATCCATTCACCACAAGCTTTCACACGCGCTTCGCGGAGTATGCAAATGAGCGCTGGAAAGTGCCCACCAGTTGGGGCTACGGCATTTTGAAAGACTTCCACAAAGACGGCGAGACCATGATGGTCGCCACGCCGGGACTCGTCACTGAGCTGAAGGAGCGCGGTTTCACCAACATGAAATTATGGGCGCGCGGTGTTGATCTGAAGCAATTTGTGCCCGGCGATCGCGCCTTTCTTGATCAGCATGCGCGTCCGGTGTTTTTGTATGTGGGCCGTCTCGCGGTTGAAAAAAGCATCGAGGACTTTCTCGAAGCGGATCTGCCCGGAACCAAAGTGGTTGTGGGCGAAGGGCCTCAACGCGCAGAGCTTGAAGAAAGGTATAAAGACGCTGTCTTTACAGGTCCAAAATACGGCGAAGAGCTGACCAAATACTATCAGGCCGCGGATGTTTTTGTATTTCCGTCGCGCACCGACACGTTCGGTTTGGTGAATGTCGAAGCGCTCGCTTGCGGCGTGCCGGTGGCGGCGTATCCCGTTCGCGGGCCGCTGGAGATTCTCGACGGCGCGCCAGCGGGTTGTGGGGCTATGGATGAAGACCTGACCAAGGCGTGTCTCACTGCTTATGAAAGCCGCGATCCCGAGGCTTGCCGCAAATGGGCGGAGAATTTCTCGTGGGAAGCTGCGTCACGACAGTTCATCGCGAATCTCGAAACACCCGGCTTTGACGAAAACTTCTGGCTTCGCTCAGCAAAGATGATCGACTGACACTGTTCCAAAAAGATACAGTCTAAGCCCATAAAAGATAAAGCGGGCACGTCATTACATCCTGCGAGAGATGAAATCGCGTTTTAGGCGAACATTTTCCCGCCATTTCACGCTAGCGGCACGACCCTTGCGTTCCTTCTACACGAAATTAACGGCGCAAAGGGGCGCAGTGGTTGTGAGTGGAGTAGGGACGATGGCGCATCCGATTGACGTACATGTGGGCAGGCGATTGCGGCAGCGCCGCCGGCTCTTGGGCTTGACCCAGGAGAAGCTTGCGCAGGCGGTGGATATCCGCTTTCAGCAAATTCAGAAATATGAGAGCGGATCAAATCGCATCTCCGCCTCACGGCTTTGGTCGCTGGCGATGGCCCTTGAAGTGTCGATTACCTATTTCTTTGAAGGGATCAACGGCGCCGAACCAAAGCTGGATTACGATTTGAAAGCCGATTTTGGTTTTGCTGAGGCGCCGGCGGAAGGTCTTCTGGACGAAAAAGAAACCATGGATCTGGTGCGTTATTACTATCAATTAAACGAGGAACCACGCCGGCGCCTGCTCGATCTGGCGCGGGCGCTTTCCGAGAACTAGAAATTTTCCGCCCTCCGAGACGAGGACCTTGCACCATGGCGCGGCGATCATCATGATCGCTGCGCCATGACTTTTTCAGAACAAGAAATTTCAGAATTTTCCGCCTTTGCAGAATGGCTTGCGGATGCTGCGCGATCAGAGACGCTGACGCGTTTTCGAAAAGGTGCGGCCATCTTCAATAAGGCCGGCCAGATACCTGATTTGGGGTTCGATCCCGTCACCGATGCGGATCGCGAGGCCGAGCGCGTCATGCGTAAGATGATCGAAAGCGTTTATCCTTCGCACGGCGTGCTTGGCGAAGAGTTCGGCGAAACGGCAAAGGAAAGCCCTTGGCGCTGGGTGCTCGATCCGGTGGACGGCACGCGCGCTTTTATGTGCGGCGTCCCGAGCTGGGCGACGCTGATTGCGCTCGAATTTGACGGCAGGCCTGTGCTGGGGCTTATCGATCAGCCTTTCACTCTGGAAAGATGGATTGGTGTTAGCGGCAAGGCCTCCCACACACGCAATGAAACCCGCGCTACGGCCGTCACGAGCGGATGCCGCGATATTGCCAAGGCGCGCATTTCAACAACAGATCCGTTGGCGACGGCATATTTTTCCGACGCTGAAGAGGCGGCTTTCGCACGCGTCGCCAAGGCGTCACGGGTCGCGCGCTATTCGCTCGACGCATATGCTTATGGATTACTGGCGATTGGCGAAATTGATCTTGTTATTGAGAGCAACTTGAAACGCCACGACTATGCAGCGCTGATTCCTGTCGTTGAGGGCGCAGGTGGCGTTGTCAGCGATTGGAAAGGCAAGACGCCGGGGTCAGATGATACTGGCGAGCTGATCGCCTCAGCGACTCCAGAGCTGCACGAAGCCGCGCTCGCGGTGCTAGCTGACTAAGTCAGCCAGCCAACACAGGCGCAACAAACTCGTCAAACGCCTTGAAATAAAGCTCGCGAATGGAATCGCGCTCCATCATGATTTCATGCAGTGCGCCGGGAATGGTCTTGAGCGATATGTTCTTGCTAGCGGCGGCGATCGTCGCGTGATCGGCTCCATCAATTTGCTGCTCATTGCCGGCCGTAACGATCATCACGGGTATGCGCATATTTGAAAGTGCGCTTTCAGCGTGAATGGCTGCGCTCGCTTTCATCGCGTCATGGACCCAGCCATAGGTGGGTGTTGTGGACGCGGCCTCGGGCTTGGCCAATTTCAAATCGCGAAATCTCGCATGGCGTGTCTTGTCGCTAGTGAAAATATTGCCGTCAAAAATCTCCGCATGATCTTTCGCGCGGGCTGTTTCCGCCCGGGCGAAGCCAATGGCGCAAGCCGCCGCTGAAGCGACGCCGAGAATTTTGTTCTGAGCTTCCGGAAACAATCGCGTCATGGGCGCACACAACACGGCTCGCGCAAACCCGTCATAGCCTTGCGACAGAAGCAATAAAGCCGGAAGCCCGCCCATTGAATGAGTCATTAATATATAAGGTCCGCCAAAGCGCGGTTTTACATGGCCTTCGGTGAAAACGCGCAGATCATCGCTGAGTGTTTGAAAATATCCGCGCCATTTCGATGCGCGTACGCTGGTCCGGTCTGACAAACCCTGTCCGCGCCAGTCAATCATAGCGACGTTCAGTCCGCGCCGGTTTAAGTCGCGTATGGTCTCGAAATATTTTTCGATGAATTCCGACCAGCCTGTAACCAGAACGACCGTGCCGCACGCGTTCTGCACTGGGAAAAAGCCTGCGCGCAGGCTTGCGCCATCATGCGCAGTGATATTTTCCAGACTGGCGCTGTCTGGGACCGGATTGTCGGCGATATCAATAAAATCGGTCATCGGCTTTCCCCCAACGCAATTCGGGACATGACGCTCATATCGCCAGTGATTAAAACGCGGCCAGACACATATGCGCTTTCAAAGGCCCGAGCGCTAGCAGTTGCGCGTGTAAGCGCTTCACGGGCGCCGCTCCACAAGCAGGCAACCTCGACCCCGTCAGGTTGAGAATTTAGAATCTTTGGCGGATTTTCTCGGCCATCGATCCACAAAGGCGGTCCCGTATCCGGTGCGAGCTTCAAAACAGCGCCAAACGCAGCGGCGAAATTTTTTTTCACCGCTGCGGTGAGCGCATCATTATCAGATTCGTCTGACACGAACTCGGCTCTTTTGTTATTCCAGCAAGGCACCGTCCGCTGCGAGAGGCTTGCGGAATTTGAGCGTCATGCGGTCGCTTTCGCCAATCATATCATATTTTGCGCGATCAAAGCTTGGGTCATCTTGGCCGCGCACAGCCGATGAGCGGCGCACGGGCGGCAAAGTCCAGACGCCGAACGGATGATTTTTGGTGTCGGCCTCGTTTGCGTTCACTTCTGAAGATGAATCGAATTCAAATCCCGCAGCGGCGGCAAGCGCCTTCACATCATCCGTATACACATAGCCGGATGTGCCGTTATCCGGAGATGTAGAACCATCTGCGCGGTGTTCGACCACGCCCAGAACACCGCCGGGCTTAAGCGCATTAAAGAATTCGTTGAAGTTCGCCTGCGCGGAGCCGTTCATTTGCCAATTGTGCACATTGCGGAAAGTGAGAACGGCGTCAGCGGAGCCTGGCGGCGCGATATGGTGGCCTTCGCCCAAGGCTGTCATTTCGACATCGCCATAGATTTCCGGATGATTCACATAGGTTTCGCGATAGCTGGCAAGCGCCGCAAGGGCCCGTTCGCTGGCGCCCTCTGAAGGGAAGCCAGCTGCATAGAACTTTCCGCCGCCGGTTTTCAGATAAGGTGCAATCACCTGGCTGTACCAGCCGCCGCCCGGCGACACTTCGACGACGGTCATGCCCGGTTCCAGGCCAAAAAACATCAGGGTTTCGACAGGGTGACGATAGATGTCGCGCGCGCGCTCTTCCTCGGTGCGGTGATCGCCCGCCAGGATGGCGCTAATCTGTGAAGCGTTGTCCACAGGGGCCGCAGCCTGGTGGTCAGCCGCTGATGTTGCTGTTTTTTCGCCGCAAGCGCCCAAGGCGAGCGCAACGCCGAGTGTCATACCGGCGTAAAGCGCCGTTGCTTTCTTCATTGAAGCAGGTCTCCCGTGTTGATGTCCGGCGGCCCCAATAACATGGTTTTCGCGGGCGTCGAATGGACCTCTGTCTTCATTGGCGGACACAACTGGTTGAGCCCGAGGCGGCGAGTGGTGAATTTGGGCCTTGAACTCGTATTTCCGGCGCCTATCTCGAACTCAGACGGAGGCCAGACGGCTCTGTCTGCGTCTATTCCGGCCGTAAGGCGGAAAAGCTGATTTCGGCCACGAGGCCGGTTCGGGCGCGTTTTCAACCTCGCTTGACTCAAGGAGGAACAAGCACATGCGTACTTTTGACCTTACCCCCCTTTATCGCTCGACGGTCGGTTTTGACCGCGTCTTTGACTTGCTCGACACGGCAGGCAAAGCCGAAACTGGCGGCTATCCGCCCTATAACATTGAGCGCCTTGATGAAAATGACTACCGCATCACGCTGGCGGTCGCCGGCTTCGCCGAAGACGAACTCGATGTCGAACTCCATCAAAACACCCTGACTGTGACTGGCTCACGCATTGATAGCGAAGACGGCCGTACTTTCTTGTATCAAGGCATAGCTGGGCGCTCGTTCCAGCGCCGTTTCCAGCTTGCCGAGCATGTCGAAGTCGCAGGCGCGTCGCTGGTCAACGGCTTGCTGAACATTGAGTTGCGGCGCGAAATTCCCGAGGCGCTCAAGCCGCGCAAGATTTCGATTGCGGGCGGCAAGGCGACAAACGTCAAAGTCTTAAAAGACGCAGACGCCGCCTAAAATACCCCCTCTGATTGCACCTTCCGAGACACACTGGGCGTGAGATTCCCTCTCACGCCCTTTTTTATTCGCCGCCTACTTGTTAGCATGCGCTCTGAAATGAATGGGGATGGGCGGAATGGTGAATTTGAGAGTTCTTGCTTTGGGATTGTTGGCGGCAATGCTCGCCGCCTGCGCCAGCGACCCCGGTCCGCTATACGGAACGGAACCATCAATTTCGATTCCCTATGATCCGTATGATTTTGACCCGGACGATCTGCAGGCGGAAGCGGACGCGCACTGCAACGCTTATGATCTGAACGCGGTTTATGATGGTGAGACGATCGACAATAAGTCCGTGCGTTGGCGCTACCGGCACTATCGTTGCATTTGAGCAGCGGCGCGAGATCCTAATTTAGCCGTCGGCCAGCAACTCTTTTGCCTTTTCAAAAATTTCTGGATTGGCGGCGAGAATAGAATCGCCAGCCAGAAAATTCCTGCCGCCGTCAATCTCTGAAAGCATCCCGCCTGCTTCGCGAACGAGGGCGGCGCCAGCCGCAACATCCCAGATGTTCAAGTCCCGTTCCCAGAACGCATCGTATCGACCAGCCGCGACCCAGGCGAGATCGAGAGCCGCCGCGCCAAATCGCCTTACCCCGGCGGTTTCCTTTAAGATGCGCTTGGCTTCGTCGAGCGCCCGTTTACGGCCAGGTCGTCCGGCGAAAGGAAGACCGCAAGCAAACAGGCAGGTGGTGATGTCATCGCGGCCTGAAACCCGCAGACGGCGATCATTTAGATAGGCGCCTTCACCCTTTTCGGCCCAGAACAATTCATCTGATGCGGGATTGAAGACAACGCCGGCATAGGGCTGGCGGTCTCGCTCAAGCGCGATCGAGATGGCGAAATGCGGCAGGCCGTGAAGGAAGTTGGTGGTGCCGTCGAGCGGATCAACGATCCAGCGATTGGAGTTATCGATGCCCTCAATCTCGCCGCGCTCTTCCATGACGAAGCCATATTTTGGCCGCGCGCGCGAAAGCTCTTCGTAAATGTCCTGTTCCGCCTTGTGATCGGCGCGGCTGACAAAGTCCGCAGCGCCTTTGCGCGACACCTGAAGCGCCTGCGCTTCGCCAAAATCGCGCGTCAGACCGCGAGCCGCTTTGCGCGCGGCGTTAATCATAACAGTCATCAGTGCAGAGGCGTGGGGCATGGGAACTTTCAACAGCTTGAGGTGCGGCGCACCATAGTGCGGATAAAGCTGCTTGCAAGCTTCTCAGCAAGCCCGCGAGCGGTCAATATCGCTTTGGGCGGCAAACGGCGCTAAGACCCAGCCGCGCCGAAGAGATTTTCATGACCGAGCCCCCAGTTCCATCGCTGCAGCCCGCTTCGCTGACCTCTCGCGTCGCGCGCGGCGCCGCATGGATTATGGGTGCGGGTTTCGCCGCCCGTTTACTGGGGGCTTTGAACACTATCATCGTTGCGCGGCTGCTCGCGCCGGAAGATATAGGCATCGTCGCGACAGCGACCATTACCATGCAATTGATGCAGGGTATTTCTGATATCGGCGTCAGTCAGGCGGTGGTGAAATTTCGCGACGCGGATCGCGATGATCTCGACACGTTGTTTACGCTTTCGGCTTTGCGAGGCGTGCTGATTGGCGCGTTGTTGTTTATAGCGGCGCCATTTGCCGCAACCTTTTACGGCGATCCGAGACTCTTCTGGGCGTTTGCGGGCGTTGCGCTTTTTCCGGTGCTAACTGGCATGCTGAACCCGCGCTTTTATGAGTTTGAGCGTGATTTGAATTTCTCGCGTGAGTTTTTCGTCACCCTTGCAAACAGGCTGATTGGCGTCGCGGTGTCGATCACCATTGCCGTCATCTTCCGGACCTATTGGGCGATCATTGGCGGCATGCTCGCTGGCGCGTTGGTGCAGTTAATCTTGTCCTATGTGTTGCGGCCTTATCAGCCGCGCTTCAGCTTCAAATCAATCAGCAAAGTCTTTGGCTTTTCCAGCTGGCTCGCTGGGGTCAGTTTTATGGCCGCGCTCAACAATAAACTCGATGTCCCGATTCTAACCCGGCTAGTGGGAACAAGCGGCTCCGGCGTCTATTTTTTGGGCATGCAACTGTCCGAGCTCGTTGCTGGGCAAATTGCGGCGCCGGTGACGCGAGCAATCTATCCCGGCCTGTCGGAGCTGCAAGGCGATCCGGCGCGTATGCGCAGGGCCTTTCTGCGCGGGGTTGAAGCGCTTGGCGCTTTCGCCATGCCAGCAGCTTTCGGCATTGCTTTTACCGCACCTGACGTCACCCATGTTTTGCTTGGGGAAAAGTGGGCAGGCGCGGCTGGCGTCATTGCGCTGCTCGCTCCGGTGATTGGCTTGCAGTCTTTATTTTATGCGACGCAGTCATATGCGGTTGCGCTGGGCCTTACCCGGTTGGTGTTCTTCCGCGAGTTGATCTTCTTCTTCACTCGCATGCCGGTTTTCATCTGGGCGGCGATCACGCATGGCCTGCAAGGCGCTGTGATGGCCGCAGCGGGCATGGGGCTGTTTCACGTGATGCTCAATCTGGCTTTATTTTCACGGGCAAGCGGGCGGCCCTTTTGGGAGCCGCTGATGGCGGCGCACCGGCCCATCGCCTCGGTCGCTGCAATGGCCGCCTGGTTTGTGCTGATTAATCCCCAGATCACTGTGTTTGGCGATTTGCCGTCAATTGTGAGGCTTGGCGTCGATATTGGTATCGGCGCATCGATCTATGTTCTGGCAATGATAGCGCTGTGGCGCATCGAAAAGTGTCCCGATGGGATTGAGCGGCACGTTGTTGACGCCGTGTCGGCGATATCGGCGAAGTTTGCCCGAAATTAACCGCTAGCGAACTGCACCCAAGAGTTCCGCGCCTGCGTGCGCTCAGCTATGAAGATGGCAGGGAAGTCTCAGGGAAGGAAACACGTAAACATGGCCGACGTCGCGCCGCTCGATCCTGCCAAAACCGCTGCCGCCGCCTTCAGATTACTGACAGAGAATCCGCTCTTTAAAGTAGGAGAGGCGGAAATCCGCGGCAATGTGTACCGGGTGTTTGAAAACGCACCAGTCAGTCTTGGCGAACTCTTCGCCAACGCCGCCGCTACCCATGGCGAGAAAGAATTCATGGTGTTTGAGGGCGAGCGGATCAGTTTTGCCGAGATGTGGCGCCGCGCCTGTCGTTTTTCGCACGCGTTGCACAATGAGCTCGGCGTCAAGCCGGGCGACAAGGTGGCGCTCGCCATGCGGAATTTTCCAGAATGGTGCGTCAGCTATATGGCGGTCATTTCAATGGGTGCAGTAGTGGTGCCGCTCAACGCATGGTGGAAAGCCGACGAGTTGGAATATGGCCTCAAGGATTGTGGGGCTAAGATCGTCATCGTCGATGGCAAGCGGCTTGAATATATGGCGCCTCTGAAAAAATCTCTCGGACTGACCTTGATCCTAGCACGTGACAAAGGAGCGGGTGCTGATTTTCGGTTTGATGACTTATTCGCGAATTCAAAAGATGAAAGCGCGCCAGTCGCCGAAATTCATCCCGATGATGATTTTTGCATCGTCTACACTTCGGGATCGACAGGAAACCCTAAGGGCGTGGTGCTCACGCATCGCGGCGCGGTTTCGACGTTGTTTTCGTGGTCTTTTGTCGCCGCAATTTTGAAAGAGTTGCGTGGCGGCGTTAGCCCGTTCGGAGAAAACCCGGGCATCTTGCTTGCAATCCCGCTGTTTCATGTCACCGGATCGCACTCAATTTTCCTGCTCTCTTATATGGTCGGCCGGCGCATCGCGATGATGTATCGTTGGGATCCAAAGGAAGCAGCCGAAATCATCAATCTAGAGAAATTGACCAACTTTGTCGGCGTGCCAAGCCAGTCGTTTGAATTGATGCAGGCGGTGGGGCCGGAAGGTTTGCCGACTCTGATCGATATTGGCTCTGGCGGCGCGAAACGCCCCGCCGATCATGTCAAAAAGCTCGCTGCGAAATTCAAGAATGGCAAGCCATCCTCCGGCTACGGATTATCGGAGACAAATGCGCTGGGCTGCGTCATATCGCAGGGCGATTACCAGGTCCGGCCGGATTCCACGGGCCGGCCGGTGCCGCCGCTGACCGACATCAAGATCATGCAGGATGGCGCAGAGCAGCCGCGCGGCCAAGTCGGCGAAGTCTGGATCAGAAGCCCGGCCAATTTTCGCGAGTATCACAACCTCCCCGAAGATACGGCGAAGGCGATCACGCCGGATGGCTGGTTCCGCACTGGCGATCTCGGGCGTATGGACGAACAGGATTATCTCTACATTGTCGATCGCCTTAAGGAGCTGATCATTCGCGGCGGCGAAAACATTTCCTGTCTCGAAGTTGAAAACCGCGTCTACGAGCATGATGCGGTGGCGGAGGCGGTCGTTTTCTCGGTGCCAGACGAAGTGCTGGGCGAGCGCGTCGGTTTGGTGGCCTATCCGAAGGAAGGGCAGACCATTGATGCGGGCGAACTGCGCAGCTTTATTGCGGAGGAGCTCGCTGGCTTTAAGGTGCCAGAACGAATCTGGATTTCGCCTGCGCCGCTGCCGCGATTGGGCACAGCGAAATTTGACAAAATTACGGTGCGGAAAATTGCGGTCCAACATCCGCCCGCATTGTCTGTTTAGGAAGGAAGCCGGGCATGAGCGATCTTGAGAAGTTCCGCATCGAAGCGCGAGGCTGGCTCGAAGAGAACTGCCCCAAGGAAATGCGCGACGGCGCGGGCGGTGAAGAAAATATCTGCTGGGGTGGCAAGCAATGGACCTTCCAGTCCGAAGCGCAAAAGACCTGGCTCGATCGCATGGCGGCGAAAGGCTGGACGGTTTCGCACTGGCCAAAGGAATATGGCGGCGGCGGATTGTCCAAAGAGGAAGTCAAAATCCTCAAGGCGGAAATGCGCTCGCTGAAATGCCGCTCGCCGCTCGAAAGCTTCGGCATCTGGATGCTCGGGCCGGCGCTGTTGAAATACGGCACGCACGAACAGAAAGCGCATTTTCTTCCGCCGATCGCGCGCGGGGAAATCCGCTGGTGTCAGGGCTATTCCGAACCGAACGCCGGTTCCGATCTCGCCTCCCTGCAATGCAAATGCGAGGACAAGGGAGAAAGCTGGCTCATCAACGGTCAGAAAATCTGGACGTCCTATGCCGATGAAAGCGACTGGATTTTCGTGCTGGTCAGGACCGATCCGAAAGCCACCAAGCATAATGGCATCAGTTTCATTCTGGTCGATATGAACCAGAAGGGCGTTTCAACCAAGCCGATCAAACTGATTTCCGGCAAGTCGCCTTTCTGCGAGACTTTCTTTGATGACGCGACAGCGCCGAAAGAATATGCGCCGGGCGTTTCGGCGATTGTCGGCGAGATCAACCGCGGCTGGGATGTCGCGAAATATCTGCTCACTCATGAACGTGAAATGATTTCCGCGGGCGGCGGCGGCTTGCTCGGCGGGCGCGGCATGGGCGAAGTCGCAGCCCAGGAAATCGGGCTGGAACATGGCCGTCTCGCTGATCCGCTGTTGCGCGCGCAGATCGCCAAGGCCGAAATTGACGGCTGGGCGTTTTTGCTGACGCTTGAACGGATGAAAGACGAAGCGAAGGCCGGGCAAGGCGTCGGCGCCAATTCGTCGATGCTTAAATATTACGGGACCGAGTTCAACAAGCGCCGCTTTGAATTGCTGATGGATATTGGCGGCTCGGATGAACTCGAATGGGAAGGCGAGCGCACCAAGGACGGCAAGCTCGCTCGCGGCTGGCTGCGCACGAAAGCCAACTCAATCGAAGGAGGCACGTCGGAAGTGCAGCTTAACATTATTGCAAAGCGCATTCTCGAATTGCCCGGCGCGTAAAGGAATAGAAGATGCCTTTAGTTCTCAACGAAGAACAGGAAATGCTTAAGGAATCCGCGCGCGGGTTTCTTGACGAAAAAGCGCCGGTCGGCGCGCTGCGCAAATTGCGCGATAAAAACGATCCTGACGGTTTCTCGCGCGATCTCTGGAAAGAAATGGCCGAGATGGGCTGGGCCGGCATCCT
>BQJG01000046.1 GCA_021604585.1 Hyphococcus sp.
CCGGCGCAATTGCTCGCTGAGATGGCGGCGGCGCTCGCGGTGAGCGTAAAGAAAGAGCGGATAGATCAAGCGGTGAGCGGGCCGATCCTGCGGCAATATTCAAAATCGCCCGATCACGCTTATGACGTCTCGCTGCGCAACGAGATTATTGCGCAGTCTCAATCGGACAATGGCGACGAAATCCGCAAAGGCATGTCCTGGCTGGAGCGCATCGCAGGTGGAAGTTCGCTGGCGCGCGCCTGTCTCGATCGCTGGTCCTAAATTTAGGATCTTTGAGTCGCGTTTTTCACGGAAAACCGGTCCCCACTTTTCCTAGAAACGCTAGGTTGACCACATCCGATGCAGGCTGTGCCGCACATGCTCAAGCCGCACGCGATTATCCCAATCCATCTTCAAGCCTTCGAGCGCCGCGACTTCATTGAGCGTGTAAAGCAGGTCGCGTTTTTTCTCATCGCAGATCTGGCTTTCCATAAAAGTGATGGCGACGAGACGCTCGCCCCGTGTCACCGGCTGCACCTCGTGGATGGTTGTTGACGGATAGAGCACCGCCGCGCCGCGCTTGCCTTTAATGGTGATCGGCTTGGAGCCGAGATGGATGGTCAGTTCGCCGCCATCGTAGCTCGCCGGATCGGCGATAAAAATAGTGCAGGAAATATCGGAGCGCATAGGCGTCGGCTGCATCGGCAGGAAGGCGTTGTCGGGATGCTTGCCGTATTTCATATTTGGCTGATAGCGGCTCATCAAGGGCGGCGCAAAACGGTGGATAAACGCGAAATTGCGCACCTCCTCGTTGCGCAGCAAAGCCTGGCCCAGAATCGTCGAGGATTCCTTGTAGAGATCGGTCGTCGTGTCGATCTGCAGATTGTATTTGGTCTGGTTGTGCGGATTGGAGGCGCGGCCGTCGACAAATTTTGCGCTTGCAGCAATCTGATCCAGGCGGCTCAGCTCCTGTGCAGTCAGGATATTTTCGATTTCGATAAAAATGGCGGCCTCCTGAAACGGTGCAGCGGTACTTTGGACGTTAATCCGGGCAACAGTCCGGCAAAAAATTCAATCCGACATAGCCTAAGCGGCGAAAAGCGCCAATGCGGCTATGAGCGGTGATTGCAAAGACCGGGAAGTTTGTGAGAAAACAGGGCGCAATGAGCAAATGGCTGTTTCGAATTATCTGGATCCCCATTCTTGCGGGAGCAGTTTTGTTTCTGGTGGCGAACCGGACCCCTGTGGCGATCAGCCTTGATCCTTTCCGCCCTGAAAATCCGGCCATGTCGACCCCGTCCCTGCCTTTGTGGTTCTGGCTGATGGCAATGCTGTTCATTGGTTTAGGGCTTGGTGTGGCTGGAAGCTGGCTATCGGGGCGCGAGGCGCGCGGTCAGGCCCGGGACAACCGGCGTATGGTCAAGGCGTTGCAAAAGGAAGTGACGGCGCTTTCCGCGCGGCTTCCCGAACAGCCTTCGCCGGACGAAGACCTCCCCAAACTTGAATCAGCCAATCTGTGATGTGATCCCATGAGCGGACCTCTCGTTAAAATCTGCGGGCTCAAAGACCGCGACGCTGCGATTGCGGCGGCGCGCGCCGGTGCTGATTTTCTCGGCTTTGTCTTCTTCCGCAAAAGCCCGCGCTTTGTGACGCCGGAGACGGCGGAGGAAATCATCCTTGATCTCAAACAGGCGAGCTTCGACGAAGGCTTCGAGATGCCCAAGCTGGTCGGGCTGTTCGTGGATGCTGGTGAAAAGGAACTTTCCGAGGCGCCACCCTTGCTGACGCATTTTCAGTTTCACGGCCATGAAGGGCCGGAGCGCTGCCGCGAGATCGGCGCTGAGTTTGCAGTCGAGGTGATCAAGGCGATTCCCGTGACCGACGCTGGCGATGTTGCAGAAGCCGCCGCCTACGAGGGCGCCGCCGACATCATTCTGTTCGACGCCAAACCGCCGCCCAATGCCGGACGGCCTGGCGGCAATGGCGTTTCCTTTGACTGGTCGTCGCTTGAATCCTATGCGGGCGAAACGCCCTATATGGTCGCCGGCGGGCTGACGCCGGAGAATATCGCCGCCTCGGTAAAAGCGCAGAACGGCCGAGAGAGTTTCATGGGCGTAGACGTGTCATCTGGCGTTGAGACTGCGCCCGGCAAAAAAGACGCGGCGTTGATCAAAGCGTTCATCGCGTCCGCAAAAAAATAAAGGGGAGATTTATGGTGCGGTTTTTGTGCGCAGCATTTTGTGCAGCATTTCTGGCGTCCTGCGCCTCTGCACAGGCGCCGCGGGTCAATGAGGCCGCGTCCTCGGTGGCGTTCGAGGCGGTGAAACGCGGCGGCTATGTGCTGGTCATGCGCCACGCCAATTCCCCAGGCGGCCAGCTCGGCGCGGTCGGCCTCTCCAAGGGCTGCACGCTGGCCGAGGGGCGCGGGCTCGATGCGGAAGGCTTCTTTCAGGCTCGCGCACTGGGAGAAATCCTGAAAGAGAACGGCGTGCCGGTGCTGAAAGCCTACACCAGCAAGATGTGCCGCTCGTGGGATACGGCGGCGCTGGCGGCGGGCGGCGCGCCGGTTGAGCAGCATGCCAGCCAGATCAGCACCAAACCGGCTGACGTCGCCGCGATGAAGAAACAAGTCGCGGCGGAGCTCGCAGCGAACCCCGGAACCAACATCATCCTGTCGAGCCATTCCAATATCGCGCCGCTCTATGGCGCGACAGCACGCAAGGGCGAGGATGAAGTCCCCTCCGGCGTGATCTGGCTGGTCCACCCCGGCGACTGGCAGGCGATTGCGCGGATCGATCTTGCGGTGCGCTATCCGAAAGCCGCGCCGGCGGTGAAGTAGCTTTCCCCTCACCCAAATTTGCTGCACAAATTTGGCCTCTCCCAAGGGAGAAGTAATCCCGCCTCAAGCGCTGCGCCCTACCTCTCCCTTGGGAGAGGTCGAAATCGCTTTCGCGATTTCGGGTGAGGGGTGTTAAGAGCGGCGCGTAATCAATTCGTGAAAGACGCCAGCCGTGACCCAACCCAACTCCTACCGCACCGGACCCGACAGCGAAGGCCGCTTCGGCAAGTTCGGCGGGCGCTTCGTCGCCGAGACCTTGATGCCGCTCGTTCTCGCGCTGGAGAAGGAATACAAAGCCGCAAAGAACGATCCTTCGTTCCGCTCCGAGCTTGAGTACTACCTCAAACATTATGTCGGCCGCCCGTCGCCGCTCTATTATGCGGAAAGACTGACCCGGTATGTCCGGGAAAAATCCGGCCCTACTAAAGGCGCGAAAATCTATTTCAAGCGCGACGAGCTCAACCATACGGGCGCGCACAAGATCAATAATTGTATGGGCCAGATCCTGCTCGCCCGGCGCATGGGCAAGACGCGGATCATCGCCGAGACCGGCGCCGGCCAGCATGGGGTGGCGACCGCGACCGTCTGCGCGCGCTTTGACCTCCCCTGCGTCGTCTATATGGGCGAGACCGATGTGGAGCGGCAAAAGCCCAATGTCTTCCGCATGAAGCTGCTCGGCGCGGAGATTATCCCCGTCACCTCCGGGCGCGGGACGTTGAAAGACGCCATGAATGACGCGCTGCGCGACTGGGTCACTAATGTGGACTCAACTTTTTACATCATCGGCACGGCCGCCGGCCCGCACCCATACCCTGAGCTGGTGCGCGACTTTCAGTCCGTGATCGGGATCGAGGCCAAGGAGCAAATGAAGGAAGCCGAAGGGCGCCTGCCCGATGTGATCATGGCCTGCATCGGCGGCGGCTCGAACGCCATCGGCCTGTTCCATCCATTCCTTGACGACAAGGATGTGGAGATCATCGGCGTCGAGGCGGCGGGCCATGGCGTCGATACCGACAAACACGCGGCGAGCCTCACCGGCGGCAAGCCGGGCATACTTCATGGCAACCGGACATACCTGCTGCAGGACGGGGATGGCCAGATTCAAGACGCGCATTCGATTTCCGCAGGGCTCGATTATCCCGGCATCGGGCCGGAACATTCCTGGCTGCATGAAACCGGGCGCGTCAAATACGTCTCCGCGAAAGACGACGAGGCGCTCGCCGCGTTTCAGCTTTGCGCGAAGTTAGAGGGCATCATCCCGGCGCTCGAACCATCCCACGCGCTCACCCGCGCCATCGACAAGGCCGCCGAAATGGACCGAGACCAGATCCTGCTGCTCAATATGTGCGGCCGCGGCGACAAGGACATCTTTTCGGTGATGGATTATCTCGGGGCGGAGTAGACGTGCTCGCAGCGCTACTGAATCATTCATGAAAGATTCACTGTTTACTTCGAGTCGGCCGTGATATCGACCGCTGCGGGGCGCATCGGAGTATGACGAATGACTGTCCTGACTGATCAAGAACGAAACATCTTAAGCAAAGTTCCGGCGGCGACCGCCGGGTTCTGGATTGTGAAAATCCTTGCAACGACTTTGGGCGAAGTCGGCGGCAATCTCGTCAGCATGAATATGGGGCTGGGTTATTTAGCGGCGACGCTAATTTTGGCCAGCATCTTTATCGCGTTGGCCGCAACCCAGATCCTAGCTCGCCGCTTCCGGCCGAGTCTTTATTGGCTGACAATTGTCGCCTCGACGACGGCCGGCACCACGCTCGCCGATTTCACCACGCGCTCGCTCGGCATCGGATACACTGGCGGCTCAATCTTGTTGCTCGCCTTGGTGATCGCGTCATTGATCACTTGGCGTTTAGCGCTCGGAAAACTGTCAGCGGACAAAATAGCCGACCGTCGTACCGAACTGTTTTACTGGATCACCATCACGTTTTCTCAAACGCTTGGCACCGCTCTCGGCGACTGGTTTGCCGATACCGCGGGTCTTGGCTATTGGGGTTCGGCGCTGGTCATCAGCGCTATCTTGCTGGTCATTCTTGTGTTGCATTGGCGCCGGGCGGTCGATGGCGTGTTGTTGTTCTGGGCGGCGTTCGTGTTGACCCGACCGCTTGGCGCCGTCCTCGGAAATTTCCTCGACAAACCTGATCATGGCGGACTGGCGCTAAACCGTCCCGTCATTGTGACGGTGCTGGCAGGCCTGATGATTGTCGTGTTGATTGTCATGCCGCAGAAGGCCGGACATCATCAGACTTCACAGCTTTGAGCTCCCTTGCCCGGGCATCTTCTAGGCGATGAATCATCTAGGTTCCGAATATCTAGCTGAATTCGGAGAAAACCATTGACCATCCTTGTTGTCGGCGCGTCGGGCGCTACTGGGCGCCTGCTGGTCGATCAATTGCTGGCGCGCGGCGAAACCGTGCGGGTGATCGTGCGCTCGGCGGACAATCTCTCCGCCGCAGCGCGGCTCAATGAGAAGCTTTCGATCATCAACGCCAGCTTGCTCGAATTGCCGGACGCCGACCTCGCCCGGCATGTGAAGGGCTGCAGCGCCATCGCGTCCTGCCTCGGCCACAATATGACGTTCAAGGGCATGTTCGGCCCGCCCCGCGCGCTGGTGACGGACGCGGCGCGGCGGCTCTGCGCGGCGGTGAAAGCGAACGCGCCGGACAGGCCGGTCAAATATGTGCTGATGTGTTCGTCAGGGGTGCGGAACCGCGATCTCGATGAACCGGTTTCCTTCACGCAAAAAATCGTCATCGGCCTGCTGCGCGCCTTGCTGCCGCCGCACGCAGACAATGAAAACGCCGCCGAGTTTTTGCGCAGCGAAATCGGCCCGAACGACCCGGCGATTGGATGGGCGGCGGTGCGTCCCGATGGGCTGATCGATGAAACAGCAGTCAGCGCCCATGACGCCCACCCTTCGCCGACCCGCAGCGCGATTTTCGACGCCGGCGAGACGAGCCGCATCAATGTCGCGCATTTCATGGCCGAGCTGATCACTGGTGATGCGGTGTGGGCGAGATGGCGCGGCCGGATGCCGGTGATTTACAATCGCGACCCGGAATCCTGATATGCGCCGGTCAAAATTTCACAGTTTTTGCGATTGATTTGCATTATCATCCCTGATACGCACCCCGAAACTGTTTGTACGGGGTTTTATCCATGCGCTTGGCGACGACATTTTCACTCACTTCTATTATCGCCTTGGGGCTCATCTCAGGGGCCGCAGCAGCCGACAATCTGCCCGACGAGATTGTCGTCAACGGAAAATATCTGTCTATCGACAAGCTGAACGCGGTGAAGGCGCCGACGCCGATCATCGACGTGCCGCAGAGCCTGACGATTATCTCAGAAGACCAGATCGCCGAGCAATCCTTTACCAATATCGGCGATGTGTTGCGCTACACGCCGGGGCTTTCGATCAGCCAGGGCGAGGGCCATCGCGACGCCATTATCATTCGTGGCAATCAGACCACGGCGGATTTCTTCATCGACGGTTTGCGCGACGATGTTCAATATTTCCGCCCGCTCTACAATGTGCAGCAGATTGAAATCCTGCGCGGATCGAACGCGTTGCTGTTCGGCCGGGGCGGCGGCGGCGGTGTGGTCAACCGCGTCACCAAAACGCCGGTCAATGGCCAATTCGCCGGGATGACTGCAAGCGCCGACACGTTCGGCGCTTACAGTCTGAGCGGTGATGTGAATTATTCCGTCGGCGACAGCGCTGGTTTCCGCCTCAACGGTTTCTACGAAGAGCTCAATAATCACCGCGATTTCTATGATGGCCGCCGCTTCGCGATCAATCCGACTTTCGCGCTCGATCTCACGCCCTCGACATCGGTGTTGTTCTCCTACGAATATTTGAATGACGACCGTGTGGTGGATCGCGGCGTTCCTTCCGTCACCGTTGCGGGCGGGCCGGATGCGCCGCTCGAAGGTTTCGACAAGACGTTCTTCGGCTCGCCGGACCAGAACTTCACTACGCTCGAAGCCCATATCGTCCGCGCCAAGATCGATCACACTTTCTCGGATTTCCTGCGCGGCAATATCACGGCGCAGTTCGCAGATTACGCCAAGCTGTATCAAAACATTTACACCGCTGATTTCGACGCGGCGACCAACATGATCACCATGGACGGCTATCAGGATATGACGGAGCGTCAGAATCTGATTTTTCAGGGCAATCTGATCGGTGAATTTGCGACCGGTCCGTTCGGGCACACGGTGTTGTTCGGCGCCGAATATGGCGATCAGGATACGGCCAATGCGCGCAACGATAATTTCTTCACTGACAGCGCGGACGATCAGATCACGTTTTTATTCAGCGATCCGCTGAACATTCCTGAATTCGCCTTCTCAACGCCGGTGCGCGGGACGCAATCCGACGTGAAGTTTACTTCCGTCTATCTGCAGGACCAGATCGATGTAACCGGCTGGCTGAAAATCGTCGCCGGCGTGCGCTTCGACCGTTTCGATCTCGACGTGGTGGACGCGTTTGAAGTCGCTGACGGCGACACTGACGGCAACGACGGCTTCTTAAACCGCGTTGACGAAGAAATTTCGCCGCGCTTTGGCGTGATCCTGAAGCCATCGGAAAATGTTTCGTTTTACGGCAGCTACAGCGAGAGCTTTTTGCCGCGCTCTGGCGATCAATTCCTGACCTTGAGCCTCACCGAAGAGGCGCTGAAGCCGCAATTTTTTAAGAACACCGAGATCGGCGCCAAATGGGACATCACACCGGCGTTGAGCCTCTCCACCGCCTTGTTCCGGCTTGAGCGCGAAAGCGTCACCACGGCCGATCCGCTCAATCCCGGCAATACGCTCATTCTCGACGGCACGATCACGAAAGGCTTTGAGCTGCAGCTTTCCGGCGAGGTGACCGATCGCTGGACGGTGAATGGCGGCGTCAGCGTGCTTGACGGCGAAGTCGATGGCGGCGGCGCCGACGGCAATGTCACCGCGCAAACGCCGGACTTCATGTTCTCGCTGTGGAACCATTATGACGTGACCGACCGCTTCGGCGTCGGCCTTGGCGTGACGCATCAATCCGCGATGTTTGTCGGTGTCGATAACAGCGTCGAACTGCCGGGTTACACCCGCGTCGATGCGGCGGTGTTTTACGATGTGAGCGACGCCGTGCGCGTGCAGGTCAATCTCGAAAACCTGCTCGACGAAAGCTATTTCCCTGACGCGCATAGCAATGACAATATTTCCACCGGTGAGCCGCTCAATGCGCGCTTCACGGTTTCCGCGAGGTTTTAGGGCTCAGAAGGCCGAGCCCGGTCGTGTTGCGCCGCAACACAAAAGTCATTTTTGGGGCGCTGTCGGTCGTGATCGCCGGCGCCCAAAGCGGACGCTGATCGCAATCGACTACAAAAAGTGAGTCGCTGCGATTTCCCTTCGTGTGCGAAACTGGTTAAGCAGGGTCTAAAGAAACCAGAGGGAATCCGCCCGCCGCGTTCACAAAACGGGCGCAGATCGTGAGTAAAACGAGTTTCATGCAAAACAGACTTCCTGCCGCCGTCTCCCGGAATTTTAATCGACTTCAGGAGGCCGCCGGACATGCGGCCCACAATTTGTCCGCGCGTGCCCATGACGCCAACGCCGCGCGGCAAGAAATGCTGCGCCGGATTGTGCAGCACTGCAAAGAGTTTCAGGGCGCACATCTGCATCGTTCGCTGGGGCAGGCGGCTTTGTCGCTTGCGCTTTATGGCGGCGCCATTGCTGTGATGATGGCGCTGGTTGCCTTTGGCTACTGGCCGTTCGCCTTGTTGCTCTCGCCGCTCGCCGGCGGATTGCTGATCAAGCTTTTTATCATTCAGCATGATTGCGGACATGGCAGTTATTTCCACAATAAGCGCGCCAACCAGGCGCTTGGCTTTTTAATTTCCATCCTCACCTTCACGCCGTTCGCCTTCTGGCGTGACGCGCATAATCGCCATCATGCAAGCTCCGGCGATCTCGACCGGCGCGGGGTTGGCGGAGTCGACACGCTGACCGTTGGCGAATATCGCGCGCTGAGCTTGTCCAAGCGGATCATGTACCGGTTTTACCGCCATCCGGTGGTGATGATCGTGATCGGCGCGCCGCTCTATTTTTTCTTTTTGCAGCGCCTGCCGCTGGCCGGCCCAATGCCCTTCGCCGAAGTTTATTCCGGCATGAAATTCCGGCAGGTGTGGAAATCGGTCTTCGCGCTCAATCTGGCGCTGATTGCGTTCTATGGCGCACTGTCGATGCTGCTCGGTTTTGGCGTGGTCGCCCTGGCGATTATCCCTGCCGTCACCGTCGCCGCCTGGGGCGGGACATGGCTGTTCTTTGTCCAGCATCAATATGAGGATACATACTGGGCCCGCCGCGAAGATTGGGACTACGCCGAAGCGGCGGTCTTCGGTTCGTCGCATTATAAATTGCCTGGACCACTGCGGTGGCTGACCGGCAATATCGGCCTGCACCATATTCATCACCTGGCGAGTCGCATCCCCAATTATCGCCTGATGGAATGTTATCGCGCCAGCGAGGATTTACTCACTCTGCCGGTGATGACGATCCGCGAGAGCATTCGTTGCGCACGACTTGCACTGTGGTGTCCTGAGCGCCGCAAGATGGTCAGTTTCGCGGCTGCTTAACGCGGTTGGCGCTTTGCGCCGCTTTTGCCTATTCTCCCCCGGGCAAAAGAGGGGCGTTCCATGAAGTCTGTGTTGGTTGCATTCGCCGCCCTGGCGATGTTTGCGGGATGTTCAAAAAAAGAAGCGCCCGCCGCGCCAGTAGCGCCGGATGAAAATACGGTGCGGATGACTGCGCAGGGCGAGGTCATTGGGTTTGTGACGCCGGACGGCGCGCATTCATGGCGCGGGCTGCCCTTCGCCGCGCCGCCTGTCGGCGATCTGCGCTGGCGGGCGCCGCAACAACCCGCCGGCTGGGAGGGCGCGCGCATTGCAACCGAGTTCGGCGCGCGCTGCGCGCAAATGTCGAACCGCCTCAACGCCCAGGAAAAAATCGAACCGGGTCTTTTGCTCGGGTCGGAGGATTGTCTCTATCTCGATATCTATGCGCCGGCCAATTCTCGTTTGGCTGATGCGCCCGGCGAAAAGCTTCCCGTCATGGTCTGGATTCATGGCGGTTCTAATGTCTGGGGGCGCGGCTCTTCCTATGACGGTTCGCGCCTTGCGGTGCATGAGAATGTCATCATCGTGCCCGTGCAGTATCGGCTTGGGCCGTTTGGGTTTTTCTCCGACCCTATGCTGCGCGCTGACGCGCAAACGCCCGAAGACGCGGCGGCGAATTTCGCCATCCTCGACCTTATCGCATCGCTTCGCTGGGTGCAGGAAAATATCGGCGCATTTGGCGGCGACCCTGACAATGTCACCATCTTTGGCGAGAGCGCGGGCGGGCACAATGTCGGGGCGCTGCTGGCATCGCCGCTGGCGAAAGGACTTTTCCAGCGCGCGATTTTGCAATCCGGCAGCTTTGACAGCGTGCCGGTGACGGACGCCGAAAACGCCAACAGCAAGGAGCGCAATCCTTCAGGCGCCATTGTGCAAAAACTTGGCGCGCAATCGGCGGAAGCGTTGCGCGGCGTATCGGCGACAAGACTGCTGGAAGCCTATGGCATGGGCGTAGAGGATCGCATCGAAATGCCCACGGTGATCGCCGACGGCGTTACAGTGCCGGCGGCGGGGCTGAGAGAGTCGCTATCATCGGCTGAGACGTTCAACCCGGTTCCGATCATCACCGGCGTCAATCGCGACGAGCTTAAATTCTTTCATGCAGCAAGTCAGCGGCTCACTAAAAAATTCCTCGGGATTTTTCTCGTCTCCCGCGACAAGGGTTTTTATGATGCGGTTGCGGAATATCCGAGCCGCATCTGGCGCATTCGCTCCGTCGATCAACCCGCCGCTGCCATCGCGGCGGCTGGCGGGGCCCCGGTCTATGCCTACCGGTTTGACTGGGATGAGGGCGGGCGGTTCGGCTTTTCGGACTTGGCGCATTTGCTCGGGGCCGCCCACGCTATTGAAATCCCCTTTGTTTTCAACAGGTTTCAACTCTTGGGCGACCTCGACAACGTGATGTTCCGCAAAAAGACTGCCGCCTCGCGCGAAAAACTGTCGCGCGCTATGGGCGCTTACTGGGCGAATTTTGCGCGCGATGGCGCACCGTCTGCGGAAGGGTTTCCCAATTGGCCAGCCTATTCTTCCGCAGGCGGAACATTGCTGCGTTTCGACAGCAATACTGATGGCGGCATTGAGATCATGCAGAACACAGATACGCTCGAAAAGCTGACGGCTGATCTTAAAGCCGACCCTCGCCTCAATGCAGAGGAGCGTTGTCTCGTTGTGGAGGCGATTCGCTTCTGGCTGGATGGCCTCGCCGAGGAAATCAGCGCGGACATTGGATGCGCCGCGTAACAACTTAAATGCACCACGCACGTCACAGAAAGGCCTTACCATGAAATTTGTAGCAACATTGATGGCCGGCGCCGCGCTTATGACGGCGCCCGCTTCCGCTCAATCGACACTAAAGGCCGATATTGCGGCGGATTACGACGCGAATCTAGAAACATTATTTCTGCACTTCCACCAAAACCCGGAGCTTTCTCATCGCGAGTTCAAGACCGCAAAACGTCTCGCGGAGGAGATCAGGGCGCTCGGCTATGACGTCACCGAGGGCGTCGGCGGGACGGGCGTTGTCGCTGTCATGAAGAATGGCGAAGGCCCGACGATCATGATCCGCGCCGATATGGACGGTCTGCCGGTGAAGGAAGATTCAGGGCTCTCCTATGCCTCGACTGCGACCCAGGAGGACATTGATGGGATTGTCAAACCGGTGATGCATGCCTGCGGCCACGACACTCACATCACCGCGCTGGTCGGCACGGCGCGCCAGTTGGCGGCGCGCAAGGATCAATGGTCGGGCACGCTTGTCCTTATTGGTCAGCCGGCGGAGGAACGGATTTCCGGCGCGCGGATGATGATGGAGGATGGGCTCTATAAGCGCTTTCCGAAGCCTGACTATGCGCTGGCGTTTCATGTGAGCGCGGGCACGCCGGTTGGCCGCATTGAAGCGCCGCTCGGCATTACCGGATCGAGCTCCGACAGCGTCGATATCATCGTGCATGGCGTCGGGGCCCATGGCGCTTCGCCGCACAAAGGCATTGATCCGGTGCTGGTCGCCTCGCAGATCGTCGTTTCACTGCAATCGGTGGTGTCGCGCAGCATTGCCCCGCTTGATCCCGGGGTAATCACTGTCGGTTCGATCCATGGCGGGAGCAAGCACAATATCATCGGCGATGAAGTCCATATGCAACTCACGGTCCGGTCCGATAATCCGGAGGTGCGTGCGCTATTGCTGGATGGCATCGACCGTGTCGCCGAAGGCGTCGCGATTTCCATGGGCGTGCCGAAGAAACTGATGCCGGAAGTGATCCGCTCGAAAACCGAATCGACGCCGCCAACCATCAATGATCGCGCGACAGCGGAGATCGTGCGCGCTGCAATCACGGCGGGCATGGGTGAGGTCGTTTTGTTCGAGCAGCCGCGCACCGGCATGGGCGCGGAGGATTTCGCCTATTTCGTCACCCCGGAAACCGGCGTCAAAGGCGTCTACCTTGATGTTGGCGGCACGCCGGAAAAGGATGTGGACGACGCGCCATCGCATCATTCACCCTTCTTCAAGATTGAACCGGAACCGGCGATCAAAACCGGCGTTGAGGCGATGACAGTGTCCGCCATCGCGCTCTTTGGCGAGGAGTAAAGGACTTAGTCGTCGTCGCTGTAATCGACTCCGCTGACGCGAATATCGCCGCGCCCGCGCGCCCGCACAGTTCCTTCATGCGAGCGAATGAAAACGCTCGCCGAATTATTGGCGCGAATGTCAGGATTGATTGCAACGCCGCCAAAATCAAATCCGCCCGAGCCGCTCAAGTCGACAAACAGACGGTCGGCGCGGCCTGTGGCGATGTCCATGTCGCCGGAGCCATGAATCGAGGCGCGGCTTTCGCCCGCAACGCTTGCGAGCGATATGTCGCCTGACCCCTGAATGCTGAGATCAGCGCCGCCTTTGACGTTGCCGGCGTCAATGTCGCCGGAACCGTGAATGCTCGCCTCGAACGGTCCATTGATGTCGCCGATTTCAATATCACCGGAACCATGAATGTCAGCGGAACTCGCTGCGCCGATATTAACGACCTTGATGTCTCCAGAGCCGTGAATGTTCGCCGCAAGCGAAGCGGCGGAACCGCCAATGAAATCACCCGATCCGTGAATCGAAATGGCGAGGGCCCCAGCGACATCGCCGACTTTGAGATCGCCTGAGCCGTGAATGCCGATATCAGCGCTCGCAAGGTCGCCGAGATAGCCGTCAACATGACCGCCGGAGATTTTGAGCGCGCTCATTGTGTTGTCGGCGTCAAGCATGATCACCGCGCTTTCAAATTCAAGCGATGTTCCCGCCGGGATGGTCAGCGACAGGGTCGGATAGTCTTCCAGAAAAATCCGAAAAGCGTCTTCATGGTTTCGCCGCCAGTTGACCCGGTCGTGCCAGCGATTCTCGTCGGGGTCTTCATCGCTGTGAACGATCAGGACGGAACCGTCCTCGCGAACCTCCAGCGGATAGGACGCGTCATCGCCCGCCGTCCGATTTAGCCGGACAGCGCCGCTGGCGACGGTTTTCACATGCACCGTGCCGATAAAGTCCGTGATCAGGACTTTGTCTGCGCCGGCATGACTCGTCTGCTGTGCGGCGGCGGGCGAAAAGATCGCGGCGCCGGCGCTTAGCGCAGCAAAAAGAATGGGTGTTCGCATGGTGACTTCCCCTGTTGGCTCCGGTCTTGGGGAAAAGCCTAGGCGGTGAGGCCATGCAGAGCAAATGGCCTGCGATCAAGCGCCCTATTTCCGCCATGAAAGGACCCGGAAAAGACCTTGGTCTCGAAAGGCGGGCGGCGGGCGGTCGCGCGTTTGATGGACATGAGACGTGAACGGCTGAGGGGCTTTCGCTCTCAAGTGATGGAGTAGGACATGTTGAACAAAGTAGCAGCGAGTGTTTTGGGCGCCGGTTTCGTGCTGATGAGCGCGCAGGCGTTTGCGGGCGAGTGGAAATTTAATCCGCGCGCTTGCCCCGATCTGGTGGAAGATCGTTATGACAGGATTGAAGACCGGCGCGATGCGCGTTTCAATACCGGCCGCCGCGATCGCATCGAGGACCGCTTTGACCGCCGCGAAAACCGCCGCGATGAAGCGGTGACCATTTGCCCTATCAGCTCGTTCTATTATGTGCCCGACCGGCGCGAACTTCGCCGGGCCGATTATCGCGGCAGGGGCAACGCCTATGACCGTCACCGCGCCAATCTCCGCCCGCCGCTGAGCTATGACCGCCGTGCGCGGATGTATTACCGCTATGACAATGGCCGCAAAATCTATGTGCGCGGCTAATCCGTCAACGGATTGAAATGACAAAGAAGCGGCGCCCGATGGGCGCCGTTTTTGCAAGGGTATGGTCTGGCGCCGCTGCGAAGCAATGGGCCGGCATTCCTCAAAAGCGCCGCCACCACTCCTGATTGGTGGTGCATTCTTTTTTTCTCAGCTTGTCTTTCGCCAGCGTCAAATCAGCCTTCGCCGCAGCAATCGCGCCCGGCAGTCCTTCTGTCTGATACTTCGTCCATTTGCCGCCCGAGCGGATGTGTTCAATTTGGACTGGCGTGTTGCGCAGGAAGGCGATGACTTGCTGTGGCACATTGGCCGTCGTGCTCGCGTAATCGGATCTGAGCAGCACATTGAACGCCGTCCCATCGGGATTGTGCATGGTGAACTCGCCGCTCTTGTAATTGTGCCAGATTTCCAGCGTGGGCTGAGGATTCGCGCTGGAATCGAAGGTGACGCCGAACCCGAAATGGGTGCTGAACTTGCGCGAGGCTTCCCATTTGCTGATCACCAGATCGCCGGACTGTTCAGCGGCAAGGGCCGCCTTCACAATCCATCCATCGACTTCACGTTCGCTCTCGCATAACGGCTTTTGTCCCGGCAGTTGTTGTGCGGCGACTGGCGCGCTCGTGAAAACAATCGCGCCGAGCGAAATTGCTGCGACGCTCGCGGCCAGCCGGCGTTTTTTCTTCATCATGCGCGCCCCATTTACAAGCATTGGTCAACGATGCCGCTCGCGCCGCCAGCGGGCAACCCAAAAATGACGCCGCCCCTTGCGTTCCGCGCCTGCGAGCGGTAGCGCAAGGGCCGTCATACCAAGGGAGTCCGCGCATCATGGCCAAATTCACCGACGTCAAAAAAGTTGTTCTCGCCTATTCCGGCGGGCTCGACACGTCGGTCATCCTGAAATGGCTGAAGATCGAATATGGCTGCGAAGTGGTGACCTTCACTGCTGATCTCGGTCAGGGAGAAGAACTTGAACCGGCCCGGCGCAAGGCCGAACGCGCCGGCATAAAGGAAATCTTCATTGAAGACCTGCGCGAGGAATTTGTCCGCGATTTCGTCTTCCCGATGTTCCGCGCCAATGCGGTCTATGAAGGTCTCTATCTGCTCGGCACCTCTATCGCGCGTCCTTTGATCGCCAAGCGGCTGGTTGAGATTGCGCGTGAAACGGGCGCCGACGCCATTGCACACGGCGCCACCGGCAAGGGCAACGATCAGGTGCGGTTTGAACTGAACGCCTACGCGCTCAATCCTGACATTCGCGTCATTGCACCGTGGCGTGAGTGGGATTTGAATTCACGTGAAAAACTCATCGCATGGGCCGAAAAACACCAGATCGAAGTTCCGAAAGACAAACGCGGCGAGGCGCCGTTCTCAGTCGACGCCAACCTCTTGCACACATCGTCTGAGGGCAAAGTGCTCGAAGATCCGGCGGAGGAAGCGCCGGACTATGTTTATCAGCGCACGGTCGATCCGGTTGACGCGCCTGATACGCCGGAAGTGATCGAAGTCGGTTTTGACCGCGGCGATGCGATCTCGATCAACGGCAAGCCATTGTCGCCTGCAGAACTCCTTACTGAGCTCAATGAGTACGGCCGCAGACACGGCATCGGCCGGCTTGATCTGGTGGAGAACCGGTTTGTCGGCATGAAGTCGCGCGGGATCTATGAAACGCCGGGCGGGACCATCCTGCTCGCGGCGCATCGCGGCGTTGAACAGATCACGTTGGATCGAGGCGCCGGCCATTTGAAAGATGAACTGATGCCCCGCTATGCGGAGCTGATCTATAATGGTTTCTGGTTCTCGCCCGAGCGCGACATGCTTCAGGCCGCCATCGACAAGAGTCAGGAGCGCGTCTCAGGCACAGTGAAGCTGAAACTCTATAAAGGTTCGGCGAATGTTATTGCGCGTTCGTCGCCCAATACGATCTATTCCATGGCGCATGTGACGTTTGAAGAAGATGCGGTCTACGACCAGAAAGACGCCGAAGGATTTATCAAACTCAACGCGCTGCGGCTGAAGCTGCTCGGCCGGCGCAATATGAAAGCCGACTAAGTCATGGATCTTTCCAAAATCGATATCGGGACGAACCCGCCCAAAGACGTCAATGTCGTCATTGAAGTTCCGCTAGGCGGCGATGCGATCAAATATGAAATCGACAAGCCGTCGGGAGCGATGTTCGTCGACCGCTTTCTTTATACGGATATGCGTTATCCGTGTAATTACGGGTTTATTCCCGGCACGCTCTCCGATGATGGCGACGCGGTTGACGTGATGGTGGTTGGCAATCGCCCGCTCGTGCCGGGCTCGGTGGTTGGCGCGCGGCCGGTCGGCGTCTTGCTGATGGAAGACGAGGCTGGAATGGATGAGAAAATTCTCGCCGTGCCGTCGCCGCGGCTGACGGGATATTATGACAAAATCCAAAGCTACACGGACCTGCCAGATATTCTGATCGAGCGTATCAGCCACTTTTTCAGGCATTACAAAGACCTTGAACCGAATAAATGGGTCGAGATCGTCGGCTGGCGCGGGCGCGAAGAGGCCGAAGCATTGATCCTCGCGGGCGTGCAAACTGCGAAGTGATGTTTTTGAAGCCAGTAACTGTTGCGTTGGGTCTGTTTGCGTTGACAATGAGCGGCGTTGCGCGCGCGCAGGACGATGACTTTCTCGCGTCCTATGACGACAGCGGCACGTTCACCTTCGTTTGGGAAAACGATTATTTCGCCAATACCGACCGCAATTACACGAACGGGTTGCGGCTCGCCTATATTTCCGGCTTCAAACAGCCGCAAGGCGTTTCCCGTTGGGTCGCTGACCATATTTTAGGCGCTGGCGAAAGCGCTGGCATCCGTCGCGGGTTTGCGCTCGGTCATTCAATTTATACGCCGCAAGATAAAGCCGCGACGGCGCCGTTGCCGGACGAACATCCTTACGCCGGTTGGCTCTATGGCGAATATTCGGTTGTCGTTGAACAAGCCGATATTATCGATCAGTTCACCTTGCAGGCCGGCATCGTCGGTCCGAGTGCGCAAGGCAAGTTTGTGCAAAATAACTGGCACGATTTGATCGGCGGCGATCCGGTGAATGGCTGGGACAACCAGATTGGCGACGAGCCGGGCGTGGTCATCTCCTATGACCGGAAATTTCGCGCCGTGATGTCCGGCGGCGGCGATGATTTCGGCTTCGACGTGACGCCAAGCTATGGTTTTTCAACGGGCAACATTCAAACTAATGGACGCGTCGGATTGATGCTGCGTTTGGGGGCCGATCTGCGCAATGATTACGGCCCGCCGCGCGTGCGACCGTCCCTTGCTGGCGGCGGCTATTTTTCACCGCGCGATCGGTTCAGCTGGTATTTGTTTGCCGGCGCGGAAGGTCGCGCTGTCGCCCATGATATTTTCCTCGACGGCAGTTTATTTCGCAGCGGCGATCCCTCCGTCGACAGCAATGCTTTTGTTGGCGATTTTCAGATTGGCGTTGTGTTTCAGGTGCGGCGCATTCAACTGGCCTACACCAATGTCATCCGCACCCGGGAATTCACCACGCAGCAAGGCGCACAGCAATTCGGCGCCGTCAGCCTCTCCGTGAAATTCTGAAGCCGGATCGCCTTTAGGGCGAATTTTGGCCAGTTTGCATGTGCGCGTGCCTGTGGGGTCACGCATTAACGCTTTTTTAAGCGCCTTCTTCAGGCTATCATGAGGAACGCGTTCGATGATCGTTCGAGGTTGATGGCGCGAGTGAGGGGTTACGATGCGTAATATTGAAGCCATTTTTGGCGGGGTGCTGGCGCTGGTGGTGCTGGGCGTCGCTTTATTCGCCGTGATGAACACCAATTTCGCGTCCGGTAATGGCGGCTCTGCGTCGGCGGTCACCCCCACAACTTCTTCCGGTTCCGTAACGGCTCCGACCCTGACAGCGGTTTCTGGCCAGGATCTGGTCTGCGAGTGCTATGACGCCGCCTTCCAGATGGCCGGCCAAGTTGATGTGCTGTCGCCTGAATATCGCACCGGCTTTCAACAATGCCGCGCACGTGGCGGGGTCGATGCGGGCGATGCGTGGACGGCCGGCTGGAATTCGCGCCTGTCTGGCCGCCCCTATGAGGCGAGCTGCCGGTCTTATAAGCGCCGCCGCTAAGCTTTAGCTCTTCGGAAAATTCGCGATCACCGTTTTGAACGGGATGACGCTGACCTCGGCGAACAGGCCAGCCCTTTGGTAGGGGTCTGCATCGGCAATCGATTGGGCTGCCGTGGCGTCCGCAGCCTCGATGATCAGCATCGAGCCGACCGGATTTCCAGCCTCATCCAGCATCGGCCCGCCAAGCTGGAGCTTATTTCCAAATTTGTGAAAATATTCCAGATGCGCCTGCCGGGTCTCTATACGCAGCGCCAGTGAGTCTGGTTTGTCGCGGCAAATCAAAATGAATTGGGGCATCGTTACGCTTCCGTTCTGAATGGCCGCGCCATCAGCGCGGCGATAATCTCATCGACAGTTTTGCCGCCGCTGACCAATTCGGCGACAGCCTCGCAAATTGGCGCCTCGACACCGACTTTCAGCGCCAATGCGTGGATCGCCCCAGCGGTTGCGACGCCTTCGCTGACTGTCTTACGCTCGCCAAGGATTTCGCCGAGCGGGCGGCCTTTGCCAAGTTCGATCCCAAGCGACATGTTGCGCGATTGCGGCGAAGAGGCGGTCAGAATCAGGTCGCCAAGTCCCGAGAGGCCGGCCATGGTCTGTGCTTCGGCGCCCAGCGCGACTCCAAGTCGCTGAAATTCCGCAAAACCGCGTGAAATGAGCGCCGCCCGCGCGCTCTCGCCAAGGCCGCGCCCGGCGACAACGCCAGCCGCAATCGCCAGCACGTTTTTCACTGCGCCACCAAGTTCGGCTCCCGTCAGGTCACTCGAGAGATAGGGCCGGAAATGCGGCGCGCCGATTGTCGCCACCCAGCGGGCGCCGATGCTCACATCCGCACAGGCCAGCGTCACGGCGGTGGGCATGCCCATAGCGACATCCCGGGCGAAGCTCGGTCCCGACAAAACCGCCGGGCCCGCTTCCGGCCATACCGTTCCCATTACCTCGGTCATCATCAAGCCTGTGTCGCGTTCAATGCCTTTTGAGCAAAGCGCTACCGGTATGGGCTGGCCATCAGTCGCGGAGCGGAGTTCGGCAAGCACGGGCCGGGCGAATTGCGCCGGAACGACAAAGAGTATGGCCTCACATTCACTGGCCATACTCAATGATTCCGCGGCTTTCAGCGCTTCCGGCAAGGGCACGCCCGGCAGGAAATCGGTGTTTTCATGGGTGTCATTAATGGCGCGAATCACTGATTCCTCGCGCGCCCAAAGAGTCGTCGCGACCCCGTTTGCAGCGCAAAGGGAGGCGAGTGCGGTGCCCCAGGCGCCACCGCCGATGACGCCAAGAGATGTGAACGGAAGGGCTGGCTTCATGGTCTTGCAGGTCAATTGTGTTGTTGCGGAGTGACGACTGAACGGTTTATAAAGAAGTCAGCATATACAGCAGTCAAGAATGCCCGCAGAAAATCTCGACGAAACCGCCAAGCAGATCCTGGACGCCGCGAGCCGGCGGTTTCTGCATTATGGTTACGGAAAAACGACCATGTCGGAGATTGCACAGGACTGCAATATGTCCACCGGCAATCTCTATCGTTACTTCCCTTCAAAGCTCGATATCGCGGAAATGTTTGTGCGGGTGCTTCGTCGCGAGCAAGTCGCCCGACTGCGAGCGGTGGCGGATGCGCCGGACCAGACTCCGGCGCAAAAACTGCGAACCTTCTTCCACAAGAAGCTCAAGCTCGCCTATGAGCGCTTCCACGATAAACCCAAAGCCTATGAACTCTCCAGCGAACTGCTGACTTCGCGGCCCAAGGTGGGGATCGAGTGGGAGAACGCAGAAGGGCGGGTGCTGGCGGAGATTTTGATCCAGGGCGACGAGGACGGGACTTTCGCCGTGGAAAACCCTTCGGAAACAGCCAAAATCCTACAGGATGCAGGCTATCGCTTCACAAGCCCGGCGGTTTTTCATGAAGGCGAATTCGATGTGTTGGCGGCCGAGCTGAATGGCGTCGTGGATCTGTTTCTCGATGGTTTTGCTTGGCGCGCCGCCAAAAGAGCGGCTCTTGAGAAGCGCAAGAACGCCTGATCTCTAGCATAATCATGCAAGCTGCTCGTCACAAGTGCGTGATATGCCGCTCTTCGACACTCTCAAAACACTCCTTAAGCCATTGAATTTTATGGGTCTATATAGATTGATAGAAAAATTACGATTAAACGATGAATAATAATGAAAACGTTCATTGACAAGCCTTCATCGCGAGCCTATCTCCCCGTGACCGATGGGGATGACCCTACGGTACAGCGCCATAGACATGATGTCTAAAGCGCCAAGACAAAGAAACGAACCATTAAGATCAAAAGAGAAACCCAAATGACCACCCTTCGCAATTTTGCCCTGCAAGCTGCTGCAACCCTGACCCTTACCGGCGTCCTCGGCGCTATCTTGTTCAATGTGGCTGACTTCGCCACCCGAGGCGTCGTCGTCTCCTAAGACGCCTGCGCAACCAAACTGCCTGCTGCGGCCTGTCCCCACCCTGGACTCCCCTCCCTAACCGCAGCAGTGTCCCTGGCGCGGAAGCCTGCCCCGGCTTCCGCGCCTTTTTTATTGCGCAACATTTCGCGGCCGCTTCGAGTCAAAACTGACTTTGGTCACTCAAATCGCAACTCCGTCGGTTACACAAATACAATAATTCCGGCCTATAATCCGGCGATGCTAGCTGGAGCGCGCCCATGCCTGGATCCACCCGTTTCGCCGCCGCCACGCACTTGATGGTGTTGCTCGCCTCAGAGCGCGACCGGCCGCAAACCTCTGATCTGTTGGCGAAAAGTCTCGTCACTAATCCGGCTGTGGTGCGCCGGCTCCTCGGCGCGTTGACCAAAGCCGGGCTGACGTCATCGCGGCTCGGCAAGGGCGGCGGCTCGGTGCTCGCCAAAGGCCCGAAGAAAATTACGCTTGCTGACATCTATCGCGCAGTGGAAGAGCCAGGTCTGATCGCCATGCCGCGTGCTGATCCTGATCCGGCCTGCCCAATTGGCGGCGCAGTCGGGCCGATGCTCGGCCAGATCGCCGATGCGGCGGAAGCAGCCTTTATGGCCGCGCTGGAGGCCGTGAGTTTGAAGCTGCTTGCAAAAGAAATTGCTGCACAAAATATTGCAGCAAAAAGTGCAGCATAAATGCCAGGCATGGACTAGGCGAGCTTTTCCTAAACAGCCTTTACTGGGGGTCGGCCAATATCCGCTCCGGTTTCCCTGCAACATGGACGCGAAACACGATTGCGCGTGCGCCATCCGGTCCGCCCCTGGGCGCGTGCTCAGCGTTTGGAGGAATGACATATGCATCACCGGCTTTGAGGATCTGATCAGGCTTGTCCTGTTCGACATGCACCGCATAGCCTTCGATCACATAGACGAATTCTTCGCCCGGATGGTAATGCCGCGGGACGGTGGCGTTCGACGGGATGATGACGTCTGAAACGATCACTTCCAGCCCATCCGAGATCGTAATCGGCGCCCGGAGCATCATGTTCGACCCGGCGGGCAAGTTGTGCTCATGCGCCTCGCCTGGTTCGCTCGCGACCGGTTCAGCGGTGTTTGCGCCGCTGCATGCGCCAAGACCTAGCAACATCAGAACGAATATCGGCTTGTTCATAGGCGGTTCCTTCAGGCATGCAGCGCATCCTTCGCCATTTCGGGCGCCGGTACAATCCACCAATCGCGAGAGACATTGCTGCAAAAATGCTGCAGCAAAAAGTGCAGCATGGATATTACATGCTGCGGCGCATCTTGCAGCAAAATTCACTCAGGCTTTCGGGCCCTTGCGGCCTGACCCGAGCTTTCCGCCATCGGTCGGCGCGGCCAGCGGCCAGCGCGCGCGCGGCGCCATGGCCATGGCCTCTTCGCGCTCCGCCACCAATCCTTCGGCCAGTCTTTCCGCACCGGCCCAGGCGATCATGGCGCCATTATCAGTGCAATATTTGGGCGGCGGGGCGAGCAACTCCCAGGAAAATGCTGCGCACAATTGCTGCAGCATTTTTTTAACGGCGCAGTTCGCGGCGACCCCGCCAGCGACCACCAGCTGACGCGAGTCCGGCATCAACGTCATGGCCTTTTCCGTGCGCTGGGCGAGATGACGGGCTGCAGCATACTGAAAGGAAGCCGCAAGGTCCGCCACATCCTGTCCGGTGGGTTTCTCGAGGCTTTGCGCCGCTTCCCGCACGGCGGTTTTCATGCCTGAAAAGGAAAAGTCGCAGCCATCGTGCTTCAGGAGCGGGCGCGGCAGCTCAAACCGGTCGGCGCGGCCGCCACAAGCGGCGGATTCAACCCTTGGGCCTCCAGGCGCGCCAAGGCCCAACAATTTCGCTGTTTTATCGAAGCACTCGCCAGCCGCATCATCGATGGTAGTGCCAAGGCGCTCATATTCGCCAACCCCGCTCACTTTGATCAGTTGGGTATGGCCGCCGGAAATCAGCAGCAGCAAATAAGGGAATGTCGCTGCTTCGGTCATCCGCGCTGAAAGGGCGTGGCCCTCAAGATGATTAACCGGGATCAGCGTCAGATCATGCGCCAGCGCGATCGCCTTCGCCGTTGTCAGCCCGACCATCACCCCACCGACAAGGCCCGGCCCGGCGGTGACGGCGACAGCGTCGATTTCGGCAAAAGAAACGCCCGCCTTGGCCACGGCCTTTTCAATAGTTCCGTCGAGGCGCTCCACATGACTGCGCGCAGCAATTTCCGGCACCACCCCGCCATAGGCGGCGTGGTCGTCATGCTGCGCCCAGACTTCATTGGAGAGAATTTGACAGCTTCCATCTGCGCGGCGGCGCACAACAGACGCGGCCGTGTCGTCGCAGCTCGTTTCAATGCCGAGCACCAGCATGTCTTTATCCTGCGCCATTTGCGCTGCTTGCCTATCACTTCGCGTTTGCGTTAAGCCCGATGGACAGCAAAGCCTGTTGCGGCGCAAGTGCCGCCGCGCAGATTTGCCATGCGGGGCGCGATTGGCCCCTGTTCCGAAAGCAAAACGAGTGCCTGCAGATAAGCTTTTCGCCATCGCCAGCCGCCGCTCGCCGCTCGCCTTGGCGCAGGCGCGGCTCGTGCAAGCCATGATTTCGCGCGCCGCCTCCATCGGCGCCGAACACGCGCCGATCCGCGATTACGTTTCGAGCGGCGACCGCAATTTATCGGGCTCGCTGGCGGATGTGGGCGGCAAGGGGCTGTTCACCAAGGAGATTGAGGACGCGCTTTTGAGCGGCGTGGCGCGCTTCGCGGTTCACTCCATGAAGGACATGCCGCCTGAATCGCCGCCCGGACTGGTGACCGCGGCGATCCCGGCGCGTGAAGATCCGCGAGATGTGTTTATCAGCCCGGTCACAGCGAGCCCGTGGGACTTGCCGCAGGGCGCGCGGGTCGGAACGGCCTCGGTGCGCCGCGCAGCGCAACTCCTGGCGCGCAGGCCCGACCTCAAAACAGCTCCTTTGCGCGGCAATGTCGGCACACGGCTTGAAAAACTTAAGCGCGGTGAAGCGGACGCGACCTTTCTGGCGCTCGCTGGATTGAAACGCCTCGGCATGGAAGCTCACGCGACCATGATCATGGGCGCCGATGAGATGCTGCCGGCGGCGGGGCAAGGCGCGCTCTGCGTTCAAACCCGCGAGGACGACAACGAAGCGCGCGCCATTGCGGCCTTGTTTAATTGCAGCAAAACCAGCCTTTGCGTGCAGATGGAGCGGGCTTTCCTGGCCGGACTCGACGGCTCCTGCCGAACCCCGATTGCGGCGCTGGCCGTTATTGAAGGGGGAGAGGTCCGGTTTCGCGGGGAACTTTTGTCGCTTAATGGGGCGCAGGTTTTTCGCGCGTCTCGAATTATGCCGTATACGGATGGGAGTGATGTCGACATCATCAATGCAGGAGCCGAAGCGGCGGTGGAACTCCGTGCCAAGGCCGGCGATGATTTCTTCAAGGCGCTTGGCGCGTGACGCGCGTTCTGGTCACCCGCGCTGAACCGGACGGAAAAACCTTCGCCGATCAACTCCGCGCGTCGGGCTTTGAGCCGATCCTGTCGCCCGTGATGCGGATTGAGATTGCGACGGCCGCTGTCGATCTGACCGGCGTCAGCGCGCTGGCGTTTACTTCGGCCAACGGGGTGCGCGCCTTCGCTACCAATTGCGGCCGGCGAGACCTGCCTGTGTTCGCCGTCGGTCCAATGACGGCGGACGCGGCGAAAGGCGCGGGTTTTGATAAAACCAGCGCGGCTGGTGGCGATGCCGACAGTCTCGCCAATCATATCGCTTCCGAAAGAGAATTTGCCGGCAATGGTGTATTGCACATTGCGGGGGAAGACCGCGCTGGCGACCTTGTTTCGCTGTTGGCGGCCAAGAATATCGCCGCCCGGCGGCAGACACTCTACAAAGCGGTAGCCACGGAAACGCTGGCGCCAGACGTGATCGCCGCGCTGGCTCACGAAAACGACCTTTGGGTCACTTTATTTTCACCCCGCACTGCGAAGCTGTATCTGGACTTGGTCGAGGCGGCCGGTTTGACGGCGTGTCTGGCGCAAGTGTGCGCAGCTTGCTTGAGTGAGGCGGTGGCGGCGGCTGCGTCCAAAGCGGACTGGGCGGAAGTGAAGATCGCGCCGGACCGAACGGCTGAAGGCGTTCTTCGATTGCTGGAAGCGCAGGCGAAACGCGCTTGAGCGCAACCGCAGCGGCCCCTATCTAATGACTGTACCGAGTTTGAGGAGCAATCGTGGCGGAGCATGGCGACAATCCAGACAAGCGCGACACCGACCCGCGCAACCCTGACAGCGGCGACGGGGAAAGCCTTCCGGAAGTGGAGGCGGAACTTGTCAGCGAGACGGCGCCGTCTGCGGATGCGTTTGAAGATGATGCGCAGGAAGATCAGGCGCAGGCGGATGCTGATGCGGGCGGTGCGCCGGAAGCGCCCATAATTTCGAAACGCCCGTCAACGCTGACGCCCGGCGTGATGTTGTTCCTCGGCTTTGCAGTGCTTGCGCTGGGCGCCTTCGCCATCTGGCGTCTGCAGGGGCAGCGAGAGCCGGTTGCGGAAAGCCCCGCGCAGGAAGTCGCCGGGCCGATTGAAGCAGCACCGGTTGCAGGGGAAGCGGTTGCAGGCGAAACGGGCACGACTGTCGCGCCGGCGCCGCGGTCACCAATTGAACCACAAGAAAAAACCGAGAACACGTCATCAGACGTGATGAAGCGCGCGCCTGAACCGGTTACGGATGAGGAGGCAGGCTATCTTCCGCCGGTGACCGAAGGGGCGGCGTCCAAACTGACCAACAGCGTTGAGGAAGGCGCCAAGGAAGCCATACGGCGCTTTCGTGAGGCGGAAGAAGGCGGAGAGCAGCAATCGCCAGTTGATCCGTCTACAGATCAAGTGACCGGGTTTGAGGTCACGCCGGGTGCAGCCGCGCCAGACGGCGCCAACCCATCCAGTGCGCCCATTGGAGAGTTGGCGGCAACCGAGCAAGAAAACATTCCCGAAGAACAACCCTCAACAGCGGCGGCGGGCGTTGACGCGGCTTCGGCAGCCGCGAGTTTCGAGGCCGAACGATCAACCCTGATACAGGAATTTACTGCTGAAAAACAGCAGCTTGAAGCATCGTTGGTGTCTGAGCGTCAACGGGCGGACAATGAGGCGGAAGAAAGCGCTCGCCTGCGCGCGGCGCTCGATGAAGCAATCCAGCGAGATCAAACCGCGCAAGAAGAATTGGCGACTCTGCGCGCCAGCCTCGATCAACTCCGCAATGAAACCTCAAGCACAACCACCCGCCAGTTGAAAGCATCCTTCGCGCTGGCGGCGTTGTCGCGCGCCATCAGTCAGGGCGATCCCTATATGGAGGAGCTGGCGGCGGTGGAACAGTTTGAGCCGGCCGCGGCCGCGCTTGAGGCCCATGCCGAAAAGGGCGTCGCCAGCGAATCCGCGATACGGTCCCGGTTTGATGCGGCGGCGCGCGCCGCGCTAGCGGCGGCGGCGCAAGCAAAAGCCGGCGGTGGTTTCGCCGGGTTGATGGCCCGCGCCCAGAGCGTTATCAGCGTGCGCCCGGCCGAACCGACAAGCGGCGATGAACCTGGCGCGGTCCTGTCGCGCGCTGATCATGCGCTGGAACAGGGTGAAGTCGCTTTTGCCCTGCTGCAACTGGAAGACTTGCCGCTGGCAGCACAGGAAGCCATGTCCGACTGGATCGCCGATGCGCGGGCCCGCGCCGAAGCGGAGTCAGCGCTCGCGGCTTTGTCGGCGCGCATCGCTGGCGATGCGGATTAGGAGCAACCCATGATCCGTATTTTGATTTTCTTGCTTGGCGCGGTGTTTTTTGCTTTCGCCATCACGTATTTCGCCAGCCTCGATAGTCGCATCACCGGCGAAGCGTTCGGCACTCATTTTGACGGCCCATCGGGTCTGATTGTCGGCGGCGCCTTTGCGGTGCTTCTGATTGCGATTTACCTGACCCACAAGACCAAAGATATTCTCGCGATCCCGGCGAAATTACGCGCCAAGGCCGCGCAAACCAAACGCGAGCGCGGCATCGCGGCTTTAACACGCGGGCTGGAAGCGGCGGCGGCTGGAGATGGCGATGACGCCACCCATCATGCGCGCGTCGCGCGCCGCAACCTCGAAGACGTGGCATTGACGCGATTGCTCACCGCGCAAGCGGCGCAACTGACCGGCGACAAAGAAGCGGCGAAAGAAAGTTTTTCCGCGATGCTCGCCGCGCCGGAAACGGAGTTTCTCGGGCTGAAAGGTCTTTACGCGCAATCGCTGAAGGCTGGCGAAATTGAAACGGCGAAGGGTTACGCAGAGCGCGCGTTTCGCCTGCGCCCCAACGCTCAATGGGCGTTCCAGTCGGTGTTCGGTCTCGGGCTTGAGCGTGGCGCCTGGCGCGAAGTTCGCGATGCGCTGGCCCAAGCGCAAAAGAACAAAATCATCGATGCGGTCAGCGCAGACCGCGCCCGCGCGGCGTTGTTGACCGCCGATGCATATTCGGCGAGCGATAACGCCGCGGCGGCGTCGGACCTTGATGCGGCGCTGAAGCTGGCGCCCGGCTTCACGCCGGCGGCGCAGCGTGCGGCGCAATTGGCGGCAGGCGATGGTAAAACCAGCAAGGCTGCAAAAATTATCGAAGCCGCCTTCGCTGAATCTTCGCATCCGGCGCTAATCAAGCTTTATGATCGTCTTTATAAGGATGAACCAACGGAAAAGCGCGCGGAGAAATTGCGCAAACTGGCGGAGAAAAACACTGACGCCGATGAGGCGGCGCTGCTCTGCGCCCGCGCGGCGACGCTAACCGGCGATTATGCGGGCGCTGTCGATGCGCTGGAGGTTTTGTTGGCGCGCACGCCGAGCTCGGCGGCGTTTTCGCTGATGGCGAAGGCTGCGGCGGGTCTCAATGGCGAAGCCGCTGCACAAGTTTGGCTCGAACATGCGGCCAATGCGCCGCGCGATCCGCGCCCCGGCGCCGATGGCGAGTTTCACCTGACCCGAGACGGCTGGGCGCGCATGGTCCGCGATTATATGGAGTTTGCGCGCCTGTCGCCGCCGCCGATCGAAGAGGCGGCAAGCGGCCTGACGCAAGAAGAAGTGCGGCTGTTGCTGGCGCCGCCGGCGGGCAAGGTGGAATCTGCGGCTGAACTCGCCGAAGACGCGCATGTGGTTTCTGTCGAGCCGTCAAAAACTAAGCCGCCGAAACCAGCGGTCAAGCGCGGCTCGCTCGATGAAGACGATCACATCCATGACGATGTAGAAGCCGAACGCGCGGCAAATGCGGCGCGGGAGGTTTCATAGCCCCCGCCGCTGCCGAATTTACTCCGCTGCGTCTTTGCGGTCGCTCTCTTCGTCATTGGCCGGCGTGACAGTTGTATCGGCAAGGTTTGCGTCTAAAGGATTGGCTTCGGCTTCGCTGCTTTTGCTCACGGCGTCCTTCGCCGCCGTTTTTGCGGCCAGTTTCGTTTCCTTTTCTATGCGCTTTTTCTCGTTCTTTTCCGCGTCTTTGCGCTTCTTCAATTCCTTCCGGTCGAAGGCGGTCATCGGCTGTTCAACCTTCGCCGCTTCGGCAGCGATCAACGCTTCTTCGGCGAGTGTTTTTACTTTCAGATAATCGATCTTGCCGGTGCCGAGGACAGGAATTTCATCGACGGAAACAAGTTTCTTTGGCACGGCGATTTCCGGCACGCCATGACTTTGCGCCCAGGCGAGCAGCAGGGAGCGTTGCGCGTCCTGCTTGTCGGTGACGAGGATGACCTGCTCGCCTTTCTTGGGATCGGGCATGATCGCCGCCGCATGAAGATTATCCGGCCATACGGCGGAGGCGCAGTTTTCGACCACGGCGAGCGAGACCATTTCGCCGGCGATCTTGGCGAAGCGCTTTAATCGCCCGCGGATCGACATATAGCCTTCATCATTGATGGAAACGATGTCGCCTGTGTCGTGCCAGCCATCGACCAGCGGTGTGATGACGCCCGGATCTTCAGGCGAGAGATAACCCTTCATGATGTTCGGCCCACGGACGAATAGACGCCCAGCGCCTTCAAGGCCCTCAACGGGCTCCAGCCGCCATTCGACGGCGGGCAAGAGCTTGCCTACCGTGCCCGAGCGGATGTCCCCCGGCTGGTTAGCGGCGAGCACCGGCGAGCCCTCGGTGACGCCATAGCCTTCCAGCACTTCAAAGCCGAAACGCTTTTCCGCCGCTTGCCGCGTTTCATCGCGCACGCGTTCCGCGCCGCAGACGGCGATGCGCAAGGACGACATGCCGCCATCGGGGCTGGCGCGCATATATTGCGAGAGGAAGGTGTCGGTGGCGAACAGCACTGTCGACCCGGTTTCAAAGATTCGTTTCGGGATGATCTTGGTCTGTAGCGGCGAGGGGTGAAAGACGACTGAATAGCCGTTGAGGATGGGCCAGAGCGCACCGGCGGTGAGGCCGTAGCAATGGAATGTCGGCAGCGGATTGAAGAAAATATCCGTCGGCAGAAGTTCGACGTGCTCGGAAATCTGCTCGATGTTGGCGATAATATTGCGGTGAGACAGGACGACGCCTTTTGGTGTGCCTTCAGTGCCGGAGGTGAAGAGGATGACGCCGGGGCTTTCCGGATCTGGCGTCGCCGCGAGAATAGTCGGGAAGATCGGTCCGAGCAGCGCCAGCGCCTTGTCGCGCGGTTTAATCTGTTCACGGACGTCTTCGAGATGAATGATCTCAAGTG
>BQJG01000047.1 GCA_021604585.1 Hyphococcus sp.
TTAAGAATCCAGCTTCGCTGTAATCTCATTCACGCGCTTGGCCGCAGCATCGACCGCGCGGCTGGCGCCGCCCATGGTTTCGTCATCGAGCTTGTCACCGGCGCCCTCCAATTCTTCGGCGCGGTCTTTGGCTTCGAACAATTCATCGCAAATGGTCAGCGCAGCGAGCAGCATGAGTCGCGCCTCGCCGACTTGAGAGAGATCGGCGGCCATCGCTGACACGCGCTTGTCGAGAAATGCCGCGAGCTTTTGCAGGCGTTCCTGCTGGCCTTCTTCGCATGTGACGCGGTATTCGCGGGAATTCACCTTGATATCGACCTGAGTCATTCAGCTGCCTCTTTTTTCTGATCGTCGTCAGCGAGGATCGCCTTCAAATCGCTGATTGCGGCGGCGACCCCGCGGCTGGCGTTATCTGTCTGCTTGCGCGCCGCCTGCGCCTGACGCCGGGCAGCGGCGACGGCTTCTTCGCTTGCGGACGCATCGTCCAAGCGTGCATCAAGCCGTGATTCGAGGGTTTCAATGGCTTCGGCCAGATTGCGAACCGCTTTTTCGAGCACTGTCATAAGAATCTCTCGTTTTTCTAATAGCGATTTTCAACGCCGACAGCGTCAATTTGGCCCCCGGCGCCGATTCTGTCCAGCCATCGCCGCCCGAGCCTTGACCCTTGCAGTAGGGCGAGGCAAGAAGCGCCAATATATTCCGTATTTTCGCATGAACTGGGGGTTTCCCGCATGACCGGCGCCGGCCCAAAGCGGGCTGATTTTCCACAGATGGCGAATGCGATCCGCGCGCTGGCGATGGACGCAGTTGAAAAAGCCAATTCCGGCCATCCGGGCATGCCCATGGGCATGGCGGATGTCGCCACCACGCTGTTCAGTGAACATTTGAAATTCGACGCTGCGGCGCCCGACTGGCCAGATCGCGATCGGTTCGTCCTTTCCGCTGGTCATGGCTCCATGCTGATCTATTCGCTCGGGTTTCTGCTCGGCTATGCGGGCATGACGCTCGACGAGATTAAGAATTTCCGTCAGCTCGGCGCAAAGACGGCGGGTCATCCCGAATATGGCCACGCGCCGGCGGTGGAGACCACGACCGGCCCGCTAGGGCAGGGCCTCGGCAATGCGGTCGGCATGGCGCTGGCGGAAGCGCATCTGAACGCCCGCTTCGGCGATGATGTGGTCGATCATTACACCTATGTGATCGCTGGCGATGGCTGCCTGATGGAAGGGATCAGTCAGGAAGCGATCTCGCTCGCTGGGCACTTAAAGCTCCGTAAGCTGATTGTTCTCTGGGATGACAACAACATCTCTATTGACGGCCCCATCTCGCTTTCAGACTCCACCGATCAGCTCGCGCGCTTTGCGGCGAGCGGTTGGGCGACGTGTCGTGTGGACGGCCACGACACCGCGGCGGTTTCCGATGCGATTGATCAGGCCAAATCCTCAGACAAGCCGACGCTGATCGCCTGCCGCACGGTTATCGGTCACGGCGCGCCGAAAAAAGCCGGCACTGCGTCGGCCCACGGCTCACCGCTTGGCGATGAAGAAATCGCCGGCGCCAGAAAGGCGCTCGACTGGCCGTATGCGCCGTTCCAAATTCCAGCGAGCATTCTCGATCAGTGGCGCGCCGTCGGCGCGCAGGGAAAAGAAACCCGCGCGGCGTGGGACAAACGCGTCTCCGCCAGCGCCCATTGCGAAGCCTTCAAAACGGCGATGTCGGGCGATTATGCCGGCGCGCTGACCAAGGCGATGGCGGTTTACAAGAAAAGCCTAATCGATGCGCCGCAAAAAGTTGCAACGCGCAAAGCATCGGAAATGGCGCTTGGCGTCGTCAACGATATCATCAAAGAAACGATTGGCGGCTCCGCGGACTTGACCGGCTCCAACAACACGAAAACCAAGAACATCGATATTCTGTCTGCGGAGAATTACGCCGGGCGTTACGTCCATTACGGCATTCGCGAACATGGCATGGCCGCCGCCATGAACGGCATGGCGCTGCATGGCGGCGTTGTTCCTTACGGCGGCGCGTTTATGGTCTTCACCGACTATTGTCGCCCATCGATCCGCCTGTCTGCATTGATGGGCGTGCGCACCGTCTATGTGATGACCCATGATTCTATCGGCCTGGGTGAAGACGGCCCGACGCATCAGCCGGTAGAGCATCTGGCCGCGTTGCGCGCCATTCCGAATTTGAATGTCTATCGTCCGTGCGACACGGTGGAGACGGCCGAGTGCTGGGAAATGGCGCTGAAAACCATCGCTACGCCCTCTGTCATTACGCTGACGCGGCAGGGACTTGAGCAGGCGCGCCTGACGCAATCCGACGAGAATCTTTCGGCGCGGGGCGCCTATATTGTCGCCGGCAAGAATGCCCATGACGTCACGCTCGTCGCGTCCGGTTCGGAAGTGTCGCTGGCGCTGAAAGCGCGCGATATTCTGGCCAAAGACGGCGTCAACGCACGCGTCGTTTCTGCACCGTGCTTTGAGCTTTTCGCCATGCAGCCGGACAGCTATCGCAAGGATGTGATGGGCAAAGCGCCGCGGGTTGGCGTAGAAGCTGCGATACGGCAGGGTTGGGATTTATTCCTGCGCCGCAAGGACGGCTTTGTCGGCATGGCCGGATTTGGCGCGTCTGCGCCGGCCGGCGATCTCTTTGAACATTTCGGCATTACAGCGGCGGCGGTTGCCGCTGAAGCAAAACGGTTAATCGGTTAGGAGGACTCCCAAGATGGCGCTCAAGATTGCAATTAACGGCTTTGGACGGATCGGGCGCCTGGCGCTTCGTTCCATCGTCGAGACCGGGCGCAAGGGCATTGATATTGTCGCGATCAATGATCTCGGGCCGGTCGAAACCAATGCGCATCTGGTTCAATATGATTCTGTGCACGGACGTTTCCCGCACGAAGTGAAAGTCCGCAACGACACCATCGATGTCGGTCTCGGACCGATCAAAGTGCTGGCTGAGCGCGATCCCGCCAATCTCCCCTGGGGCGAAATGGGCGTCGACATCGTTTATGAATGCACCGGGCTTTTTACCGCGCGTGAAAAAGCGGCTTTGCATCTCGAAGCGGGCGCGAAACGGGTGTTGATTTCCGCACCGGGCGCGGGGGCCGACAAAACAATCGTGTTCGGGGTCAATCACGGCACGCTGACGGGCGGCGACACGGTTGTGTCTAACGCGTCTTGCACCACCAACTGCCTCTCGCCGGTTGTTAAGGTGCTGAACGATGCGATCGGCATTGAGCGCGGTTATATGACGACGATCCACTCCTATACGGGCGATCAGCCGACGCTCGATACGATGCACAAGGATCTTTACCGCGCGCGCGCGGCGGCGATGAACATGATCCCGACCTCAACCGGCGCTGCAAAGGCCGTTGGCCTTGTCTTGCCGGATATGAATGGCAAGCTCGCCGGCTCGTCGATCCGCGTGCCGACCGCAAACGTTTCCTGCGTCGATTTTGTTTTCACGCCGAAACGCGACACCACTGCGGAAGAGGTGAATAACGCCATCATCGAAGCATCGAACGGCAAGCTGCGCGGCATTCTCGGCTTCACTGACAAGCCGCTGGTTTCGTCAGACTTTAATCACGATTCGCACTCGTCGATCTTTGCACTCGATCAAACGCATCTGCTCGAAGGCAAGCTCGTGCGCATTCTCACCTGGTATGACAATGAGTGGGGTTTCTCCACGCGCATGACCGACACCGCGCTCGAAATGGCGCGCCACCTTTAGGCGGAACGAATGGCGAGTTATCGCACAATTGACGATCTGGATGTCGCCGGAAAGCGCGTGCTCGTGCGCGTTGATTTCAACGTGCCGATGAAGGACGGCGCCGTGACGGACGCCACCCGCATTGAGCGCGCCTTGCCGACCATCAAGGAGCTGTCGAAAAAGGGCGCCAAGGTTTTGCTGCTGTCGCATTTCGGGCGCCCCAAAGGCAAAGCTGACCCGGAAATGTCGTTGAAACCACTCGCCAAAGCGCTCGAGAAATTTCTCGGCGGGCCGGTGGAGTTTGCCGAAGATTGCATCGGCGATGAAGCGAAGAAAACCGTCAAGCGGATGCTCGATGGCGATGTGGCGGTGCTGGAAAATACGCGCTTCCATGCGGGCGAAGAAGCGAACGATCCGGAATTTGCAAAGGCGCTCAGTGAAAATGGCGATCTTTACGTCAATGACGCGTTTTCCGCCGCGCATCGCGCGCACGCATCAACTGAAGGCGTGGCGCATTTGCTGCCGTCGGCGGCGGGGCGCGCCATGGAACGCGAACTTGATTATTTGAAGGCAGCCCTGTCCGAACCCGTCCGTCCACTGATGGCCGTGGTCGGCGGCGCCAAAGTCTCGACCAAAATTGAACTCTTGCTTAACCTGGTCGGCAAGGCTGACATCCTTGCGGTCGGCGGCGGTATGGCGAACACGTTTTTGTTTGCGAAAGGCGTCGGCGTCGGCAAATCGCTTTGCGAGCCGGATCTTGCTGATCTGGCGCGAGACATCATGACCCAGGCGCAAGCCAAAGGCTGTGAGATCATCCTGCCGGTGGATGCGGTCGTCGCAAAAGAATTCAAGGAAGGTGCGGACCGCGAAGTGGTTGCTGCGGATGCGGTGGCGGCCGACGATATGATACTCGATCTCGGCCCCGACACGGTCAATCTCATCGCGGAAAAAATCGAGGCTGCAAAAACGCTGGTCTGGAACGGCCCGCTTGGCGCGTTTGAAATCAAACCGTTCGATACGGCGACGGTTGAGGCGGCGCGATATGCAGCCAAGCGCGTGAAAGACGCAGACCTTGTTGCGGTGGCTGGCGGCGGCGATACGGTCGCCGCTCTGGCGCATGCCGGCGTTGAGGATGATTTCACCTATGTCTCGACGGCGGGCGGCGCCTTTCTCGAATGGCTGGAAGGAAAAACCCTGCCGGGCGTTAAAGCGCTGGAACACTAGCTGACCGTAGTGCGGCTCAATTACGACACTCTGGAGAATATGATGTCACATGCAAAAATGGCTGAACAGGCCGCACACAAGGACGGCTTTATCGCTGCGCTCGATCAGTCAGGCGGATCAACGCCGAAAGCGCTGAAACTTTACGGCGTTGATGAAAGCCAGTGGTCGAATGACGAAGAGATGTTCGGCCTGATCCATGATATGCGCGCACGGATTATCAAATCGCCCGCCTTCACCGGCGACAAGGTCATGGGCGCCATTCTTTTTGAACGCACCATGGATGGCGACATCGATGGCGTGCCCACGGCGCAATATCTTTGGGAAGAACGCGGCGTGGTTCCGTTCCTTAAAGTCGACAAGGGCTTGGCGGATGCGAAAGACGGTGTGAAACTGATGAAGCCGATGCCTGACCTTGACGCGCTGTTAGAGCGCGCCGTTAAGAAAGGCGTCTTCGGCACCAAGATGCGTTCAGTCATCGATGAGGCGAACCCCAAAGGCATCGCTGATATCGTTGCTCAGCAGTTTGAGGTGGGTAATCAGATTCTGGCGCACGGCCTCGTGCCGATCATTGAGCCAGAGGTGACGATTTCGATCGCCGACAAGGCTGAAGCCGAAGACATCCTGCTCACTGAAATCAAAAAGAACCTGGGCAAAGTCCTGGCCGGCAAACAGATCATGCTGAAACTGACGCTGCCGGCCAAGGCGAATCTTTACCAGCCATTGATCGACGATCCGCGCGTCATGCGCGTCGTGGCGTTATCGGGCGGCTATTCGCGCGATGAGGCGAATGCCAAGCTGGCGCAGAACACGGGCATGATTGCGAGCTTCTCACGAGCGCTTACCGAAGGGCTTTCGGCGAAACAAAGCGACGCGCAATTCGATGCGAAGCTGGCGGAAGCGATCAACAGCATTTTTGAAGCGTCGCGCAGTTAACCCGAGCGTGCTCGGTTATGCGTTCAGGACCCCGGCCTCGCGCCGGGGTTTTTTCATGCAGACATCCAGCGTTTCCGTGAAGACGTGACGCTGGGCGTGGCTGCCGCCGATGCGATGAAGGCCGGGCAGGGCGGTAGACATCTTTTCAAGCGCCGTATCGTGATCATGGCGCAGGAAAGCAACAACGCCTTCGCCGACGGGAAGGCAAATGTCGCTCCACACGCTGTTCTCGCCGCTCTGTGCCTTCCGGCGCAGCGAGGCAAGGAACAGATCCGCCTCGGAATGTTCGCCGGCACGCGCGAGTGCATAAAGATAATGAATGTCGTGGAACGGAAAGAGGTGTTCGCCGGCGCGTTTGCGGGCTTGCTCCACAACCGGCGCCCAGCGTTCGCCCACATCGACGCCGCGCATTTCAAGCCGCCACAACATCGACACAGCGCCAATCTGTTCCTGCGGAAATTCCGGCCATGCGCCCCAAAGACGTTTGTCGTAAATCGCCAGCGCCTGGTTTTCGCGCCCGAGCGATAGTTGAAACAGCGCCGCGTGCCAGTAATTATGGTCGCGAATGAAGACGCCTTTTTTCTCCCAGGTGTGGGCGCAGTGATCGAGCCAGCGCGCGCCTTCGCGGGCGCGGCCTTCCGTTTCCATCACATGCGCGACAGCGTGATGCGCCCAGGCGTCGTCAATGGCGATTTCCGTGGCGCGCATCCCTTCGTCTTCGGCCTCGCGCATGCGGTGGTTTTGCTCCAGCGCAAACGCGGTCATGCCGTGCGCATAGGGCGTTTCTTCGTGAACGATCCGCGCGCGTTCGCCGAACCTCAGCAGCGCTGGCTGATCGCCAAGATTAAACGCGTGATACTGCCCCCATTTGATTGCGCAGAGATCGGCGGGCCAGCGAACCGTCAGTTCATCGAGATGATTGAGCGCGCGCGTGTAATTCTTGTCGGCCCAGGCGTCGACGGCGGCGCAAAAGAGTTTTTCCCGCGCCGTTCCTTCGTCGCGATGCGCGTGCATTCTATCGAGAAAAGGTTGTGCGGCGATCCAGCCTTCCGCGCCCTCAAACGCCATATGCAGGGCTGCGGCGTGCGCGTTCAGCAAAGGCGAGCCCGGGTTAGTATCGGCGACATCGAATAATGTTCTGAGTTCTGCGCCATAGCTCAGGAACTCATTCACATAATGGTCGTAGCCATTGGCGGACTGGCTGCACGCGCCTGTAATGGGCAATCCAAAGCGATCGGATACTGACATCGGGAGACCTTAGTCGGCGGCGCGAGAGGCCGCAATTCGCAAATGGTCACAGGCGATCACAAAACAAAAAACCCCGCCAGATTGGCGGGGTTTTTTCAGTTTCGGCCGCGGCTCACGCTAGTCGCGCATGATGCCGAGAATGTTCAGGATGTGAATAAACAGCGTGACGAAAGAGCCGTAGAGCATGAACGCGCCAAAGATCGCTGCGCGGTCATTCATGGCGCTGCCTTCGCGATACATGGATTTGATCACCTGCGTTTCGTAAGCGGTTACGCCAGCGATCAACAAGATCACGACCGAAGAGGTCAGCAGGCTTCCCATCGTGCTATGGAAAAACAACGCATTCAGGACCATTGCGACGATAACGGCGATCAAACCCGCGCCAAGAATTGGCGCCCAGCCGGTGAGGTCTTTCTTGGTGGTGTAGCCCCAAAGACTAAGGCCGCCAAAAACCGACGCGGCCATAAAGAATGCGCGATAGATATCCTGTGCGGCGCCAGCTTGTTGCGTGATATACAGCATCGGCGCGATCATCACGCCCCAGAGGGCTGCGTAAGCCCAGAACATTCCGTGTGCGGCGATCTTGGAGCCGTTCATCATCACTTTTGGTGCAAACCAGCCCATGCCGAGAATACCGGCGAAGCCGACCCACATTAACGGGCCGCCGAGGAACATCCGTATGATTGCTTCGTTGCTCGCAACGTACATGGAAAACAGGCCGGTCGCCGCAACGCCGAGCGCCATATAGTTATAAACGCCGAGCATGTACTGGCGCAGGCCTTGGTCGATGGCGACGCCGCCTGTCTGGGCGACCGATCCGCCAAATTGTCTGCGTGGTTCGTTCATGTGACGCGAGTCCTTTCCAAATCTCCCAAGCGCCCGCTTATTCGCCGGACGCTCATCAGCCGCTAATATCGTGAGGGCAGCGCCCCGGATCAAGGGGAATCGGGGGTGATTTGGGCCGAAATCGGCAAAAATCGGCCCCGGAAGACGCCTCGAAAAGCGTTAATTTTAAATGGTTTAAGACGCAGGCGTGTCGCCAACGAGCAGACGGGTCGCGAAAAACCCGTCCATGCCGCCTTGCTCGGAGAGCATAGAGGGCAGGGTCCGCATGTCGCCGTCGCGATTGATCGCTTTGTCGAAGCCGCCAATTTCCGCCGGATCGATCGCAACGCGCGTGACATTGGCGTTGCGCGTTAGCGCCGACTTTGCCTGCGCTTCGCCCTCTTCGCGCTGCAAGGAGCAAACGCAATAAACGAGCACGCCGCCAGGTTTCAAAAGGCCAAGCGCGTGATCGATCATTTTGGTTTGCAAGTCGGTGAGGGCGGCAACAACAGTTTCGCCTTTCGACCACGGAATGTCGGGGTGGCGGCGGATGGTGCCAGTCGCTGTGCAAGGCGCATCGAGAAGGACGGCGTCAGCAAGTTCTGCTGGACGGAACCGCAGCGCATCTTCTTCAACGAGGCGCGCTTTCATGTTCATGCGTTCCAGATTTTCTTGCACGCGCTCAAGCCGTGCGCCGGATTTGTCGATGGCAGTGACATTCGCACCAGCCGATACGAGTTGCAGAGTCTTGCCGCCAGGCGCCGCGCACAGGTCGTAAACAAGTTTGCCGCTGACATCGCCGAGCAGTTTGACGGGAAGACTGGCGGCGACATCCTGCACCCACCAAGCGCCTTCATCGAAGCCTTCAAGCAGCGTCACGTCGCTGATGCGGGCAAAGCGAATGCTGCTATTGGCGAGCCGGAGCGGTTCATGTCCGGCGTCGCGAAAGCGCGCAAGCCAAGCGTCGCTGTCTTCGCCGGACTTCAGCGTGATATCCAGCGGCGGCGTTGCGCGATGGGCTTCAGTGATGGCTTTCGCACCATTGGGCCCATAGCTCCGCTCCCATGACCGCCATATCCAGGCCGGCGTGTCGGTGCGCGGCGGAATTTTTGCAAGCGCCTCTTTGCCGGTGTCTGCGATTTTGCGCGTAACCGCATTAATCAGTGATGCATAACCGCCGGTTTCGCCGCGCTCATTGGCGAGTTCAACCGAAGTTGAAACCGCCGCGTGGGCGGGCGTGTCCAAAATCAAAAGCTGCGCGGCGGCGATGCGCAATATGTCCATCACGCGCGCGGATTTTTTCGGCAGCGGCCGGTCGAGATAACCGCCGAGAATGTGATCGATGGCGCCGCGGCGGCGCAAGGTTTCTGCCGCGAGCAACCGCGCGAAACCCCGGTCCGAGCCTTCAAGCGCTTCAAAAGGACGCGTGCGCGCAATAGCGTCGTCAAGCGTTGCGCCTTCGTCGATGCGATCGAGAATTTCAAGCACCGCCCGGCGCGCCGCAACGCCTGGCTTGGTTGAAAGGGGCCGCGACGGCGCTGCCTCTTCGTCTCGCGGTTTTCTGTCGCGCGGATCACGCGTGCGATCGCCAACTGGACGATCTCTGTCAGGCTTGTTCCCTCCGAAACGGGCACCGCCGGAGCGCGGGCCCTTAAAGGAGCGGTCATCGGTGCGCGCGCCGGATCGCGGTCCGCGATCGTCGCGGCGGCCCTTGGGCCCTGAGGGAGGTCTTTTTTCCATAAGGCCCCGCCTAAACCACGGCTCAGGCGGAAAGTCACCCGAAATCAGCGGGAAAAGCCGCATCTGGCCGTCGCCGGGCTTTTCGCCTAAGGTTGTTTCAGCCGGGTCTGCCCGGAACATATGTAGCTTTGGGGAAAAGTGAGGGGTCTATGAAATCGATTGCCGCCCTATTGGGCGCCGCCGCAATGGCGTTTGCAGCTGGAGTGACGGGCGCGAATGCGCAAAACCAGATGGGGTCGAGCGGCGGGCTGTCCAACCCTGAAACCGTCGTCCGCAAGTTCTCGATCCAGACCGTTGGGCCTGTCCTGAACGAACTCAACATGCCTTGGCAGGTCAAACAGCTCGACAATGGCGCGCAATACATCCACGCGGCCAGCGGTTCGATGCAATTCATTTTGTTCTTTACCGTATGCCAGGGCGCCGAATGCGCAGGCATGCAGGCGATGACTTTTTTCAGCCAGTCAGGCGCCAACCCGCAGACAGTCCAGGCGTTCAACAGCAAATACCCGTTTGGAACCGCCGGCGTTGACCAGGACGGCACGGCTTATGTGAGCCGCTATGAGATCGCTGATTACGGCATTCCGCGCGGCAATATCGCGTCTTCCGTCACAAACTTTCTTCAGCTGGCGCAAATGTTCGTTGCTGAGCTTGAGAACGCGCACCAGACTGTAAGCCTTGACGGCTATGCTGATGATCTCGCGTCGTCTTCGCTGAACCGCCAATCGCTCAGTCATTTTTCTGGTGTCGAAGGTTCATTCTCAACTCAGGCGAAAGAACACCGCGACGGGTTTGAACAGGGCGCGGAAATGGTCCGCCTGCTGCTGAAAGATGAATCGGCGCCGCGCAACAAGATTCAAAACAAGCTCGACTGAGGTCTCGTATTCAGTTGACGAAAAGGGCGCCGGGTTGGCGCCCTTTTCCTTTTGTTAAGCATGTTTCCTGACCGTTCCTTAACGGCGTCCGCCTAACTGTTAACACTGAGTGGGCGACTGTCTGGTCGGCGTCGCGCGGCATCCAGTGTGGAAAAGGAAATGCGGCAGAAAGCGCGCAAACTCATCAAAGATAGGCGAGGGTCGACGGCAGTGGAGTTCGCTATCGTCGCGCCTTTGTTGCTGGCGCTGATTTTCTCGATCATGGAAGCGGGCTGGTATTTTTTCGTGACCTCTTCGGTGCATCAGGCGAGCGCCAATGCGGCCCGGCTCATCCGCACTGGGCAGGCGCAAAACGCAGACATGACCGCCGATGCGTTTTTTCAGCAGATATGCAAAGTCGTGAGCGCTTTTGGCGATTGCAATGAAAAGCTGACCATAGACATTACGCGTTTCAACACCTTCGCCGAGCTGTCGGACGATCTTAGCCAGCCCGTCTGCCGTGACCGCGATGACCCGACTATTCAGGGTTCACAGTTCAGCCAAAGCGACTATGGCGGCCAGCGCGACATCATACGCGTGCGCGTTTGCTATCTATACAAGCCGATCAACCCGGCGCTCGGTCTGAACCTTGCGCAAACTGCGCATGGGGAACGGAAAATTTTTGCGGTGTCTATCTTTCGCAATGAACCTTTTGCGGGGGCTGGATCGTGATGCAATCTCTGCGGCGACAGGGCGTGAGCCAATTGATGCGGTGGCGCGACTGCAGATCCGGCATAGCGGCGGTGGAGTTCGCCCTTGTGGGACCGCTGATGATTCTGATTTTTTTTGGCGTGGTTGAAAGCGCTGACGCATTGGCGCGAAGCCGTCAGGTGACGCTTGCCGTCAACACGCTGGCCGATCTCGCATCGCAGGAAACAAATCTGTTGACGTCAGATGCAGACGATCTGTTCGGCGGGATCGAACAGATCGTCGATGCGGGCGGCGCCCCTATGAATATTCGCCTTGTCAGCGTCATCACTGATGCCGACGGCGATCCGGTGGTGCATTGGAGCCGCGATAATTCCGGCGGGCAGCCCTATGTGAAAGGGTCAGCTTATGATGGTTTGCCGACATCGACGCTGATCGATCCGGGCGCGTCAATTCTCGTAGGCGAGATCACTTATCAGTACAGCTCCCGGCTCACCAATGTTGTAATACCGCCCATCACCTTTAAGGGGTCGGCAACGCGCTGGCCGCGCCGTTCCGTCAAGGTTCAGCTCTGCACATCTGCGAGCCATTGCACGTCTTGAGGCGTGGCTGCCGGTCAGGCGCCGGTTCTGGGAATGTTGCGCGCCGGAACCGTCGTCACATTCATTGCGATAGAAATGCGTTCGCCGGGTCCCTTGGACGGCTTGACCGCATGTGACAGCCAGGATGGAAATACAACCAGCCGCCCCGGCGCCGGCTCAAACATTTGGCTGGTAGGCAAGCGTTCGCCGTTTGCGCCGACAAACTGCAGATCCGGAGCGTACATGCGATTGGTCGGGTAATTCGGATCGTGCAGGACCAGCGCCGCGGCGGCGTCGCCGCCATCATCGACATAATACACAGCCGACCATAATGCGCCCGGGTGGGTGTGTGCTTGATTAGAGGCGCCAGGCGGCGAAATATTCGCCCACATCTCGATGCCGAACTCGTAGCGAGGCACGCCGCCCCGCATGCCCACATCATCGGTGCGTGACGCGCATAGTTGCAATGTTTCGAGCGCTAGCGTCTTCGAGGCTTCGCCGCCCCAGCGAAGCATCTCCGAATCCGAGTGCCAGCCAAGAATATTTGAGCGCTGCACGCCGGAAGACTCTGCGCGCCGCGCAACAATCACTTGCTTCAATTGTGCATTGAGCGTTGCGGCATTGGCGAGCGATGTCACCATGACCGGTGTTGGAAAAAGAAAGCTGATCTCTGGATCCGCCGCCTTGTGATCGTTCATCGCCGCCTCATCTTATTGCCCTCGCCAAAGCGTATAGCACCGCATACGCGGTCAGCGAACTGCAAACGGGCATTACGGCTGGAAGCAAAATGGTGGAGCTGGACGAACAAACATCGAACCAGCTTTTCGACATTTTGCAGGATTGGAATAGCGCCCTGCAAGAGTTTTCTGATCAGTTAGAGCCTTGATAAGAAGGTCAAAAGGTCTGCTTAGACGAAAAGGGGTCAGCTAAACAGACCTTTAATGATGGCGCAATCAGGGGACTCATTGCGATCACACTTCTGCGCCACCGATGTCAGCGATTTTTCAAGTTTCTTTAAATCTGCAATCTTTTTTCGGATGTCTTCGAGGTGATCGGTGGCGATATCATAGACTTGGGCGCAAGAGGGTTTTTCGTCTTCCAGACCTAGAAGCGCCCGAATGTTTTCCAATGAGAATCCCAATTCCCGGCCTCGTTTTATGAAGCGTAGGCGCTGCGCAAGCGCTTCATCATAGACGCGATGTCCGCTTTGTTTTCGGGGCGCTTGCGGCATAAGACCGATTTTTTCGTAGTAGCGGATAGTCTCAATGTTCACGCCAGTTTGATCGCTGAGCTTTCCGATGGTGAGGGTATATGAAGACATTTTTCTTGCACCTGTAGTCGCTACAGATATTACAATAAAAATTATGTCGGATGAACCGCAAAAACCTAAGCAGGCTAAGAAGCAGGGAATTATAGCCGGAGGCAGTGCGATATCAGGGCTTGCGGCGCTGATTGGCGCGTCTTGTTGCGTCTTGCCATTGATCCTCGTCAATCTGGGAGTGAGTGCTGCACTCGTTGGAAAGCTCGCGTTTTTTGCGCGTGCACAGCAATATTTTATGGGAGCGGCGGTTTTACTTCTAATTGTGGCGTTAGCTGCTTCATTTTGGAATGGACGGCGGCCTAGCAAAAGGGTGGTGGCGGCTCTCCTCATAGCGATAATATTTGTTCTGGCAGCCTACATAATGCCTTTCTATGAAGGGCAATTGCTTCGTTGGATAAATTTTCAATGACGGGGATTGTCCAAATGTCGACTATCACCTGTCCGCAATGTGGGCATCAGTCTACTGATGAAATGCCTACAGACGCCTGCCAGTGGTTTTATGACTGCAAAGGATGTGGCGTAGTTTTAAAACCGAAATCCGGTGATTGTTGCGTCTATTGTTCCTATGGTGATGTAAAATGCCCCCCGATTCAGACTGGAGAGTCCTGCTGTGGATGATAAGGCTCAGCATGACCATGCGGCGCAACCGCTTCCATTCTTCGTGTCTTGGGGGCTTCCACTTGTAATTTTGCTTTCAACAAACTTTATGAATGACGCCGTGCCGCTCTGGGGCACTGTTGCAATTATGAGCGGCGCATTTTTCTGGATGGGGCTGGCCTGTTTGCTAAACGCCAGGCGCTGCCGCAGGCGGCATTGCTATTATTCCGGACCAATTTTCATTATTGGCGGCATTGCCGTTCTGCTGGTGGGCTTCGAGATCGTTTCACTCGGACAAGATGGACTCGTTATTGTCGCTAGCGTCACTCTCGCGCTATCGTTGCTGACGTATTTGAGCGAAGTGTTGTTCGGAAAATACGTGAATAACACCCCAGCCAAAGAGTAGCCCGTGTTTCTCGGAATAGTTTTCCATAAGGTGGTGGAGCTAGTCGGAATCGAACCGACGACCTCTTGCATGCCATGCAAGCGCTCTCCCAACTGAGCTATAGCCCCAACTCTGTTCAGCGACTGCTTTGGGCGCGCGCCGCCTGAGCGTCTCCCTGATCGGGGAAATGCGAGCGGCGGAACCTATCGGCGCCACTCCGCCGGCGCAAGACCAAAATACGCGCTTTCGTCCTAGTCGTTGTCCTCGCCGCTCGGTTTAACGATGGCGGTCATATCGTCATCGTCGTCATCATCAAGCAGGCTGTCGTCATCTTCATCGTCATCGTCGTCGTCGAGATCGACGTCGATATCGCCGATGCCTGCCAGTTCGTCATCATCGTCATCATCATCGTCGCTGTCTTCATCGAGCCCGGGCTGGCGCTTGGATTTGGCGGCCAGTTTTTCTTTGTCCGCCGCTTCGAGCGATGTCTCTTTGCTGGCTGGCTTCGCAGCGACCGGCGCCGGCTCGTCATCTTCCTTGCGCGCCCGGCGCGGTTTGAGCAGCGCTTCGGGAACGAATTCATGCTCGCATTTTGGGCAATGCGCAGGCTCTTTGTTGAGATCATAAAAGCGTGTGCCGCATTCGGGGCAGTCGCGCTTCACGCCAAGTTCTGGTTTCGTCATTTAAAGGTGCCGTCCGTAAAGGAAATTCATGTGAAAGCGGACCTGTTGCCACGGCAGGGGCCGGGTGTCAAAAGGATTGCGCCCGTTTATTGCGGGTCACTGGAGCGGGCAATAGCGAATGACGGCGACGAAAGCGAAACGCGGACAGTCCATGACAGCGCGCGCTTGCGCGCGCCGCAGCGGCCCGCTGGGCGGGATGGCGGCGGCGCCAGGCGATAAGTCGATTTCCCATCGCGCGCTCATTCTGGGCGGGCTCGCAGAGGGCGAGACATATATTTCCGGGCTTTTGGAGGCTGATGACGTGCTGCGCAGCGCGGCGGCGATACGCGCGCTAGGAGCTGACGTTGAGCGCGACGGAGCGGGTTGGCGCGTCTCGGGTGCAGCCTTGCGGCCGCCGGAAAAGGCGCTTTATCTCGGAAATTCCGGCACCGGCGTGCGGCTGATGATCGGCGCTGTCGCCGGCGCGCAGATCGCAGCTTCATTCGATGGCGATGTTTCGTTGCGTTCCCGGCCCATGGGACGCGTGCTGGAGCCTTTGCGGTTGATGGGCGCTGAGGCCGAGGCGCGGGACGGCAAGTTGCCGGTCACGCTTGCCGGCAATGTTCCGCTTTCGGCGATCTCGGTGAAGCTCGCGACGCCCTCAGCGCAGGTAAAGTCCGCGATCTTGCTGGCGGGGCTTGGCGCCAAAGGGGTCACCCGCATTCACGAGCCCATCTTATGCCGTGACCACACCGAACGCATGCTGGCGGCGTTTGGCGCGCAACTCGACACGTCTTCAGACGGCGCGGACGGGCGATACATTGAGCTGGCTGGCGGGCAAACATTGAAGGCATGCAAGATCACCGTTCCCGGCGATCCGTCCTCGGCTGCGTTTCCCGTTGCCGCGGCGTTGATTACGCCAAATTCAGACATCACGGTGACAGGCGTGCTCATCAATCCGCTGCGGACCGGATATTATGAAACGCTTCGCGAAATGGGCGCTGACGTTTCGTTTGAAAACCAGCGCGTTGAGAATGGCGAACCGGTAGCGGATATTCGCGTGCGCCATTCAGTGTTGCGCGGCGTAGAGGTTCCCGAAAGCCGCGCGCCATCCATGATCGATGAATATCCGATCCTGGCGATTGTTGCGGCCCACGCACATGGCGAGACCATGATGCGCGGGCTTGAGGAATTGCGCGTCAAGGAAAGCGACCGGATAGCATGCGTTGAGGCCGGGCTCTCTGCATGCGGCGGTGATGTTGCGAGCGGGCCGGATTGGCTCCGCGTGCGCGGCTCGGGGAACGCGCTTAAGGGCGGCGCATTGATCAAAACCCATCACGACCACCGTATCGCTATGAGTTTTCTCGCCGCCGGTCTTGCGAGCGAAAAACCGGTGGAGATAGATGACGCCTCGATGATCGCCACAAGTTTTCCCGAGTTCTTCGATTTGATGGCGTCGCTCGGTGCGGAAATCGACGTCAGTTGAGATTGCGCCTTGCCTTGCAGGCGGGCATGCGCATAACTCACCTCCCGATGGACAACGCTCCCGGGACTTCCGCCATTGTGATCGCCCTCGACGGCCCCGCCGCTTCCGGCAAGGGCACGCTGGCGCGTCTGCTGGCGGAACATTACGGGCTGGCTCATCTTGATACCGGCACGCTCTATCGCGGCGTCGCCTGGCTGGTCCTGAATGATGGCGGCGATCCGGCGGACACCCAAGCGGCGGCGAATGTCGCGAAAGACTATGCGGTCGAAAAGATCGCCGGCGTTGATATTCGCACCAAGGAGGTTGGCGCCGCGGCCAGTGTTGTGGCGGCCAATTCCGGGGTGCGGGCCGCCCTCCTCGAATTCCAGCGCCGCTACGCGCTGCGCCCGCCCAAGGGCGCGCCGGGCGCCGTGCTCGATGGCCGCGATATCGGCACGGTGGTCTGCCCGGATGCGACGGTCAAATTCTTCGTTACCGCGAGCCCCAAAGTCCGCGCCCACCGGCGCTGGCTGGAGCTTGTCCCGGCGCGCCCAAATCTGGTTGAAGCCGATATATATCAAGACCTTCTCGAGCGGGACGCCCGCGACGCCGCCCGCGATGATGCGCCGATGGCCGCCGCCGCCGATGCGGAGTTGCTAGATACGACTCATTTGTCTATAGACGCGGCCTTCGCGGCGGCGCGCCGCGTGGTAGATGGCGTTTTCCGGCGCTGCGGCTGATATCCGCCGCAGTTTTGGCCAATTTGGGCCGGCCCCAAAATTGAAAACGTGTTTTTGTGTCCGTCTGTCCCGGAATTAGCGCCGCCATAACACGAACTCGGCTCATTTGTCTGGCGGGGCCAACTTGCTGGAAAGACCACCGGACAAACCGGTCGGCACTTAAGCTGAATAACTGGAGAACGTGACCACTGTGTCTGCAACTCAAACCCTGAATCCGTCCCGCGACGATTTCGCGGAAATGCTTGAAGCCTCCCTTGTCGACCGCCGCGATTTTGAAGAAACGGTTGTTAAAGGGACCATCACGGCCATCGAAAAAGACGTCGCCGTGATCGATGTCGGCCTCAAAACCGAAGGGCGCGTCGCCCTCAAAGAATTCGCCCAGCCCGGTAAGCCTGCAAATCTCAACGTTGGCGACACCGTCGAAGTCTTCGTAGAGCGCGTTGAAAATGCGCAAGGCGAAGCGGTGATCAGCCGCGAGAAAGCGCGCCGCGAAGAAGCCTGGGACCGTCTCGAAAAAACATTCGAAAAAAACGAACGCGTCGACGGCGAAATTTTCAATCGCGTCAAAGGCGGCTTTACGGTCGATCTCGGCGGCGCCGTGGCGTTTCTGCCAGGCAGCCAGGTCGACATCCGCCCCGTGCGCGATGCTGGTCCGCTGATGAACATTCCGCAGCCATTCCGCATTTTGAAGATGGACAAGCGCCGCGGCAATATCGTTGTCTCGCGCCGCGCCATTCTTGAAGAAGATCGCGCCGAACAGCGTCAGGAAGTCGTCAAGGAACTGAACGAGGGGGATGAACGCGACGGCATCGTCAAGAACATCACTGAATATGGCGCGTTCGTTGAGCTGGCGCCCGGCGTTGACGGCTTGCTGCACGTCACCGACATGTCGTGGTCGCGCGTCAATCATCCATCAGAAGTTCTCGGCGTGAATGACAATATTCGCGTCAAGATCATCAAGATCAATCCGGATACGCACCGCATTTCGCTCGGCATCAAGCAGCTTTCGCCTGATCCGTGGGAAGGCGTCGCCGCGAAATATCCGCTCGGCACCAAGTTCTCCGGCAAGGTCACCAACATCACCGATTACGGCGCATTCGTTGAGCTGGAAGACGGCATTGAAGGCCTCGTCCACGTTTCTGAAATGAGCTGGGTGAAAAAGAACGTGCATCCGGGCAAGATCGTCTCGACGTCTCAGGAAGTCGAAGTGATGGTGCTTGAAGTTGACGAAACCAAACGCCGCATTTCGCTCGGCCTGAAACAGTGCGCCGACAATCCGTGGGAGCGCTTCGCAGAAGAGCATCCTATTGGTTCAATGATTGAAGGCGAAATCAAGAACATCACCGAGTTCGGTCTGTTTGTCGGTCTGAACGAAGAGATGGACGGCATGGTTCATCTTTCCGATCTCGACTGGAACCGCTCCGGCGAGGACGCGATCAAGGATTACCAAAAAAGCCAGGTCATTCAGGCCAAAGTTCTTGATGTCGATCCGGAAAAAGAACGCATTTCGCTGGGCGTCAAACAGGTCGGCTCCGATCCGATGGACTCGATCGGCGATATCGGCCGCGGCTCGGATGTCACCTGCACGGTCACTGCGATCGAAAGCGGCGGCATTGAAGTGCAGATCGGCGGCTCGGATGGACCAAAAGCCTTCATCCGCAAATCCGATCTGTCGAAAGACCGCAGCGAGCAACGTCCTGAGCGTTTCGCTATTGGCGACAAGATTGACGCACGCGTCACCACCATCGACTCCAAGACGCGCCGCATCAACGTTTCCATCAAGGCGCGCGAAGTTGCTGAAGAAAAAGATGCGGTCGAACAATATGGTTCGGCTGACTCTGGCGCATCGCTCGGCGATATTCTCGGCGCCGCGCTGAAGGAAAAGCAAGACAAGGAATAAGCGGCGCCCGCTTACTCTGAACCAAACACAAACCCCCGCCCTCGCCGGCGGGGGTTTTTGTTTTCCGCTGAATTCGGGCGGATTATGCTATCATCAGCGCCAGCAAATAATATTTTCACGATAGGGTGCTGCGTTGGTGGAATTCGGCCTCGATGGCGTGCGAATGCGTGTTGTGAAACGGCTGATCGAGCATTTTTGCTGGGAATCGAGAAACGAAGAAGGTGAAAATATTTTCGAGGAAATAGAGGCGAATTAATGCCTGAATTGCCCGAAGTCGAGACTGTCCGCCGCGGCCTCGCCCCCGTCATGGAGGGTGCGCTCATCTCCCGGGTGGAGATGCGCCGGCCGGATCTTCGTTTCGCCTTTCCTGATCGCTTCGCGGCCCGCCTGGAGGGCCGGCGCATTTGCGGCCTCGACCGGCGGGGAAAATATCTGATTGCACATCTCGACAGCCGCGAGAGCCTGATCATGCATCTCGGCATGTCGGGCCGGTTTACGATCGCAGCGGCAGGGAACAGTACGCCGGGCGCATTCGCACAGGCCCAAGATTGCGACCCAAAGCATGACCATGTGGTGTTCGCCCTAGCGGGGAGCAGTCCTGCACGGGTGACCTATAATGATCCGCGCCGGTTTGGCTTTATGGACATCACGCCCGCCGGGGGGCTGGAGAGTTGCCGCCATTTCAACGGGATGGGTCCTGAACCCCTTGGCAATGGCTTTTCACCGGCTGTCCTAAAACAGGCGATCAAGGGCAAAACGGGTCCGATAAAGACGGTGCTGCTCGACCAGCGTATTGTGGCCGGGCTGGGCAATATCTATGTGTGCGAGGCCCTGTTTCGGGCGGGAATTTCACCGAGGCGCAAGGCGGGCTCTGTGGCCGGAAAACGCAGCGACCGGCTTTATAGTGAGATTATCAACGTTCTGAATGAGGCCATTGAGGCTGGCGGCTCGACTTTAAAGGATTTCGCCGCCGCAGATGGCGCGCTCGGCTATTTCCAGCACCGGTTTGATGTTTACGATCGCGCTGGCGACAATTGTCGCCATTGCGACAGACCGATCCAGCGCATTGTTCAGGGTGGCCGCTCGACCTTTTTCTGCCCCCAGTGTCAGCGCTGAAATATAGCTGAAAAATAGGGCGTATTCACGTGTTGACGCCTCCGGACCCGGGGTCTATACACCGCCGCTCGCGCTGCGGACAGAAGGCTCCGGGCGGCTAATTTCAGATTGAGTGACGATTAATATGGCTAACACATCTTCCGCCAAAAAAATGGTGCGCAAAATTGCACGCCGCACCGCAGTGAACAAGGCACGCCGTTCGCGCGTGAGAACATTCCTGCGCAAAGTGGAAGAAGCCATTGCCGGCGGCGATAAATCTGTCGCGGAAGCTGCGTTCAAGAGCGCGCAACCGGAACTGCACCGTGCAGTCACCAAAGGCGTGTTTCCGAAGAAAACCATTTCGCGGAAACTGTCGCGCTTGTCTTCGCGCATCAAATCGCTCGCAGCGTAAACGATTATACTGTCAACTTTTTTCTGATGCAGATGAGCGCGCTCGCAAATTTTGCGGGCGCGATTTGCTTTTTGCATTTTGTTTTTTGATTAAGTTTGTGTAGTGTGATGTGCACAACATGCATCTGCAAAAAATGCGCTTCGGTCATTTTGTGCGTTTCAAACTGTAACGATTTGTTTTTGTTGTAAGCGTGATTTTTATTAGCGTTTCGTTGAGTGAGTCACCGTAAAAAAATGCCACAAACGGGAATCTAATGCTTGACCAGCAACCTTTAGATTAACTATGCTAGGCCTTGTCGATATATGACGCGCACGGACGAATTTCCGAGCAATCAGTTTCAGTTAGGTTTGTGTTTTGGTTTGCCGCTTCGGCTCTCACGAGCGGCTGCCGCGTAGGCACGCTTTTGACTTAAAAAGTCGGGGACATAAATATGAAAAGCGGCGGCTCTCTCTCATTTCTATTTTTAGATATTGACGTGATGGATTTCGCCGGGCTTCTTACCTAACTCCGGCTGTTACCTTCCGGCTCGTGTTGCCGGGTTCATAAACAATCATTGTTAAAGAGAATCGTTGCGTGACGTTGCGTCTATTCGCGCACTACGCAGATGGGGATTTGACTTCAAATTTTGGGCGGCTTCAAAAATGAACAACGAAAAAGACCATGGCGGGCGGGAGACTCAAACAGAAGTGTTCAAGCGTTATCATGCAGCATTGCGCATGCGCGTCGGTGATGCGAAATACCTCTCGTGGTTTAAAGATCTCGGCCTCGAAGAATACAGCGAAGATTGCGTGACGCTTTCAACAGCCTCGGAGGTCAAACGCGATATGCTTGATCACCGTTTCTTTCCGGTGCTCGCAGAGATATGGCGGAAAGAAGTGGGGCCGTTTCGAAAGATGCAGCTCACGGTCTGGAAAAACAATCTTAGCGCCCATGCGGCTCATGTTGATGCGCAAGAAGAACAGCGCGCAGCTGAGACGGTCGCCGCGCCGGCGTTCAAGACACGTGGACCGAAAGACGCTAAAGATGCGGCCTTTGACGATGTGGCGACGGCGCTCGATCCGCGCCGCACCTTTGACGCCTTCGCCGTGGACGGCTCCAACCGCATTGCCTGGGCGGCGGCGCAGGAGGCTCTGTCGGAAGGCCGCGCCCGCGAGTTGATTTATTTCTATGGCCCGTCAGGCGTCGGCAAGACGCACTTGTTGCAGGCGATCGCCCATGCCTGGCTTCAAGATGAGCGCCGCGGCGCGGCCGGCTATGTGACGTATAACAATTTGTCCAACGCTTGCGTAAGCGCTGTTTGGTCGAATGCGACGGCGGCGTTGCATAAATCACTGCTGGCGCATGGGTTTTTGGGCTTTGACGACATACATTTTTTGAACGGAAAAAATCGCACTCAGGAGGAACTACTTATCGTGATCGACGCAGCGCTCGACAGCGGCAAACAGGTTGTCATCGCCGGAGAACTTCCGCCCGCCAAACTTGCTGAGGCGGGGATTAATCAGCGCCTTGCCGACCGTCTGGCTGGCGGCATATGCGCCCCAATCCATCCGGGCGATGAGAATCTGCGCATGGCGGTGTTGAAAAAACGCGTCGAGCAGAGCCCCGCCGCCTGCAGCGTATCCGACGAAGCGCTTGCCTATATCGCCAGAACCTTCACCCAGAGCACGCGTGAAACAATCGGCGCCCTCAACCAGCTTTTGCTGATGTATGGCGCTGATCAGATCACCGTCGATCTGGAGGATGCGAAATCTGTCCTGAAATCCCGCCTCGATGACCGCCGCCGGGCGGCGACCATCGAAGACGCCATCGCCGCCGGGGCGGAGGCGTTTGGCCTGAAACTCGAAGACATGACAGGCCGCGCCCAGCCGCAGCGCATCGTTCGGGCCCGCCACGCCGTTGTCTGGTGCGCTCGCGAGGTCTTGAAAGAGTCCTTTCCCCGCATCGGAAAAGCGATGAAACGCGACCATACGACGGTCATGTCCTCCTACCGGCGCGCGCAGGCGCTGATCGAACGCGACAAGGCGTTTCAGGACGGCGTGAAGCGGATTCGCGAAGCCATTGAAGGCTAATTTTCGCGCCTTTCCTGGTCCAAAAAAATAGCTGTGAAAACAGCCTCGTAAGAGCCCGGCGCCAGTGCTTGAAATACGCACTGGCGCTAGCTTTTTGAGGGCTGTTTCGGCTATAATGCGCAAGGGATTTTCGCCTCTCGATTCGGCGTATTCGCGACCCTTTGAACAAGGGGCGGAGCGCTGAAAAGAGGGGCGTTTTCAGGCGATGGAATCTTCATTTTGGCATCGCCGCTTCAGATACGCCAAATCGCCGCCAACACTCGTTCAGGCATCATTTTGAAAGAGCATTCCGCATGAAAGTTACGATAGAACGGTCAGCCCTATCCAAAGCGCTGGGGCATGTGCAAAGCGTTGTAGAGCGGCGGAACACGATCCCGATCCTGTCCAATGTGTTGCTGCAGGCAAAAGGCGGCGCGCTGACGCTGACCGCGACCGATCTCGATATTGAAATTTCCGAAGAGGCGCCGGCGGATGTTGCCGGAAAAGGCGCGACAACCGTTTCCGCGCTGACCCTGTTTGAAATCGTCAAGCGCCTGCCCGATGGCGCGCAGGTCCGGCTCGAACTTTCCGCAGAAGAGGGGCGGTTGCAAGTTTCTTCTGGACGTTCGCAATTCGCGCTCGCCGTTTTGCCTGAGGATGATTTTCCAAGCCTTTCGACTGATGATCTCGAAACCAAGTTTTCCATGCCGACATCTGATCTGCGCCGCTTGTTGGGCAAGGCGCGCTTCGCCATGTCGCAGGAAGAAACGCGGTATTATCTCAACGGTGTTTATCTGCACGCATTCAACGATGGCGATGCGCCGGCGCTGCGTGCGGCGGCGACCGATGGTCACCGCTTGGCGCGCATTGATGCGCCCTTGCCTGACGGCGCGGCGGCGATGCCCGGCGTCATTGTCCCGCGCAAAGCAATCGCCGAGCTTGGCCGGTTGCTGGAGGATGCCGAAGAGAATGTCGAAATTTCAGTCTCGCCTGCAAAAATCCGGTTTGGTTTCGGCGCCGGCTATCTGACGTCAAAATTGATCGACGGCACGTTCCCCGATTATGAGCGCGTCATACCGAAGGGAAACTCCAACATTTTGCGCGTCGAAACCAAAGACTTCGCGCAAGCGGTGGATCGCGTGTCGACGGTCTCCGCCGATCGCACGCGTTCAGTAAAGCTCGCGCTCGAAGCAGACCGGCTTCGTCTCGCCGTGAACAACCCCGAAGCAGGCTCGGCGCTTGAGGAATTGTCTGTCGATTATGGCGGCGATGCGCTGGAGATCGGTTTTAATGCGCGTTACCTGCTGGATGTGGCGCAGCAGGTTGACGGCGAGACGGCGACCTTCCGGCTTGCCGATCCGTCTTCGCCCACTGTCATTACAGACGAAGAAGATGAGCGCGCGCTTTATGTTCTCATGCCTTTAAGGGTGTAGAGATTGAGCGAAGCAGCAGTCAGCATTTGGGATGAGGCGCCGCCGGATGCGGAGCGCAAACGCGCGCGCATCAAGCGGCTCACCATTACCGATTTCCGTTCTTATGCGCGCGCTGAGATCGAGTTTGACGGCCGCCCGGCGGCGCTCTCCGGCGCCAATGGCGCAGGTAAAACCAACATTCTTGAAGCGATTTCGTTAATCGGGCCGGGGCGCGGCGTGCGCGGCGCCCGGCTCGATGAGTTGCCGCGCATTGATGGCGGCGGCGGATGGGCCGTGTCGGCGCGTGTCGATGATGGTGAAGACGAGCGCCGCTTCGGCGTCGGCGCAGTGGCGGCCAATCCGGCGCGGCGCATCTGCCGGATTGATGATTGCGACGCATCGGGCCCCGGCGCCTTCGCTGAACATTTGCGGTTTCTCTGGCTGACGCCGGCGCAGGATCGATTGTTTATGGAAGGCGCGGGCGAGCGCCGCCGCTTTCTCGACCGTATGACGCTGGCCCATGACCCGGCGCATGGCCGCCGCTCCAACGCCTACGAACAGGCGATGCGTCAGCGCCAGAAATTGTTGGATGAGGGCGGCCGCGACGAAGAATGGCTGTCGGCGGTGGAAAGGCAGATGGCTGAAGCGGGCGCAGCGATTGCGGCGGCCCGCCGCGCCATGGTCTCGCGGTTGCAGGCGGCGGAAGTCACCTCAGAAGAATGCGTGTTTCCCGAAGCTGACCTGTCTCTTGAAGGCGATGTCGAGGCTTTGCTGGAAACCGCGGCGCAAGGCGATGTTGAACACGAATTCGCCGAAACGCTGCGGATGAAGCGCCGTCGCGATATGGAGGCCGGGCGCGCGCTGACAGGCCCGCATCGCAGCGACTTGTCGGTTGCGCACCGCGCCAAGGGCCGCGCCGCAAGGTTGTGTTCGACTGGCGAACAAAAAGCGCTGCTGATCGGGCTGGTGCTCGCCAATGCGCGCGCGCTGAGCTTTGGTGATCCGGATGCGCCGCTGATTTTGCTGCTCGATGAGATCGCCGCTCATCTCGATCCTGACCGGCGGGCGAGTCTGTTCGCGATCCTCGACGATCTTGGTTTTCAGGTCTTTATGACGGGGACGGATCAATCCCTGTTTGAGGCGTGGGGCGCGCGCGCTCAACATTTTGATGTTGCGGGCGGCGCCGTTAACGAAAAACGACTGACGTAAAAAGAAAGAAAACACCCATGGCGAATACCGCCGCGCCGCAAGAAGAGTACGGCGCCGATTCCATCAAAGTGCTCAAAGGTCTGGACGCCGTCCGCAAGCGTCCTGGCATGTATATTGGCGACACCGATGATGGTTCCGGCCTGCATCACATGGTCTATGAAGTCGTCGACAATGCGATTGACGAGGCGTTGGCCGGTTATTGCGATACGGTTGAGGTCATCCTCAATGAGAGCGGTTCCGTCACCGTGACTGACAATGGCCGCGGCATTCCAACCGATATTCATACCGAAGAAGGCGTTTCTGCGGCGCAGGTCATCATGACCCAGCTGCATGCGGGCGGGAAATTCGACCAGAATTCCTACAAGGTTTCCGGCGGGTTGCATGGCGTCGGCGTTTCCGTCGTCAATGCGCTGTCCGAGACGCTGGAATTGCGTATCCGCCGCAACGGCAAAGAGCACTTCATGCGGTTCAATATGGGCGAACCTGAAGGCGATCTTGAAATTGTCGGCGAGGCGACAAAAACCGGCACCGAAGTCACATTTCTACCGTCCGATAAAATTTTCACCGGCACGGAATTTGATTTCGATACGCTTGAACATCGCCTGCGCGAACTGGCGTTCTTGAACTCCGGCGTCGCTATCCGGCTGATCGACAAGCGTCACGTGGAGACCCGCACTGAAGAGATGATCTATGATGGCGGGCTCGAGGCGTTTGTCCGGTATCTCGATAATGCTAAAGCGCCGCTGATTTCGGCGCCAATTTCATTTTCCACTGAACGCGACGGTCTCACCGTCGATGTCGCCATGTGGTGGAATGACAGCTATCACGAAAAGGTTCTGTGCTTCACCAACAACATTCCGCAGCGTGATGGCGGCACGCATTTGGCTGGCTTTCGCGGCGCGCTGACGCGCGTCATCAACAGCTACTCACAGTCATCGGGCATCGCGAAAAAAGAGAAAGTCTCGCTAACCGGCGATGATGCGCGCGAAGGACTAACCTGCGTGCTGTCGGTCAAGGTGCCGGACCCGAAATTTTCGTCGCAGACCAAAGACAAACTTGTCTCGTCCGAGGTGCGCCCTGTGGTGGAGGGCGCTGTCAACGAAAAGCTCGGCGAGTGGTTTGAAGAAAACCCGGCCGAGGGCCGTCGCGTCGTCACCAAGATTGCCGAAGCCGCCGCCGCGCGCGAGGCGGCGCGCAAGGCGCGCGAACTCACCCGGCGGAAATCGGCGCTCGACGTCGCGTCGCTGCCCGGCAAACTCGCCGATTGTCAGGAACGCGATCCGGCGAAGTCAGAACTCTTCATCGTCGAGGGTGATTCCGCTGGCGGTTCGGCGAAACAGGCGCGCAATCGCGAAAACCAGGCTGTGCTGCCGCTGCGCGGCAAGATCCTCAATGTCGAACGCGCGCGTTTCGACAAAATGCTCGGCAGCCAAGAGATCGGCACGCTGATCACGGCGCTCGGCACCGGCATTGGCCGCGACGATTTCAACCCGGACAAGCTGCGCTATCATAAGATCGTCATTATGACGGACGCCGATGTCGACGGCGCGCATATCCGGACATTGCTGCTGACATTCTTTTTCCGCCAAATGCCGGAACTCATCCGGCGCGGACATTTGTTCATCGCCCAGCCGCCACTTTATAAGGTCGCGCGCGGGAAGTCGGAGCAGTATCTCCTCGATGACGCCGCGCTTGAAGATCACCTCTATGCGGAAGGCATCACAGATGCATCGCTGGTGCTCAACAATAATGAAACGATCTTCGGGACAGATCTTGCTGACCTCGTCGCGCGCGCGCGCAAGGTCCGCGATTCCATTAATGAATTCCCACAACGTTTTAATCGCGACATCATCGTTCAGGCGGCGCTCGCACGCGCGCTTTCCGAAGCGCCTGACGGCGAGGCCGGTCAAGCGCTTGCGGACAAAGTCGCAGAACGCCTCGATATGGTGGCGGACGAATTTGAACGCGGCTGGAAAGGCGCGCCGGACGGCGAGGGCGGTTATGTGTTTGACCGCGAATTGCGCGGCGTCGCCGAGCGCCATGCCTTGTCGCGCGATATGCTGATGTCGGCGGACGCCAAGAAAGTGCAGGCCGGCATGGAAGGGCTCGCCGACGCTTTCGCCAAGCCCGCCACATGGACTCGCAAGGACCAGCGCATGACGGTGACAGGCCCCAACAGCCTGCTGCGCGCGGCGCGCGCCGCTGGCGAAAAGGGCCTTTCCTTCCAGCGCTATAAGGGACTTGGTGAAATGAATCCGGAACAGCTTTGGGAAACAACGCTCGACAAGGAAGCGCGCGTGTTGCTGCAGGTGAAAGTGAAGGAAGCCGACGATGCGGACGACATCTTCTCACGCCTGATGGGCGACATCGTCGAGCCGCGCCGCGAGTTCATCCAGTCGAATGCGCTTTCGGCTGCGCTGGATGTTTAAGCTGCGCGCCTTGGTTATTCTGACGGATCGTTGTCATTCGCGGCATCCGGCGCAAGGGCTTCTTCCGGCGTGCCGGTTGATGCGGCCTCAACGCCGTAGCGGGTCACTTCGTAGCCCTTTGCGGCGAGCAGCGCCGGAACGGAAAACTCGCCGCCCACCAGATGTGCGGCGCCGACGGCGACCAGTCCCTTGCCGGATTCATTCTTCAGCGCCGCATCCAGTTCATTCGCCCAGGCGGCGTTGCGTTCGACAATCAGGCGTTGATATACGTCCGGCGCCTGTTCGCGCATGTCTTCGTTCATCTGGACATCGATATAATCGGTGTCGCCGGACGCCCAGGCGTTAAACAGTTCATCGAAGGCGCCAGCCTGCTTGTCCCAGTCGCGAATGGTGATGACCAAGAGGTCTTTCTCGACTGCCGGCGCCAGGCCGGTAAAGAACGATAATTGTTCTTCGATGGTTTCAAAATACCGGACATCCTTGCCGGCGGTTTTGGCTTCCTTCAGCAGCACGCTGTCAACGCCATTGCCGGGGTCGAACCCCTGATTGATGATGAACTGAACGCTCAACGTCAAAAACGCATTCCAGGGCCGCATCGTGTCAACAGCGGCGAAGGGCAGGCTCAATTCTTTGACAATGTCACGCAGCTTGTTCGCGTCGCGTGTTTCGAGCATCGCCGCCAGTGAAGCGCCGGGTGCGTTGAAGCCTTGCGACATGACGGTGTTCAATGTCTTCGCCGTCGCATCGGGCGCGTTGGCATCGACTTCAAAATAGGTGACGGCTGCGTCGTTAAAGGCGTCTGCGAGCAAATCTGTCCGCCAGTTCAAGGCAGGCGGCAGAATGTGGAACGTGCCGATCAGGATGTATTCTGAATCCGCATCGGTCACGCGCCACATGGCGGGCGTCGCCGTGTCCGCCAAGGCGACCGTCTCGGGTTCGGCAAG